>JAILZF010000099.1 GCA_023512635.1 Alicyclobacillus sp. | reverse complement strand
GTCGATTGGCAAGCGCTACCGTCGTCATGATGAGATTGGCACACCGTTCTGTATCACCTATGATTTCCAATCAGAAGAAGACGGGTGTGTCACCATCCGCGATCGCGATACGATGGAACAAACCCGGCTGCCGATTGCCGAGGTTAGCGACTGGCTGCGAGAGCAGACGCGGCTGTCTTAAGCCGTGTGCCAACTAAGTCGTGCTCCACTCTGATGCGTGTACGTGCTTGGCAGCGTCTGTCTCGTATGCTGAACGGTCCGTACGGGCAGGCTGAACATGGGGGGTGGAGAGTCATGTCCAACCAGCACACGGTCAACCACAACCCGGCTTTCACGTTTGAAGGCTCGCTACGACACAACAAGCAGTATTTGGCGGTGGTTGAACAACGGGATCGGATGATGGATCAAGCAGCGTTAACACCCATCCCTTGGAAACAAATCCACCGCGCCAACGTGCCTCACCTGGCACGCAGGTCGCCTGCGGGTGGGTGACCAGTCTAGACCGCGTGGTTGCTTGTGGACGGACGAAACCAAACCCCGGACAAAAGGACGAGCGTCTAACCGCTCGTCCTTTTTTAGGTCAGGTATTTAATCCTCGGTATGCAAGGCAAACTCACTGGCGGGGGCACCGCAGTGTGGGCAGCGTTCCGGGAGACCAACATTGCGCGTCTCCTGTGCACCACATTCCAAACACCGCCAAACCAGGTGCATTTGGGACGTCCTTACCTCGAGCGGACTACGCGGGTGGCCGCTCTGCACTTTGGCTTCATCGACCGCCCAGTGCACGCTCGGAATGACTCCGTGGAAACGTCCGCTGCGGTCAACCACCACGATGGTCTGGTGGGGGACGGCACTGCTGGCGTCGTGGCGCAGGTATTCGACCGGTTCTTCTGGTGCACAGAGTAGGGTATCGGTGCAGCACAGGTCTGCCACCCGGCAGTTACGGCTGGCACTGTCGATGAGGGCAGACTTGGCCACTGCGCCGATATACTGTCCCTGGCCGTCAACCACGGGCAACACGTCCAGTTCTGATTGCGCAGCATCAACCATCGCCTGGGCCACGGTGGCTTCAGGGTGGAGAACAACCGGTGAAGCCATCATCACCTCACGAGCAATCATGCGTGCACCTCCTCGAGACGGGGTTTGCCTGGCCGGAACTGTCCACTGGTGGATACCATGGTCGCTGTGCCCAGGTGAGCTGCTGCGTCCGCCATGGAGTGACCACTGGCTTGGCTCATGCGGACGTGGTTGAGCAACCCACCAGACAACAGGATGGCACGTTGCCGCTCAGAAACCTCACAGCGGGTCCGCACGGTCCGCCCGGCTGTGGTCTGAACGAGGATGTCGGGTCCGGCCTGCAGTTGTTCACGCACCCGGGCAATCACCAACTCGTCGTCTTGCTGGAGGGTGTCGTAATCCGTGGGATCGGCAAAGACAAGCGGTAAAATACCAAAGTTGATGAGGTTGGCGCGGTGAATACGCGCAAACGATTTGGCCAACACCGCTTTCACTCCTAAGTACATCGGGGCCAGGGCGGCGTGTTCTCGGCTAGACCCTTGGCCGTAATTGCTGCCGCCGACGATCACGCCTCCGCCGTACTGTTTCGCACGTGTTGGGAACTGCGGGTCCACGCGGACAAACACATACTCGCTGATGGCCGGGATGTTGGACCGCAAGGGCAGGATTTTCGATCCCGCGGGCATGATGTGGTCTGTGGTGATGTTATCACCGACTTTGAGCAATACCTTGCCGCGGATGTCCTCCTCCAACGGCCCGCGGGTCGGCAAGGGTTTGATATTTGGACCGCGGACGACTTCTACCGTTTCGGGATGGGACGAAGGCGGGAGAATCATTCCATCGTCATGGGTGTCGTACACGTCTGGTTCGCGCTCTGTAACGTAGTCTCCAGGGTAGTCGCGCGGGTCGGTCAATACGCCGTACAGCGCCGACACGGCGGCAGTCTCTGGGCTGCACAGGTAGACCTTGGCATCCGGGGTCCCGGAACGACCTTCAAAGTTGCGGTTAAATGAGCGCAGACTAATTCCCCCCGACTTGGGTGCCTGTCCCATGCCAATGCATGGTCCGCAAGCGGCTTCCAGGACACGTGCCCCGGCGGCAATCAAGTCGGCTAAGATGCCGTTGCGGGCGATGGTGGCAAACACCTGGCGGGAGCCGGGGGTGAGCGTCATCGAAACGTTGCTGGCCACGCGTTTGCCTTTCAGGACGTGGGCGGCGATGGCCAGGTCGTGAAAGGACGAGTTGGTGCAAGACCCAATACAGACTTGGTCGAGTTTCAAGCCGGCAATCTCGCGTACGGGGACGACGTTGTCCGGACTGTGCGGCTGAGCGACCAGTGGTTCCAGACGGTTGAGGTCAATTTCAATGACTTCGTCATAATGAGCGTCCGCATCTGCGGCCAGCGGCCGCCAATCCTGTTCCCGGTTTTGCTTATGAAAGTACGCGCGCGTGATGTCGTCGCTAGGGAAAATGGAGGTGGTGGCCCCCAACTCGGCACCCATGTTGCAGATGGTGGCTCGCTCGGGCACGGTTAAATCGCGGATCCCGTCGCCAAAATACTCGAAGACCTTGCCGACGCCGCCTTTGACCGTTAAACGGCGCAGCATCTCCAGGATGATGTCTTTGGCCGCCACCCACGGTTGGCGTTTGCCGGTTAAATGCACGCCGACGATTTTTGGCATCGGCAGTCCAAACGGCCCGCCGGCCATGGCCACGGCGACATCTAAGCCGCCTGCGCCGATTGCCAGCATCCCCGCCCCGCCGCACGTCGGGGTGTGGGAGTCGGAACCCAACAAAACCATCCCGGGCTCGGAAAACCGCTCCAGGTGCACCTGGTGGCAGATCCCGTTGCCTGGGCGGGAGAAGTAGATCCCGTGTTTGGCCGCAAAGGTCTGGAGAAACACGTGATCGTCCATATTCTCGTAACCGGTCTGCAGCATGTTGTGGTCGACATAGCTGACCGAACGGCGTGTGCGCACACGGGGAATCCCCATGGCCTCAAACTGCAGATACGCCATGGTGCCGGTTGCGTCTTGGGTCAGGGTGTGGTCGACACGGATGAGGATCTCCTGTCCCGGGCGCAGTGTCTCGGGCGGGGAGACGAGGTGCTCACGCAGGATTTTGATGGCTAGGCTGTCTCCCAACGACATCCCTCCTCCTTGCTTAGGATCACCGACAGGGTGTAACTAGGCCAGGGAAATTATGCAATCCAGCAGCAGATCTGCTGGAGAGGAGCCGTGATCTACTCACCCCGGTCCAGCCGCTGATTGGAGTATAATTGAACCAGTTGCGGTGAAAGAGGAGGCATGGGACAGTGGATTTGGGGTTGTCCGATAAAACGGTGCTCGTGCTGGCTTCGAGCCGGGGATTGGGGTTTGCAACGGCCAAGGCGTTTGCCCGCGAGGGTGCCCGGGTTATGTTGACCAGCCGCAGCGAGCAGGCGTTGGCGCGTGCGGTGGCGGAGATTGTTCAAGAGACCGGCAATCACGACGTGGCGTATACACCAGCTGATGTTTCTCGGGCGGATGACATTGAACGCTTGTTTGCGTCGGTCGAAGCGCGATTTGGCGGGGTCGACGTGTTAATCAACAACGCGGGTGGGCCGCCTTTGGGAACGTTTGACTCTGTACAAGAAGAACAATGGGAGACGGCTCACCAGTTGACCCTGATGAGCGTCGTCCGCACGGTGCGCCGGGCGCTGCCGTACATGCGTAAAAATCAGTGGGGGAGAATTATCAATTTTACGTCGTCGTCCATCCGGCAGCCGCTGGAAAACCTCATCCTTTCCAATACATATCGCGCAGCCATCCTTGGTTTGTCGAAAAGCCTGGCCATTGAGTTAGCACCCGACAATATCCTGGTCAACACCTTGGCACCGGGGCGGATTGCCACAGAGCGGGTGATGGAATTAGACGCCACCAAAGCGCAGCAGCAGGGGGTGAGTGTAGCCGAGATTGCTCGCCAGAGCCAGTCGTTGATACCCCTTGGCCGCTATGGACAACCCGACGAGTTTGCGGCGGTGGCGGTCTTTTTAGGTTCCGCCGTGAACAGTTACTTGACCGGTCAAGCGATTCTTGTGGATGGGGCCATGGTCAAAGCACTCTAAGCGCGAAAGCCGTTCCCTTTGACCCGCTGTAGGTTCCTCCGTGGGTTGCAGCTGCAAGTGTCAGGGTGGCGGTCGGGTGATCTGACAACAGGTTTCTGCCCTCCGGGTTTCCTCCTGGGCATGCCTGTGCACCTTCCGGCATAGGTTGGGTACAGGATTGTCCCCAGAGGGAAGGTGTGAAGGGCGTGCGACACCGCTCGTTGATTCCGCTGCGGTCTGGGGTGTGGGTGCATGCAGACGATCCGCTGGTCGACGCCAAACGCATGCAGTATGGTGGATACCGGCCATGGTCGCCTTTGACGGAAGCCCGCCATTGGGCGGCCTTGGGCCACGTGCGGTTGGCTAAGCAGCTGTGTGAAAACATGCTGCAAGTCCGGGAGTCTTGGGAGGTACATGAGCTGTTGGCCAGCCTCTGTTCGGAACACGAGGCATTGGAGCGGGCGCGGCGGTCTGCCCATCCCCAGGTACAGCGTCTGTACTATACTCGGGCGTTATCGTTAAATCCACGTAATGCAGGCGCACAGCGAGCCTTGCAGGCGTTGCCGAACCTTATGGAGCGCGGACGAGAACGGCTGAACCTGTCTGGCGTACATGGCTTGGCTGTGGGGGCGGCGTGGGCAAGCGGACGAGGTGCGCCGGCGGGGCTTTGCGGCGGTGACGGGTCTGGCAGGACAGGGCGGCGTAGCGGGCGCAGGTTTTGCTGGTTTGCATGGGGTGTGCTGGCGGGGGCTGCCATGGTAGGAATCGGCGGTTGGACGGTGGCCCGGTATGGATTTCACTGGGCGGGTTGGCAAACCGTCCAGACGACCGTCTAC
>JAILZF010000098.1 GCA_023512635.1 Alicyclobacillus sp. | reverse complement strand
CCTGTGCGCTTGCACTTCGAATTACTTGGAAAGTGCGATTTGCGCTACCTGCGACAGGTCGTCCAAGGCATGCAATACACCAAGGTTAACCTCTGCCGTGTGGTGTTGCGCAGCAGCTTGAAAGGCACTGTCCCAATCGCGTACAAACTGCCCAAACAACTGTGCCTGCCCTGTCTCGTTCCAATCGGACGCAGTCGGAACCTGGCGCTTACAAGCTGTGTATGCCGTCTCTGCGTCGATCAGCGCGGCTCCGTCCGCGTTGGCGCCAATCAACGCCTGCAGTGCGCTGGCAGCGCCTGACAACCAGTGCGAGCACAGGTCTACGGAGCTGCTTCGTGCCCCAGTCAATCCAGGGATGGGCCGGGATGGCCAAGTTAACGTCACCACGTCTGCCGCCACACCCAACTTGTGCAACTGCTCAAGTGGGCGGCTTAAACCCGACTTGGTCAAACTGGTGCCCACCCAAACTTCTACTTGCTGCCCGTGGTGCACCACACCGGTCCAGCCATGCTTCTGCAGCATGACCCATCGGTCTTGGGCCGCTTGCTGGCCAGCGAACACCCCGGCGCGCAACACATAAACCTTGATGGAAGGGATAACCACCCCAGCGGGCGGCCGCTGTGATACAGTCGCTGTCGCTGGAAGGGTGCTCACCGTCCCTCCTGACAAGCTCTCTGCCGGCTCGTTGGGCCGCATCTGATGAAACAGTACCAGGCTGACACAACCCAACGCCAGGCCCAAGGCCAGCCCCAATTGAAACGTTTCTTTTAAAGATCGCCCTGACGGACGATCCGCCGTGACCCCGGCCAAAGCCTGGGCACGACCAGACAACGCCGCCCGAACGGGTGTCCAGAGGCGTATCCATGTTTGCCTTAACCGCGTGATCTGCTCTTTCCACGGCAGTGCCCCTCGCTCTCCTGCAACGGTCGTATGCCACCACTGAGGGCGGTTCCACACGGACTGTTGCACCACGCGGTTTGTCCAGTCTTCGTCTCGGGTCGCCTGTCGCCGAACATTCGTTCCGACTTCAGGGTCAGACCACACCTGTTCAACACGGCCGTCGGGTGTGACCAGCCATTGTTTTCCGTTGGCCTTGACAATCAGCGGAGGTTGTTGAGCGTCCCTTGTTCGAAGTCTGTGTTGCGTTGCGTCCATGAACACCCCTCCCGCCGGCACCTAGCAACGCCGGTGTGAAGTTCTTGCTGACCAAGCAGGCAGATTCTTCTGTCGACTTCCCCTCGTGACACAGCGTGCTTTGCACTCTACTCTATGAAAGGCTAGTCCTAGCTATGCCCGGCTGTCCTGCAAGACAGAAAAAATCCCGGCGAGGTGACAGGAACCGCCTGTCTCCCCTCCGGGTGACTTTGCATGACGTAAGCTTGCTGAATCATTTGCCGTGTACGACAGCTCGTCTCACCTTATCCAGCCAGTTCATAGACGGTGACTGTGCGTACCCCCCACGCCTCAGCCTCCGCCTCACTGCCCATACACACGTCAATTCGCGTACCCCGAATGGCAGAACCGGTGTCTGCTGCAATGACCACCCCCACCCCCGGGATATAAAGTTTGCTTCCCAGCGGGATGACGTTCGGGTCCACCGCGACGACTCCCGGACGGGCCATATCTCCCGTGGAGGTGTGGCCACCTGCCGCATACGCCGTAGCCACCACCGTCAGCTGCCGCTTAATGAGCAGAGACCCTACACCGCGCGCGCTGAGCACATACGGGCGCGGCCGCGTTCCCACAAGGACGACTTGGTTGACCGGCGGACGTACCACCCGCTGTGTCACCGACTGGCCCGTTTGATGTCCGTCGACGTAGACGCTCGTTGTCTGCACCTCGAGCAATCCTTCCACACCATGCGTCAGCACCTTTTGCTCGCCCTCATACATACTGTCGTCCCGCTGGCGTATGGTCTGAAACGATATCGACTGCGTCTTGACCGACACCTGTTTCTCTGTGCGGTGAATGCGAACGGTCATTCCGTTGCGAAGCGGTGCACTCAAGGGTTGCTCCACTCGGTCTTCTGGTCCTAACTGGATGGCTTGCTGCTGCAACAGCTCCCCAACTGTATTCGCCAAGGTCTGCACCGAATACTGCAGGCGCCCGTCCACCATATGGACGGTCAGCGGGTGTACCACCGTAACCACCATACCGTCTTGCACCGGGGTGTGACCATCCGGTTGTAATCGGTCTGTCGTGGCGACCTTCACGCCGTGTGCGCGCAAAAACGACTCGACATCACCCGTGGCCCATCCGTGAAAAACTTTTTGCTGTCCTCCATCTTGGACCACCACCGTCTTATAGGCCCTGCCTGCGACCGCACCGGCTGTGCCCGACACTGCCACAGCCGCTACCGCGGACAGGTACAGCGCCTTCGACATGGAAATCCGCACTCCATCACCTCTTATCCTAGCATTCTAAAAGCTAGAGGCGGGGGCGAGGGGGGCGTATTGGCAGCAGTATACCTCTTTCACAAAGCAGATGCAAATTCGGTCAAAAAGTCCCTTGATCTAAACGGCGATTTGATTCAGTGACTTGTTTGCTGCGGTTGGGTCAGCGGGGCAATCGACCACTGTGCATTTCCTAGGTCGCTAGTCCCGGGGAACAGTGGCGGTGGCTGTGTCAAATACCATGGGTCCCAGGCAATAAACAGGCGACTGCTATGATCCGCAAGGTTTAAACTGGTCAGCTGGCCCGTGTTGATGTTAACTGTTTGATGAGCCCCCGGCACGGCGTCTACCAGTAGGTTCTGGTCTGCCCACAAACCACCGTAGATTCGGTAGTCTCCCGTCGTCCCCAGGCAGATCATATTACCCCCGGCAGCCAAATATGCAAACCATGCGGCCGGTTGGTTGGCCGCCGACGTTACACCTGGTGCAAGAGTTATGGCAATGTCTCCTGCGCAAAACAAGGCCAGGGGTTGCACAGCTGCCACCGGCTCAGCCTGGGCCACCTGCGTCAGTGCGCAGTCACCGCCTACGTAGACGGTCTCGGTTGAGCGCAATGCTCCTGCCACCTGCAGGTTTCCAGCGATGTACGCAGCGTTTTGCAATAGGAGCGTACCTTGCACCGTAACATCGCCGGTCACGTATACCGGTTGCGTGCAAGTCAACGTAACACCGGACGGGATGATTAAACTGCCTTGAAAATACAACGGCCCCGTCACCGTTTCTGATCCCGATACCGTAAACGCGTTCGGTCCGTTTTTCGGCGGGGCATATTGCACATTCCCGCCGCTCACCGGGATCAAACCACTGCCCGTGGTGATCTTTTGAGCCTTGCCGCTGCTTGGCACCAGGGTTTTGATGTAAGGACCATAGGTTCCTGTCACCAGCATGTTGACGGAATCGCTGACGGTCTGGGCTCCGCCGGCGGTACGCCCCCCATCCAGCCACGCACTCCAGTTGGCAGCGGTTATAGCGACCGGGTTGGCCACGGTACCGCCACTTAAATCCCATGGAATGGGATACGTCGTACGCGTGAACTGTTGAAACCCACTCACGCTGTTTGCGTACACATGAACGTCAGCGTCCAACAACGGCTTGCTGGCCGGCTCACTCCCTGCCGGTTCTGGAGCAAAATACAGGGTTTGTCCAAGGTATGCAGCTGGCACCACTCCCTTGCCCACCGGCCCGCTGCCGTTGGGATTGATGTACCACCCGTTGTCTGTGACAAAGAGCCTGTTGGCAGTCAAATTGCCTTGGACCTCCGGTGCGCCAGCGAGGAACAGGTTATTGCCAGCTGCCAAGGCAAATCCCGTAGCAGCGAAGGCGTTGCTCAGAGGAATGGTCGTCTGCAATACCTTGTTCACACTACCGCGACTGGCCGTAGCAGTGTATTGAAAAAGTTGATACTGGTAACCGGAGGGGGTACCGCTTTGTTGAGAACCTGACGGCAGATTGCCGTTGCCTAAGGTAACGCCGACGGAAACGTTCGATCCGTTAAACGCACTGCTGGACCATAGCCACATGCCAAACGCCAACAGCGCCGACTGCGCCTGTGGACTCAAGGGCCAGCTGCTGTACAAAGCCCATTGTGAACGCATCTCTGCATACGTAGCCTCTAGACCGCTGCGCGCATCGGCCAGCGCCTGTTGGCCGTCCAGCCAGCGCTGGGTGGCTTGCATCCCTTGCCATGCCAGACCGAGCAAGGCCGTCAACGCAACCGTCAACATCATGATGAAGGCCATGACGCTGAGCAGTGCAGCTCCGCGGTCTTGACCAGAGCCTGTGTCGAAACAGCGCACTCAAAACCCCCCACCCACAGCAAACGTTGTGACAAGACGGCCAGACTCTGTGGGGGTGGCCGTACCGACCGACACACCTTGCAAGACAAACGTGACTTGTGACCCGTGCGCACTCACGCCGCTGCCCGCGAGATTGATACCGGGTGACAACACCCATGTCCGTGTAGCGGAGGACGTTCCTGGCGGCGTCGTATCGATGGCCGTGGCCAACACCGGTTGTCCCTGCCAAGTGCTGTACGGGATAAAGTGAATGTATACGAGTGTACCGTCCGGGCGCACCAGTTCAATCCCGTCACTCGGCAACGACTGTACTGCTACCGCGTTTTGACACTCCTTTTGCAAGCACTGAGCGACCGTTTGCAGTTCTGCACTCACTTGATTTCGCGCTTCCAGGGCCGGCACATCCCGCATGACCCAATACGTGCACGTCAACACGCAGGCTAACACCAAACTGCCTAACACGAGTGCAGCCAACATCTCCACCATGGTTACACCTAGGGTTGCAGCGCACCAGTGTCTCTCCGCAGGAGGGTACGAAGGCGTGGTCCTCATGGTGGAAACAACTGATTGACCGTCAACGTCTGGGTGCTCGCGCGTCGTACGAGGGTCGTGTTCCACGTCACGTTCACCTGCGCATCGACGTAATTGGCACTTAGCGCGGGAGTCATCCAACTCGGAGAACTCGGGGCTGGCCCGGTGGTCACCGTGTATAGGATTCCGCCCACTTG
>JAILZF010000097.1 GCA_023512635.1 Alicyclobacillus sp. | reverse complement strand
ATTTTGCGCGTTGCACAGGGTACGAACGTACCTCCTGCTGCTAGTCTGTCTGAGGCAAGCAGACACCTCAGAAGGAGGATTACAACCAGATCACACCGCGTGCGCTGGTTGGGTCTGCCTCCTTGACCTCCTGGGGCGTTACGCTGATACCGTGTCACGGTACCTGGTTCCGTCCAAACAAGCCTGGGAGAGCCTAGGGGGAGCAGACCATGAAGAAGAAGAAAAAAAAGACAGGGTACAACCTGTGGACATGGGGTACAGTCACCCTTGTAGCAACAGGACTTACAGCCGCTGCAACCGGGTGCGGTCACAGTGCCCTGACATTGTTACCAACCACCGCCTCTACCGTCACGCAAGGTTTAACGCAGACTGTCACCCTTCGTATGGGCGACATGGTGTTTCAGCCGGCTACGTTACACGTGACGCCCGGCACGACGGTGGTGTGGGACAACAATGACACCATCGCACATACCGTCACCAGTGGCGCCAACCGGGTGAAAGACGGACGGTTCGCCAGGGGCATACATGTACCACAGTCACCCCATGCATGACATGATGAAGCAGGAGAACATGGGAGCGTTTGGGCCTTTCATTGTCGAACCCAAAGGTACCGCTTGGCAGCAGGTTCACCCAGGCTACCAAGAGGAATACACCTTGGTGTTAAACGACTCGTCCCAGTTTGGATACACCCTCAACGGCCTGTCATACCCTGCCACGCCAGTGCTGCCCGCACAGGTTGGCGACAAGGTTTTGGTGCACGTCATCAACCTCGGCGCCATGAATCACCCCATGCATATGCATGGCATGCACTTTCAGGAAATCGGACAAGACGGCTATCCGCTGCCCAACCCCGTCATGATGGACACGATTGACACGGCACCTGGCACCACCTATGACCTGTCTTTCCAAATGAACCAACCTGGCAAGTGGCTGTTCCATTGCCACATTCTCCCACATGTGACAAACGGCCCCGACATGACGGGGATGATAACACTGTTTGACGTCCGCAACAAGTCCTAACCCTTTACCCATTCCAAGGGGCGCAGCCCAGCCTCCCGCGCTGGCGCATGCGCCCCATACCTTTGGTAAACCCTCATCCACCCACGATGAAAAGGATTTATTGCAAAAACTGTTCTAACTCACTTAAATTCCCCAGGACCCGCTGCAAGTCCTGCTGCAAATGCTGTCCGTCTTCAAAATCCACCTCTAGGTGACGCTGTTTGGCTGCCGCGAGAAAATCCGGGTCTTGCAAAACCTGCTGCACGGCCGCTTGGAGTGCGGCCGCCCGTGCCGCCGGGACCCCCGCCGGCGCGGCAATGTCTTTACCTAGCAAAAGCAGCGTCGTCATGGTCTGCAGCGCCGTCTGTGCTGACCCGGCTGGCGGGTGCTGCGACAGCAACGTACCCAAAGCCGGTACACCCGGAGCCAACGGTGACGTTTGCATGGTGACCACCAACAGCGGCTGCGCCTTTTTTGCTTCGATCACGGTCGACCACACCGAGTAGTCACCAGCTGCCAACTGCCCGTCTCCGCGCAGGAAGCCCGCCACCTGCTCCTTGCTGCTGGAGTAGCCGTACACCATGGAAAACGGCACCCCATAAGCGTGCAGCACCCCCCGCACCGCCATGTCGCCCACCGAACTGCGGATGTCAACCACCTTCAAGGGACTGCCGCGGTACTGCAGCAAGTCGTTGGCAGAGTGTACCCCAGCGTTTGGCTGGGCGTAGATGCCTACCGTGTTCTGCGTCACGCGGCCCAACCACGTGAACTTGGACAGGTCAAAGTCTTCGCCCGGAACATGCTCAATCAAATCAGCAACATCGCCACTCGTATCCACCATGCCAAAGGTCAATCCGTCTGGTGCAGCCAACGACAGTTGGTGTGTGCCTATCAAGGTTCCTGCCCCCGGGATGTTGACCACATCAATCTTCGCGTCCAACACCTTAGCCAGGTAAGGCGCCATGAGGCGAGCCCAGGTATCGTAAACGCCACCACGAGAATCGGGGGCAATCAAGCGGATAGTTTTGCCTTTGTAAAACGTCCAATCGGGCGCCGGCACGGCGGCACTGGCCGATGTCGCTGCCCCCGCCGCGGCATTTGCTTCCCCTGCCAGGGCCGCGCTGTTGGCCGTGTTGCCAGAGCCTGGCGGCGAGGTGGACGCTCCGCCGCACGCGCTTAGACTCGCCACACCCAATACCGCCAACGTGCAAGCCAGCCACCGCCTCGCACACATTCGCCTCTCCCCCTTTGCGGGCCAGCAGACTGTTCTCACGCGTCCAGCGCCGCCAAGACCCCACCATCCACCAACAGGTCTACCCCGGTGATGAAGTCCGCCTCGTCGCTGACCATAAACACCACTGCGTGCGCAATGTCGAGTGGGCGCCCATTACGGCCAATCAGATTTTTCACTTCTCCCGTCTTGCGTTCTTCCTCTTCTCCTACGGGCGATCCGATTTTATTCGGAGTCACTGAGTTCACGCGGATGCCGTACGGGGCCAGTTGAGCTGCCAAGGTGCGCGTGAAGTTGAGAACGCCAGCTTTAGCAGCCGTGTAGGCCGTCGCGTTCACACGCCCGCGATGGCCAGATGTCGAAGCGATGTTGACGATGCGGCCGCGCGTTCCACGTTCGACCATCGCTTGTGCAACGTACTTGCTGCACAAAAACGTACCGGTCAAGGTTACGGCCAACACCCGGTTCCATTCGTCCACATCCAGTTGCAGCACGGTTTTGCGGTCGGTGATGGCGACGTTGTTCACCAGTATGTCGACCTGCCCCCACGCCGCCAACACCCGGCTTACCATCGCCTGCACCGAATCCTTGCTCGAAACGTCGCACACCAAGGCCAGGGCATGGTCGGGAAACTGGCTGTTGATCTCGTCAGCCACAGCATTTGCCCGGCCCTCGTGATGGTCGACCACGGCCACCCGTGCCCCTTCACGCGCGCACTGGCGAGCCACCTCAGCCCCGATATTACGGCCAGCCCCTGTCACAATCGCCACTTTTCCTTGCAAACGCATGCGCTTTCGTCCTCCTCAGCGGGCCTGGTCAGGCCGCAGAATAAAGTTCCGCCACTCATCCATCACGGCAGACATCCCCGGATAGACCACAATGGTGGTGTCGTACTGCTCTACGATCGCCGGGCCAGTGAGCACCATGCCGGGAGACAGGTGCTGACGCAGGTACACAGGCACATCCATGGCCCCCGTCTCCGGGAAGTAGGCACGCCGCATCATATACGCTTCAGGCTGTGACCCCGCCACCCGCTCTGCCCGGCGCAGGTGTGGCCGCTCCACACGCCCAACTGCGGTTAAGCGCGCCTGGACCCAATCCACCTCAGCATCCTCCGCGCGGTGCCCAAACCGTTCCTCGTGCAGGTCATCAAACCGCCGCCGGATCTCCCTCAAATCTTCCGCCGTTTCCGGCCAGCGCGTTAAAGGTACGGTCAATTCGTATCCCTGGCCGCGGTAGCGCAGATCGACCCCCGCCTCAAAAGCCATCTGCGCCGGGGCAAACCCTTCGCGCGCGAGGATAGCCGCTCCTGCCTCACGCAGTTCACTGAGCAGCGCTGAGACTTCACCCGGGTCCGTCTGTGCCCAAGGCTTTAAGCGGGAACGCATCAAATCGTGCCGTACGTCAGACAACAGCAAGCCGAGCGCGGAAAACACCCCAGGGTACTCAGGGACAACTACCCCGCGCATGCCCAAGTCCAACGCAATCCGGCCGGCGTGAATGGGTCCGCCGCCGCCAAACGCCACCAGGTAAAAGCGGCGCAAGTCGTAACCGCGCTGCGACGAGATGGCTTTGACCGCCTCCGCCATCGTCACGTTGATCAGGCGAATCACCGCGTCTGCCGCTTCAATCACCGAGCAGCCCAGCGGTTCTGCAATCTGACGCTGTACCGCTGCCCGCGCCGCCTCGAGGTCGAGCTGCAGCTCACCGGATAAAAACACCGGGTTGAGATAGCCCAAAACGAGGTTGCAATCGGTGATGGTCACTTCCATCCCGCCGCGGCGCACCAGCGCGGAATACGCCGTGCAACATCAGGAAGCGCGCGACCGCGTGCTGCGCGGCCAGGGGAATGACGCCTATTGGCATGGTATCTTCGGCGGCATTTACGCCCCGCACCTGCGCACGGAGCTTTGGCGCAATCTGATTCGCGCGGAGGCGCTGGCCGATCAGTTGACTCCTGGCGGACTGGTGCCGCGCGTCGAATTGGTGGACTACGATGCCGACGGTGCGCCCGAGGTTCTGTTCACCGCCCCGGAATTTCAGGCGCTGCTGAAGCCCTCCGATGGCGCGACGGTTCCCATGTTCGATTTCCGGCCCTCCGCCGCCACGCTGGTCAATTCCATCATCCGGCGTCTGGAGGCGTATCACGCGCGGCTGCGCGACGCGGCCAAAAACGCACCTGCAACCGCCGGCGCCGTTTCCATCCACGAACAAGTGCTGGTGAAAGAGCCGAACCTGGACCGTTTTCTGCGGTACGACCGCTACGCGCGCCACGCGTTTCGCCTGTTTCTCTTCGATCCCTCGCAGACCCACGCCGATTACGAAACGCTGCAAATCCGCGAAATCGCCGCCGCGGCCAATGGAAATTACCTGTTGCGTTCCTCGGCGGCGAACTATGCGGATTTGCGGTGGGAGTGTGATCTTCCCGAATATGGCGGAGACGGGGAAAAGCCTCCCCATCTTTCGATTACCAAACTTTTCCTGTTTGGTCCGGCGCCCCACGGCTGCGAAGTGAGTTGCGATCTTTCGCTCACGCTCTCTGCTCCGGTGAAGCGGCCGCTCGCGCTGGGCGTGGAGTCCGTCCTCAACTTCCTTGCGCCGGCCGACCCCGACCGGTTTTTTGAAACGCCAGAAGGACCGCAGAACCTGCGTTTCTCCGGCGCGTTGCCCGCGCCGCTGCTTCGCGTGGAAGACGGCTGGCAAAAGGTCCGGGTTACCCTGCATGCGCCGGGCGCACAGGAGTTTTGGGTCGCTCCCATCGAAACGGTTTCGGAATCCGAGGGCGGATTCGAGCGCGTCTACCAGGGTTCCCAGATCCTGGCGCTCTGGCGGCCCGATCTGCTGCAACAC
>JAILZF010000096.1 GCA_023512635.1 Alicyclobacillus sp. | reverse complement strand
AGTAATATATCTTGCCCGCTGTTTTAAAGCGGACGCCAATCACGGTGTACACCTGAAAAAACCTCCTGCAGTCGAATACACATGCGCTCCAAGTTAAGCGCAGTGCCGACGTGCGCCTGGATGCGCGCCTTGGTGTCCAAAACCACCGGGATGGCGTGCGCCAGTCTGGCGGCAGAGGTCAGATTCGACAAATGGGATAGTTTTACGCTCGCCGGCAGGCGAACGCATGTGTTCTCGCCTGCCACCCTATGCAACAAGTCACGTAAACACAGACTCACGAGGTGCAGTACGTCAGCAGTCCCCAAAGCCTGTTGGTCTGCGTCTGCTGGTTGCTCCGCCAACTCGTGCAACTCTGCCGCCAGTTGCAACGGCGGCTTTGTCCCTTGAATCAAGTCCTCTGTCCATTGTATCACCCGGCTGCACACAGCGGCAAACGCCTGCGATGATGGCTCCCAACACCCTGCTAACCTGCTGGACAGTGGATCGTCCCAAGGGGCCTTCGGATCTGCCGGTAATGAGAAAGCCAGACAGCGGGAGCGCAGGGTAGGCAATACGCGCAAGCTGCTGCGGGCTGTCAGCATGGCCACCACACTAGGTAGTGGTTCCTCTAAGGTTTTTAACAACCGGTTAGCAGCCACCGGGTGCAATTCATCCACGCCTGCGATACAATACACCACGCGTCCCCCGCTATGCGATCTCCGTTGCAACTGCGCCTGCAACCGCTCCACGTCTTCACTGCGCACTTGACTCCCCGGCTCCGTCCTGAGCAACCACCAGTCCGGGTGATTGCTGGCTGCCATCCACCGGCAAGACGGACAGTGACCACAAGGGGCAGCCTCCCCTGTACACAGCAAAATTCCGGCAAAAAATTCTGCGAACTTGAGCGTCGGCGCGGGCTCCCCAATCCACAACAGCGCCTGGGGTACCCGCCCGTCTGCCACCTGCTGGTAGAGCTGCTGCAACAGCGCCGTCTGGACTGGCCATTGTGTGTACGGTGCAAGCCTGCGCATCACCGACCCCCTCCTCCAGCCCGCCCCGGTCTGCGTCATGGACGTTCCATGCTGAAGCAGAAGGCTTTAAAACTGCTCAAACTGGACGACGTCAAGGACAAATACGGTCGCCCCACCGACTTGGACCGTCACCGGGTGCGGGATATACGACTCGAGGTGGTTCCCCAAGGGTGCCATGGGCGTTACCACCTGTTCACGCGCCCGGCAGCTGTTGCGGATGAGTTCCAACACCTCGGATACGCGTTCCTCTTCTGTCCCTATCATAAAGGTGGTGTTGCCAGCCGACAAAAAGCCGCCTGTACTGGCCAGCTTGGTGGCGCGAATACCGGCGTTGACCAGGTTTTGCGCCAAACGCGGGCTGTCTTTGTTTTGCACTACGGTCAAAATCATCTTCACGGCCATTCCCCCCTGCCGGTCAACTCCAAATCCCCTTGCCCGCTGCTTTGCCCAAGTCGATTCGCTACCTGCTGCCAGATCTCCTGCTCTAGTTGTATCAAGGGAGCCGTCCCATCGAAGACAACCACCCGGTCAGGCTCAGCTGCGGCAATGCGTAACAATTCCGTGCGAACACGTTCAAAAAACGCTAGCCCGCGCTGCTCAATCCGGTCTGGGCCGGTCCCATGGCGCTGGCGCAGACGCGCTTGGCTGACTTCCACGGGTACATCCAGCAACACGGTCAAGTGTGGTCGCAAGCCCTCCGTGGCAAAACGGTTGAGAGCTGCTACCGCCTCATAGCCAAGCCCTAACCCAGCCCCTTGATAGGCAAGGCTTGCGTCGACGTAGCGGTCACACAGCACGACAGCCCCTTCCGTCAACGCCGGACGTATACGCTCGGCCAACAGCTGGGCGCGTGCGGCTGCAAACAACAACGCCTCTGCGCGTGCAGTCAAAGGACTTGCTGGCTGCAGGAGCAGTTGGCGCAGGCTGTCTCCCAGCGCCGTTCCCCCCGGTTCGCGCGTACACACCACGCGCTGCCCCAAGTGCTCCAACCTATGCTGCAAGCGCGCCAACTGCGTACTCTTGCCAGCGCCGTCAATCCCTTCAAATGTAATAAACAAACCTTGGCGATTCACGTCATTCGCCGCCCCTTTGCGCCTGGCGCAGCCGGAAACGCTGTTCTGTACAGGCCCGTTTGCATAGGTCTCGTTGGCCCATCTCACCCTTTTTTGGGCCGTCTAGCCCTCGTTAAGCAAGGACACACACATGGCCATCCACCACGCCGTGCAACTCCGCCCCCGCTGCCGATAAGGCCGCCAAATCGCGGCAAACGTCCGCAGACAAGCGCTGTCCAGGCAGCACCACCGGGACGCCGGGAGGATACGGAGTCACCCAAGCCGCCGCCACTTCTCCTGCTGAACGGGCCAGCGGCTGCCAACGGCGTGCTGCTTGCCAAACGGTACGCGGCCGCTCCTGCATCGGTGTCGCCGCCGCGGCCGCCAGCAGACGCGCTAACGTCCCTGGCAACCCCAGCGCCGGTGAACGCGATGGCTCCCCCGTCGACAAGGAACCAGTGCCCGCCGACTCTGCCGCTTGCAAAACTGACAAGTAGCGGGTAACACCGCGTTCATCTGTGGCCAGACCAAACAGGCTGAGGACACCTAACGGATCGGCGTATTCCGGAAATATTCCGTGCGCGCGCAGGGTCGCGGCGAGCTCCTGGCTGGCCCCGGGCGTTGGCGCTGGCCACCAATGGCGCAACGGATCGTCCAGGCGGTGAGATGGATACGCTGCCCAAACCGGAGCCACCGCGGCCAAGGCACGCTGGGCTGCCGCGGCGCCTTCACGATAAAGCCAGGCTTGCACCACATCAAGCGCAGCTAAAAGCAGGTAGGATGGACTGGTGGTGTGGAACATGCGCACCGCTTCGGCCAAGCGTGGACCGTCGATGCGCGGACCTTGCCAGTGAAGCCAGGCGGTCTGGGTCAACCCAGGCAACAGCTTGTGTACGCTGTGCACCACCACATCAGCGCCACAGGCAATGCTGTGTGGCGGCAGTGCAGGGTCCAGGCCCAGGTGTGCCCCATGCGCCTCGTCGACCAGCAACGGCACGCCATGGGCGTGAGCCAGTTCTGCCAAGGCTTGCACGGGCGCCACCACCCCGGCGTAGGTGGGTGAAGTCACGTACAACAGCCGCGCGTCCGGGTGTCGCCGTAAAGCGGCCGCCACATCCGGTAACGATGGCGGCCCTGTCACCGCCCGTGCGGCGTCGAATTGCGGCGGCACCATCACCGCTTCGCCGTCAGCCCAAATCAATCCCCGCCAAGCGCTCTGGTGAAACGTTCCAGCAAAAATCACCTTCCCGCCACTGGCCAACGCCGTCAGGGCACCCATGAGACAGGCACTGGCACCATTGACGCTATACACGCATCCTTCAGAACCGTAAAACCGCGCTGCCAGCTGCTGCGACGTGTACAAACAGTCCACCGGCTGATGATAATTATCTAATCCTGGCAACTCTGTCAAATCGAGTTTGGCTGCAGCACCCAGCCAACCAGAAAATGTGGATGGTAGCAAACGTCCCTGATGGTGTCCAGGTACGTGGAAAGGCCATCGGTCCACTTGCACCACAGCTTGCAGGGCTGTCCAGAGCGGCGTATCACCTGGGGCCAGGTCTGCTGCTAAACGGGAGGTGTATCCATCCGCCATGGCAACCATCGCCTCCGCTCGCCGAGTATACTCGGCCCGTATCCGCTGCAGTCTGTTCTTTATGATACAATGGCGTATCAAGACCTTGCCAGTGAGCAGGGAGGGGAAGCGTTTTGGCCAACAAACCGTCGAGCGGGTTAAGTTTAATCCTGCGCTTGCGCATCCACCCGGCAACGACGTTCAGTACGGTAGCCTCCGTCATCGGTGAAGCCGGCGGAGAGATTATTGCCGTCGATACGATTCACGTCAGCAAGTCTTATGTCATCCGTGACATCACCGTCGATGTCCACAACGACGCACACGGAGAGCAAGTGGTTGCGGCTTTGGCTCGGTACCCCGGCATTGAAGTGGTTAACGTCTCGGATCGTACGTTTCTCGTGCACCTTGGCGGAAAAATCGAAATACAAGCCAAAACTCCGGTAAAAAACCGCGATGACCTGTCGCGCGTGTACACCCCCGGGGTGGCCCGCGTTTGTCAAGCTATCCACGCCGACCCTGGCAAAGTTTTTCAGCTGACCATGAAACGCAACACGGTTGCGGTGGTGACGGACGGAACAGCCGTGCTCGGCCTTGGTGATATCGGACCTGCTGCAGCCTTACCCGTGATGGAAGGCAAAGCCATGCTGTTTAAACAGTTTGCGGGCGTCGACGCTTTTCCCATATGCCTCAATACCAAAGACCCAGAGGAGATTGTCCAAATTGTCAAAGCGATTGCCCCTGGCTTTGGCGGCATCAATTTAGAAGATATTTCCTCCCCGCGCTGCTTCGAAATTGAAGAAAGGTTGCGGGCAGAACTCGACATCCCGGTTTTTCACGACGACCAACACGGGACTGCGGTGGTGTTGTTGGCAGGGTTGCTCAACGCCGCCAAGTTGGTGGGAAAACAGCTCCCTGACTTGCGCGTGGTGGTATGCGGAATTGGCGCCGCCGGCGTCGCCTGTACTAACATCCTGCTGTCTGCCGGGGTGCGCAATATCATCGGGGTTGACAAGGAAGGGATTCTCGTCTCTGACCGAACGTACGACAACCCGGTATGGAACGCCTACGCCGCCCGTACCAATCCGGAACGGCGACAAGGGGATTTAAAGACAGCGTTGGCAGGAGCTGACGTCTTCATCGGTGTATCCGGCCCAGGGGTCTTGACGGTGGACCATTTACGCGTCATGTCGGAACAACCAATCGTCTTCGCGATGGCCAACCCTACCCCAGAAATTGCTCCCGAAGAAGCTGAGCCTTACGTCCGCATCCTGGCCACGGGCCGGTCCGATTACCCAAACCAAATTAACAACGTCCTCTGTTTCCCGGGGATCTTTCGTGGGGCACTCACAGCACGGGCACGGGAAATCAACGAGGAGATGAAACTGGCTGCCGCCCGTGCAATTGCGGCATGTGTCCCGGATGATCAACTCAATGAACAGTACATTGTTCCCAGCGTGTTTAATGAAAACGTGGTAAAAGCA
>JAILZF010000095.1 GCA_023512635.1 Alicyclobacillus sp. | reverse complement strand
TTGCAAGAGGTTCACCTGGAGCGCCCTCCTTCCCCCGAGTGTTCATACCCGGTCTGGCCGGCAGAGGAACACCGTTCTCACGCCGAACTATTCTAGCACATAGAGCTGATCTTGTGCAATCACTCGGCTAGGCTGGCGCGAAACCCCTTCTCTCAGGTGTTGGCACGGTGGATGCGAACCGTTGCACTCATCCCAGGTACCAGCTGGACCCCGCTATACCCTGCTAAGTCGATACGCACTGGCACCGTCTGCGTCACCTTGGTGTACGTACCGCTGACTTTGTCCGGTTGCGGCAACAAAGAGAACTGACTGTTGGTAGCTAAACCGATGGCCCCGACCGTTCCTTTAAACGACTGGTTGGGAAACGCATCGACCGATACATCGACCGCATCCCCCACGTCGATATTTCGAACATCCGTCTCATTGACATTGGCCATGACATACAGGTGGTCAAGGTCCACCACGTAGGCCAGCGGCTGCCCAGGAGCAACAGGTTGACCTGGCGCAGCAGAGGCACGTACCACGGTACCGTTAAGCGGACTGGTGACATCCCCTGCCTTGGCCACCGCCGTCGCCACGCCTGGATTCCGTGCCGCCGCTCCCAAAGACTGCAGTTCTGCTGTCGGGTCAACCTTCCCTACGACCTGACCCGCGTTGACCGTGTCGCCGTTTTGTACGGTCCAGCTGGTGAGGGTGCCGCCATACTGCACATTGACAGGGAGTTCCGGGCCTTCCACAAACGCGTTGTCGGTCGTCACGTAGTTTACCGCCCCGGTGTAATAGGTATAGCCACCGTAAATCAAGCCAACCAACACCAACAAGGCGATGACGTTCAATACCACGATGCGCCGCACATTCACCAGAAACCCCTCGCTCTCGTCTGCAAAATCCCAGACGTAGTTTGCCTCAAACGAGGGGAGGGCAAACGAAGCTAATTGGAGCTTTCTAACTGGCGAACCAAGTCTTTAGGCAACTGAATGCGTGCACTCGCTTGCCCCATTTCAAAAAAAACGCTCGAGGCGTCAATCTCTAACACCCCCATCTGGGGGATGGCTGACCACGACTGGCTGTCGACCCGGCGCAATAGATGATCCCTCTGGCCCACGTAAAAGGTATACAGCACAGACAGCGGTGGCTGATGGCGGTCCAGGGTTGCCGTCTGCGAGACACCCCCGGGTGCAACAAACGGGTTGCTGGTCTTCTCCTGATATGCCGGTTCACGGTGACCAGCCGAGGGTTGACCGGCCGGCGGGTCGCTGTCTGGGGTGAAGGTCAAGTCGGGCCAAAGCGCTTGCACAGGGACAGAAGCCTGGTACACATCACAGTACTCGTCATTGACAAACACCTGCGGTAACTTGAGCAGCGGGACCTGAAGCTGCGCGCCTTTGGTCAAGACGCGTTGGTAAGCCGCGAATGCATCGACTTGCGGCAATGCGGGAGCAGGTGCCCAATGGCCGTCGTCACGAGCGTACGCCGACTCCCCTTGCTGGTAATAGTAGAGGTCGTCGTTCTCGGCCAACACGTCCAACGACACACGCTTAGGCAGGTTGACCGCCCCGTAGCCGGTCAGGCTGCTGCGAATCGCCCCTAGCTGCGACTCCACATCCACTTTGACCTTGTACATACCGGTTTGTTCGCTCCGACTTGCCGCGTCTTGCAATAGCGACCAGGCGGTGGCAGGGGCCGGGACACCAGCCTGGCTGGCAGCTGCACCTGTGCGGTTGTCTAACGGCTGAACCGCGGGTCCGCAGGCGCTCAGGCTCCCCATGGCGAACACCAATCCGGCCCAGACTGGCCAGGGATGAAACTTACAGGCTGTGGCCATGAAGCCTCGCCCTCCTTAACTGCCAGCGGTACATCCAACCGCTGAGCATCACGCCTGCGAGCAATACACTGAGACTCGGTACGACAGGCCAATCGTGTCGACGCAGGACCAACAGGTGTCCTGACCCATAGAGCGTCAACGCGAGTTCCGGCGGAGTTCCAGGTTGGAACTGAACCGATTGTACGTTCACCACATTGGTCTGATACACCCGCCAGTTGCGCACCAATTGGCCGTTCCGGAATGTATAGGAAGTAAAATAACGCACCGGCGAGTCGCGTACTAGACTGGGGTCGTCCGTTAAAATTTCCGGTTGGTTGTCCCCCGGAAAACGCACGCTGGCCTCAAACCGCAACGACGGGTTAGGGGCTGTATACACCGTCTGCCAACCGACAGCAGGTGAAAAGGAGAGAATCCGCGCCGGGGAACTGTTGACAAAGACGACGTCGCGGCCACTTCCATCCAACGGGCCAATGACGAGGTCCCCTGCGAGGGGTTGGTCGGTGTCCCCGTGGTAGGTGCCAAGCACCACTCCACGGTCTAGCGAGACCAATTGCAGGGTGTTGACCCCCAGCACCAAGGCCTCGTGGGCCCCCGGGGCAGTGAACGCACCAACCCCTACCAGGGTGTTGCCGTCTACCGGGATCGACCATGAATGACCTTGGCTCGTCCCGGTCAACCGGCCTGCGACCACGTGCAGGGACGGCGGCGCCGGGGTCACTCCGAAGGCCAGGAGGGTGTTGGTCCAGCTGGCTCGCTCCTCAGTTTGCAGCCAGAGTGCCAGCTGACTCACATGGGCCGGCAGGTCACCGGGGCTGAGGAGCCAACGCGCGAATTGATCCACCGCGGCCGCGGGCACCATGTACTGTAAGATGCGTTGGCCGCTGGCTTGCCAGCGTACGACCACAAACGGAAAGACCGAGTTGAACAAGGCTCCCGGGTCGGCGCTGCGCAAGTCGGCAGCGGCGGCGGGGATCAAGCGTAAACGGCCTCCCTGCGCCTGCAACTCTAGCAGTTGATAGCGATGGCCGTAGTCGCGCAACACCTCTTCCAGCGCGGTCGGACTGTCGGTGGCATGGGTGGCCGCTTGCAACACCTGCTGTTGTGACTCGCGCAGGTTTGCCAGGGTAAGCACCGCTTGGCCGCCGTTCCCCGTGTCCACCACTTGCAAAGGCAAGGCCGGCAAATCGACTGGGCTAAACGGTACCCGCGTGTGGTAGACCACAGCAAAATGGGTGAGAAACGTCCATTGGTCTAAAGGCAACCAGAAATTCGCCAGAACGAGACAGGCCACGGCGGCCAACAGGCGGCTGCGCGCTACCCGGCCCGTCAGCCAAGCCAACACCGCCAATCCGACGGTCATGACCACACCTAGCAGCAAACGCTGCAGCCATGGTTTGACCATCAAAGCACTCCAGCCGCCGCCAAGCAACAGACAGAACAAGGTAAAGCTGATGGCCTGTCGGCGCAGATGCGGTGGCAGACAACTCAGCCACAAAAGGGCCAGCATGGCGCCAGCCAACACGCCCAGAACCGACCCATCGTCTGCCAGCGGGCGGATCAACCATACATTGCAAAGGTTGACAAATAACGCCCATGCCCCAGCCAACAGCACAGCCGCCCCTTGCCGCCAAGTCTTCATGGTTCCCCCTCCTTTTGTGGAACTCCGTCCTGGTCTGACACCAAAACAGAGGAGGGGTCGTCACGCCAGATCAGCAACAAGGTAGCGTAAGTAAAGTAGGCCACGGCCATCGGTGCAAATTCAAAAACGTTTTCCATCGTATTATGTAAAAACACCGCGAGCAGGCCAGTCATCCCGCCTAGATACACCCAACGCCGCCGCCCCAATCCTGGTTGCCGGACACAGCGCAAGACTTCGCGCAGCAGTTGCAGGTGCATGGCCAAAAACAGGGTAAGCCCCACCAGCCCCGTCTCAGCCAATGTTTTTGCGTAGTAATTGTCCGAGTAAATGCCTCCCCGGTAAAGCGACGACACGGCCCCGCCGAAACGACCCAACCCGACGCCGAAAAGCGGATTGGTCGCCATCTGATCATACGCCAAGATCCAGCGGTACACCCGCCCGCTGGATGCCGATTGAATCCAGTACACCGGAGACAGCAAATCGGCAATCCGGTGGTGGATGGGCGGCAGAAAGTATGCCACCACCGCCAGAACCACCACACCTAACCATAAGCGGCGCTCGACGAGGAGCCCAAGCAATGCGACGGCTCCGGCCAACGCCACCCACGCTCCGCGCGTAAACGTAAACAGCAGCGTGGCGACACACAACACCGCCCCGATGCTATACAACCACCGTCGTCGCTTGTCCCGCTCATACACCGCCAGGCCCGCGAGCAGAGGGGCAGACAGCGCCATATAGGAGCCTAACTCGTTGGGACTTTGCAGGATACTAAACACACGCGTTCGTACATGCTCGTGCACATCTACCCAACCGCTGGGGATGGGGACCGCCAACAGGTACTGGACCACCCCGTGCAACGCCACCAGGCTGGCGGTGAATGCCCCCAAGTGCAACAGTTGTGGCACGTCTTCTGCGACCACCACAAACGGCAACAGGAAGGCGTACAAAATGTAATACACGTCGATCCGGTACCCCTGCACCGACAGCAAAGGTTGGGCCAGCCCGGCGAACATGAGACCCAGCCCGTACAGCAGAAACCATCCGGCGTAGCGATACCATGTCCTGGGCACCGGCCGTACCCCCGCCAGATAGCGCATTCCGGCCAAAATCACCAAGACCAACAACACGACCTTGTCCCAAATCACTCCAAGAGGGTGAATGCCCTTTTCTCGTAGGGCAAAATCAACCCAAGGAAAGCACATCCACGCGTACAGGCAGATCCGCCCCACGCGTGACTGCGAGATGCCTGTCCGCCCGCGCACCCAGGCAGGCGTTGCCGGGGCTTGTCCGGTAGTCAACAACGGTCACCCTCTCCCGACACCGGGCTTACGCCCGGAAGTGCCCGGCTGGCCAACTGGAACCTGCCCATGATGGGGCCCCTGTGCGCCAAAGCCGTACGACAGACAGTATCGGGAATGTGTCGAAGGGTGTCAAGCGGAGGCTGTTCAACCAGACCCCGCCACCCGCTGACCGCTTGTACCTCCACAGCCACTAGGTCAACCCCGTACACGCAGCCCCTGGTGAAACCGCGGGACGCGGGGAGCGCGTTGCGTCGGGATAGCGTATCGTCTGCGGCAGCCGTTCCCATTGGGTTAACCAGCCCGACGGGCTAAACGCCCACTCCCCGCGGCCCGTATCGCGGTAGACACCAAAGTGCAGATGTG
>JAILZF010000094.1 GCA_023512635.1 Alicyclobacillus sp. | reverse complement strand
TCCCAGATCGATCCGGCCCGGATACAGCCCCTCAAGCACGCGAAAGTTCTCGGCGACCTTGTACGGGCTATAGTGCGGCAGCAGCACGCCTCCGGACCCGACCCGAATGCGCGACGTGTTCGCTCCGAGGGCGGCAACAAGCACCTCGGGCGACGAACCCTCCAGCCCCGGCGCGTGATGATGTTCCGACACCCAAAACCGGTGATATCCCCAGGCCTCTGCCTGCTGCGCTAAAACCACCGTGTCCGACAGTGCAGCCGCTGCTGAACTACCCTCGGGGATAGGG
Source organism: Alicyclobacillus sp. (assembly GCA_023512635.1). Classification (GTDB taxonomy): domain Bacteria; phylum Bacillota; class Bacilli; order Alicyclobacillales; family Alicyclobacillaceae; genus JAILZF01. The sequence continues at coordinate 4,941 of JAILZF010000094.1, read as the reverse complement.
GATTGGTCTAACAAGCTGAAGCGAATCACACAAAACCCCCTCCTGCAGCGTTCGTGACCCCCACCATGGAGATTCCCCAGCCTTGTCTGCAGCCGGCAAGCCCACGCTTTGCCTTCACGCCCATCTGCTCACACCCTGTCCAACGGCTTTTCTCACGCGTCCCACGTCAGGCCTATCTTGCCTATGGTGTGGCCACCTTGGAGACGAGCAAACGCCTCCGTGAGCGTTTGCGCAGACAACGGTGCCAGCGTCTCACGCAGCGTGGTACGCAATACGCCGGCTTCCAGCAAGTCTGCGGCGCGTTCCAGAATCTGGTGTTGGCGCTCCATGTCCGGCGTTTGCCAGCGGGATCGCGTAAACATCAACTCAAAACACCAGGTGGCGCTTTTTTCAAACAGCGGTCGCCAGTCATGCGCCGTCAACGGCGGTAAAATGCTGCACAGCGTCCCCTGAGGAGCAAGCACCTCGGTCAGCCCATCCCAGTGGTTGTCGATGGCGTTGAGGCAAAAAATGTATGGGACATCTTTGTATCCCAAGTCGTACAACTGCGGGCGCAGCGGTTGATGGTGGTCAATCACAGCGTGTGCCCCCAGCTCCTTCACCCATGCCGTCGACTCCGGACGCGACGCTGTCCCAATCACGGTCAAACCGGCCCAACGAGCCAACTGAACAGCCATCGACCCTACCCCGCCTGCGGCCCCAAGGATCAACAGTGGGACAGGCCCCGCCCCTCTTTCAGGGATGCCCATGCGGTCAAACAACCCTTCCCAGGCGGTCAGCGTGGTCAATGGCAGTGCGGCTGCCTCCACATAGCGAAGCCCTTTGGGTTTACGCCCGACAATCCGCTCGTCGACCAAGTGGTATTCACTGAATCCCCCTGGACGGGTAAGGTCTCCAGCGTAATACACTGCATCTCCCGGGCGAAACCACTGGCATGCTGGCCCTGTCGCCACGACCTCCCCCGCGACGTCAAAGCCCAAAACCCGCCCATCGCCTGTTGCGCGCTGTTTGGTGTCTACGGGGTTAACCGCCACCGCCCGGACACGCACCAGCAGGTCACGCCCGGCCGCTTGCGGTTGCGGCAGCTCGGTGTCCACCAACTCCCCGCCAGCGGTCAAGAGAACGGCTCGCATCCGCTGCAAGGTTCTCCCTCCTCACAAACTCCCCTCGTGCATAAAAAGCGATTCCAGTTTTGTCAAAAGAACCCCCCGCACCGTCGACTTCCTGTACAATACAACTGGACCTATGGTAGCCGGTGAGAAAGGAGACGAAAACATGAATCCCCACACCCCGTCCCGGCCCGCAGCCGCCACAGCGCGGTCAGGGTTGTTGGCTTTCACGCTGTTTCTAGTCTCCATGAACTTGCGCCCCGCTGTGACGGCCCTTTCCCCTGTGCTAGACACCATCCAACAACGGCTGCACATGAGCGGAACCGTGACCAGTCTGCTGGCCTCCATTCCGATTTTGTGCATGGGTGTGTTTGCGCCCCTGGCCGCATTGCTGGGCGCGCGCTGGGGGATTGAACGCACACTCACCGCCTGCCTGGTGGTCATTGGCGGGGCCATCGGCTTTCGGGCCGTGGCCTTGACCCCTGCGCTGTTGTTGGCCACAGCAGTGTTTGCCGGGGTGGGCATGGCCGTAGCTGGGCCTCTGGTCTCTGCCTTCATTAAGCGTTACTTCGCTGGTCACTCCGCCACCATGTTAGGTCTTTATACCCTTGGCATGGGCATCGGGTCAGCCATCAGCGCCGGTATGGTGGTCCCCGTCATGGCTTGGCTGCACGGCGCATGGAATGGTGCATTGGCGGTGTGGGCTGTGTTTGCCGTCATCGCTCTGGCCGTGTGGATTCCCTTCGTCCAGCGTCCGGCTGCGGACAGCGGTTTACCTACAGGGCCGCGCGTGCGTTTGGCAGACCTGCCTTGGGGCCAGCCACGTGTGTGGCTGCTCATGGTAGTGTTCGGTCTGCAGTCTGGCCTGTACTACAGCATTGTCACGTGGTTGGCGCCACTAGCCTCAGAGATTGGATACAGCACCGCTCAAGCCGGAGCCCTGGTGACGCTGTGCTCTGTGCTACAAATGATAACGAACATCACCATTCCTGCGTGGGTTCAGCGAACCGGCCGCCCACAACTCTGGATTGCCATTAGCAGCTTGGTGATGGGAGGGGGACTGGCTTGTTTGGCATGGGCACCCCACACCGTCAGTCCATGGCTGTCGACCGTCTTCCTGGCACTCGGCTCTGGCAGTCTGTTTCCCCTGGCGTTGTTGCTGCCACTTTTGGAAACCCGGACACCTCAAGAGGCGAACGACTGGACCTCCACCATGCTGTTTGGTGGCTACGTGTTGAGCAGCCTCATCCCTTTGGCGGTCGGGGCCATCCGCGACGTAGCCGGCTCTTACCGGTTAGCGTTTGCTGCCCTGACCCTGCTTAGCTTGGCGTTGGCGGTCGTGGCCTTATGGACCCGCGGTTCTCGCCGCGGTGCAACCACCACGGCGACCATGGCGGGAGAGTAGGTTACGCCTGTCCATGGCCGGACTGTGAAAACGGTCCCCATGAGACTCCTCGCCGAGTCCAGAACGCTCCAGCGCAAACGCCGCCGAACACCGCCATGGCCGCGGTGGCGGCGGCCAACAAGGCGAGCATGCCAAACCGTTCCAATACCCACCCGCCCAGCATTGGCCCGACCCCACTGCCAGTAAACAGCGAGAAGGCAAACACTGAAAGCGCTGTGGCACGGCCATCCGGCAGCAATTCAGTGGCCAAGGTTTGCAGCGTCGAATGACAATAGCTAAAGCCGTACCCGAGCAGCAACAACCCTAAAGCCAAGGCCGTGGTGCTACGCCAGCCCCACACCACGCCATATCCAACCGTCATCAGGGCTGTGCCGAGCAGAGGCATCCTCCGGAACCCGAGACGGCGCAACACTTGCGTGATGGTTCGGCTGCCCACAAATCCCCCTACACTATAGAGCGCCGTCAACAAGCCGACCCACCAATAACTCAAATGCAAGGTTGTTACCCCGTACACACCCAGGAACGTAAAGCCCCCGTAAAACACCAACCCTTCGCCGAAGACCAAGCCATACACCCGCCATGCCCGCGGGTTGTTGAGCAACGCCCGGTACCTGTCGCGCAGCCGTGAAGGAACCCCTGCGCTGCCCGTCTGGTACCCTTGCCGCAGCAAGACTAGCAAGGTTGGGATAGCCGCTAGCCCCAACAGCAGAAACAACACGCGATAGCTGTAGAACTGTGCCACCCAACCGCCCACGACAATGCCCATGGCCTGGCCAAATGTGCAAAGGGACATAAAAAACGCGATGGCTCGGGGACGCTCAGCGGGAACAAAGCGGTCGCCAATCAGGGCCACCGTGGTGGGAATGATCCCTGCCGCGAAAACCCCAGTGGCTACTCGCAAGATAAGCAGCGAAGTATACGTGTGAACCCCACTGCACGCGAGAGTTCCCAGCGAAAACAGCGCCAGCGCAATGGCGATGGTCCGCACCTTGCCCATGCGGTCTGCCAACGGCCCGTACACAAGTTGACATACGCCGTACGGCAAGGTGTATCCGGTGACCAACAGCCCTGCTAACCCGGCCGAGACGTGCAAGGCAGCGGCCATCGCCGGTAACATCGGAGCAATCGCCCGGCTGTCCGCATTGACGAGAAACCCTCCCCATCCTAAAGCCCAAGGCATCGTCGAGCGCTTGGCCGCGTCTGCTTGCACCTGCACCGCCTCTCTCTGATTCAGAAGTCGAAATGATCCGGGTCTGGACCCGTCCGCTCGTGGCGGTTTAGCCCGTCCAACGCAGCCATGTCGGCCGCGCTTAATTCAAAATCGAACACGTCGGCGTTCGCACGAATCCGTTCCGGCCGCACGGATTTCGGAATCACCACCACTTGGTGTTGCAAGTGCCAGCGAATCACCACCTGAGCTGGCGTCTTGCCGTGTTGCCGGGCAATCGCCTGGACCACCGGATCGTCCAGTACGCGGCCTTTGGCCAGCGGACTCCATGCCTCCATGCGGATTTCGTGTTGTTCACAGAATGTCCGCAACTCGGTCTGGGTGAGGTAAGGGTGGCATTCGACCTGATTGACCGCAGGCCTGACCTTGCACATGGCCAGGATGTCCTGCAGGTGATGGATCTGGAAATTGCTTACACCGATAGCCCGAACCTTGCCCTCCTCGTAGAGCGTCTCTAAAGCCCGCCAAGTATCCAGGTACTTTCCTTTGACAGGCCAGTGGATGAGATACAAATCGACCACGTCAACCCCGAGCTTTTCGCGGCTGGCCGCAAACGCCTGCAAGGTCGAGTCATACCCCTGGTCGCTATTCCAAACCTTGGTGGTGATAAACACCTCATCGCGTGGCACGCCAGAGGCCCGAAGTGCTCGCCCTACCCCTGCCTCGTTGCGGTACAATGCGGCCGTGTCAATGCTGCGGTAACCCACTTGCAAGGCCGTCTGCACAGCCCTCTCGACTTCTTCCCCTTCTTCTACTTTATACACACCTAGTCCCAGCCACGGCATGGTCACCCCGTTGTTTAACGTCACCCGACTGTCCAATCGCAAACTCATTCCTCTTCTCCTCCTGCTCTCGACTGCCAAGCATCTACATCCCCTGGATTGCAGGGGTCTGCCGGTTCCATCATACCAAATTCAAACAAAAACTGCCGGTCGGACGGCCCTGCCGGCAGTTTCAAGTTCATCAAGTTGATACCTTTATACTGTTGATACCTTTATACTGAATCGACGAGTTTTTTCCGTTTCCAGCGGATTGCCTCCAACTGGTTGGTCATCAGTTGGCTGCATCTCCGCATCTCTTCGAGAAAGGCTTGTTGTCGTCCAGCAGACAATCGGCCCGCCGGCAGTGTTACACTGATGGCGGCCAGAACGCGCCCCGTGACGTCATCAAACACAGGCACCGCCAACGCGTCCATTCCC
>JAILZF010000093.1 GCA_023512635.1 Alicyclobacillus sp. | reverse complement strand
CCTCAATTCCCTCGGCCAGACGGACCGCCCGCTCTTCATCACGGGTCCAAATCGACGAACCCAGACCGTACTCGGTGTCATTCACCCACAGTAAGACCTCTTCCTCGGTGTGATACCGCACGAGCGGGATCACGGGGCCAAACTGCTCGCACGTCACAATCTCTTGCTGAGGGTCCGCGTCCCGTACCACCACCGGCCGCAAGTAGTACCCGTTATGCCATTGATCTGGCTCCAACACCTGCCCCAGCTCGACACAGGTGGCACCGCTCTGGCGAATACGCCCGGTTAACTCTTGCACATAGCGAAACTGATTGGCGTTGTTGAGCGGTCCAAACGTCGTCCGCTCATCCAACGGGTGCCCGATGCGGAATTGATCCACCTCTGCACAGAACCTTTCAAAAAACTCGTCGTACAGCGAGTCTGGAACGTATACGCGCTTAATGGCAAAGCAGACTTGTCCCGAACGGCGAAACACCCCGCCCACAATCTTGGGTACCACCTCGTCCAAGTCTGCATCGTCTAAAACGATGGCTGGGTCGTTGCCCCCGAGTTCAAAATGCACGTCCTTTAACCCTTCAGCAGCGTCTTTCATGATCACCTTTGCAATCCTGCCGCCCCCCGTAAACGACACCTTGCGCACCAGCGGGTGTTGCACCAAAGCCGTACCCACCTCGCCGTCGCCGTGAATCACGCTGATCAACCCGGCGGGCAACGAGTCCGCCAAGGCCATCAGAGCCAAACTGACTGCTATCGGAGCATTGGGCGAAGGTTTGACCACGATGGCGTTCCCGGCGGCGAGTGCAGGGGCCACCTTTTGCATGGTCAGGACCATCGGCGCATTCCATGGCACAATGCCCGCCACCACTCCAATCGGTCGCTTCTCCACCCGCACCCAGCTCTCAGCGTCTTCCGCATACTCCGCGTTGAAAAACGCTGGGGCCTGTTGCACCGTGTTGCGGATGGCGCGCACCGCCATCGCCAGTTCGCCACGGGTGACGGCCAGCAGCATGCCGTTTTCTTGCGACAACTGCCGGGCTAACGCTTCCGCCTGCTGCTCTAAGGTATCCGCCATGTGGCTGAGCCGGTCGAGCCGCTCCGCCAGTGGCAGCCGCCGCCACTGGCGGTACGCCGCATCCGCTGCCCTTACCGCTTGATCCACGTGATCGACCGTAGCAACCGCGACCTCACCCACCACATCGGTCAACCTGCCAGGGTCTCGCACCTGCTCTGAACGGTCTGTCCAAACCGCTTCTCCTTGTATCCACAGCGGGATTTTGGTGCTTGAAGTCACCGTCATGCGTGATCATCCTTTCCCGTCCGCTCTTGGCTGTCTTGCAACAACGTCTCGTAAGACCGGCCCATCACCTGGGTCGCTGGCAGGCCCGCGCGCAACGCTGCAGCCATTTCGGCCTCTTTCGCGGCAATCCGCTCAGCCTCTTGGACCACGGCAGCCAGTTGGTCGGCCGGAACAAACACAACCCCGCTTCCATCCGCCAGCACCCAATCACCAGGTTCCACCCACACCCCGGCGACCTCCACCGGTTCGTTAAACACCTCTTCCACTCGCCGCCCGCGCGCGGTCAAAGGGGTAACGGAGCGAGCATACACTGGAAACCCGAGTTCCCGGATTTCATCCACGTCTCGGCAAGCGCCGTCCACCACAACACCCTGAATCCCCCGCAGCTTCGCCGCCAAACTCAACAGCCCGCCCCAGCCCGCTCCTTCTTCCGTGCCTTGGTTGGCCATGACAATCACATGTTCAGGCGATCCCGCTGCAATCGCCCGGGTCCCCAGGTGAAACGGGCTTGTCTGCCCGTTGTACGGCCGCAACCCAACCGTCAGCACGCGTCCTGCCAGCTTTTGCTGGACCGTCACGCCCCGCAATCCGCGCGCCACGCCGCGCAACTGCAAGACATCCAGGGCATCCGACAACGCGCACGTATCCAAACGCAACAGGCGCTCTCGCCACGCCACAAAAGAAGCAGCCGCCACTGACTCACCCCCGTGATTCACCGGAAAAGAAGAAAGGATACTGGCCCGTGCCCGACACGAGCCAGTCATGGCTACAGATTGTGCAGCTGAGACCTCCCTGCCGGCAAGACGCCGGTCAGGCGGCTTGCAAAAAAGCAGAGAGATTTTGCGAAAACTCGCGGACGATCTGATCAGCCTTCCGCTTGATGAGAGGTTGTGCTAACTCCCCGAGTTTTCCTGCAATCGCTAAGTCTGCGAGGATTTCCAACGTCGTCCCCGCCCCTTCAGCAGCAGGTCTGACCCACATGGTGAATTTGCCGTAAACCCTTCCGGATCGCGCGTCGCTCATGGAAACGCCCGCTTCCATGCGCCGGTCGTCGGCGTCCACCGCCAACTCCGCCTGGCCGTTAAATTTTAACGCTATCGGGCCAATCTTGGTGACCACCGTCACGTTGTATTGGCTATCCGAGACTGGATCAATCCCTTCTACCCCAGGGATACAGCGGACCACCGCCAGGGTGTCCTGCAGCTTGCCCCACGTCTCATCTGCGTCCGTATGCACCGCTAAGGAGTAATGAAAGTTCATGCCGGGGTCTCCTTTCTTGTCGTTTCTGCTTGCTGTTGCAAGGAGGCCAGCACGCGTCTTGCCCATACGGCCGCCATCTCGCGCTTATAGCTCGCACTTCCGCGCGCGTCATCCCACGGTTCCACCTGGGACCGAACCCATTCTGCCACCTCTGCCAGCAAGGCTGGTGTCCATTCGCGCCCTTGCAACCGTTCTTCGGCCTCCCGGAAGCGCCTTGCCGTTGGCCCGGCGCCACCGACAGCCAATTTCACCGTACGCGCCGTCCGTCCGTCCGCCTCCCAGGCTACGCTAGCGGCAACCCCGACCACACCATAGTCCTCTTGACTCTGCGGCCGGAACTTCACATAGCGCGCCCGCAACTCGCTCGCCGCCGCTGGCAGGGTAACATCCACCAACACCTCATCTGGCTGAATGGCGGTTTCCATCAAGTCGACGAAAAACTCGTCTAGGTCAAGAACGCGCTCCCCTCGCAGTGAACGGAGCCGCACCTGGGCACCCAAGACCAGCAGCAACGGCGGCAGGTCTTGAGCAGGGTCTGCATGCACCAGGTGTCCGCCCAGGGTGGCCACATTGCGGACGCGCACATTGCCGACCAACGTGGCTGTCGCACCGACACTCGGCACTAGATCCGCCAACCAAGCGGCATGCTCCAATTCACGCAACGTCGTCATGGCGCCGATGCGCACCGTACCATCAGGCAGACGCTCCAAACCGTACAGCTCTCGCACACCTTTCAATGCCGCCACTGTTGTTGGCAACAACAGGTTTTGCTTCATCAGAATGGTGGAAGAAGTCCCGCCGCCCCACAGCAAGAGGTCTTCCTCTTCCGCCAACAAGGTCAACAACTCATGGAGTGATTGCGGTCGGATCAGTTTAAACGGTTGCATGTTCCGCCCTCCACCTCTCAGCCGCGCGCTGCACAGCCCGTACAATCGACTGATAACCGGTGCAGCGGCATAAGTTACCCGCCATATGATGGCGAATCTCCGCCTCGGTCGGCTGAGGGTTCTCCGACAACAAGGAGAGCGCTGACATCACCTGGCCAGGCGTACAAATGCCACACTGCAATCCTTCGCACTCGACAAACGACTCCTGGACAATCTCCCACAGCCGCGGGTCTGGGGCTGTCGCTGCGGCCGATGCCTGGTTCTGGCGCGCCGCCAGTCCTTCCACTGTGTAGATCTCTGCCCCATCGGCAAACACCGCTGGCAACAGACAAGCACTGACTGTCCGTCCATCCATCCACACCGTGCATAACCCGCATACGCCGATGCTGCAGGCTTCTTTCGTCCCTGTCAGTCCTAGGTGCCGGCGCAGAAAGTCCAACAATAACTCATGCGTCTCGACGGTCTCAGACACGCGCTGCCCGTTGACTGTCAGTTCAATCCGCTCTGCCATGTTAGACCTCCTTCTCCGGATGCAACGCGCGGAACACCCGCTCTGCGGTGACCGGCAACTCGCATAGGCGCACGCCCACGGCATCCGCCACCGCGTTGGCGACGGCAGCCATGACGCTGACATTCGACAGCTCACCGACCGCCTTCACATTCTCCGCACCAATACCGCGGCCGCCCGGCACAAGCATAAAGTGCAACGGTGGTACGTCGGTCACCGCAGGCAGCTTGTAATCCCCTAAATTTGCCCGCGTCACTTGTCCCTCTTCTATCCCCAAATCCTCAAGGACTGCCTGGCCAAACCCGAACACCGCACCGCCTTCCAACTGCACCCAGTGTGAAGTCGGGTTGATGATGTTGGCAACGTCGTATACCCCGAGCAGGTCTTCCACCACCACTTGCCCCGTCTCCCGGTCCACCCGAACACGTGCGATGGTGACACTGTAGGAGGTCACATGATCAATGTGCGTAGCGTCGTTTTCCGCCTTCACCCATTCGCCGCGCCGTGTCCTTGCAAACGCCGCCCAGGCGGCTCGCACCTGCTCAGCCTCCGCCTGCTCTGGCAATCCAAACTTGCTGCGCAGCTCTGTCAGCAGACGCCGGCCAGCCTGGTGAATCGCTTCGCTGGCCGTCACCGTGACCCGGCTGCCGCCACAGCCGCTGTCCATTTTGAACACCTCGGGCTCTGCCTGCCGTACCTCAATCCACTCATGCGGAACGCCAAACAGCCGGCTCAAAATGTTCCGGCCTAAGGTCTGTTGACCTGCTCCTTGATCCGGAAACGGTACGTGTAAGATAAGCCGGCCATCCGCAGTAGGCTCCACCCCGACTTCCGTGACACCACCATGCGTCGGCCGCTGATAGAACGAATAGCCCACCCCGCGTACCCAATCACCCTCCGCCGGCAGGGGGGGCAACGGTGTCTCCACCAAAAGCTTCTTCGCTGCTGCCACCACCGGCTCTGAACGGACTTCCAAATAATGTTCACCCATTGGGGATGCATCGCCGTCGCGCAGCATGTTCAATTCCCGGAACGCCAACGGGTCCATCTGCAACGCTCGCGCCGCCATGTCTATCATGCTCTCCACCGCAAAGTGCATCTGGGGCGATCCCGGGGAACGCACGTGGCCGCGCGGTACCGTATTGGTGTACGCAATCTCACTGTGCACCCGCACTGCCGGAATGCGGTACGGAGAGCCTGCTTCCGCCACCCCGCCCAGGTGGACGGTCGTCACAGGTTTAAATCCGCCGTATGCCCCGCCATTGAACAGCGCCCGTACATCCAAGGCGGTGATGCGACCGTTTTCATCCACCCCTAAGC
>JAILZF010000092.1 GCA_023512635.1 Alicyclobacillus sp. | reverse complement strand
ATGTCGGAGATCTTTGACGTACACGCCCGTGAGGTGCTCGATTCGCGCGGCAACCCGACTGTGGAGGTAGAGGTGCAACTGGACACTGGCGCCAGCGGCCGCGCCATAGTTCCCTCCGGGGCGTCCACAGGTACGCACGAAGCGGTGGAACTGCGGGACGGGGACAAGCAGCGCTACCTGGGGAAAGGCGTGCGTACGGCTGTCAAACACGTGATTGAAGTGATAGGGCCGGAACTGATTGGCGAGGATGCACGTGACCAGGTTGCCATTGACCAGATATTGCTGGAGCTCGACGGCACCCCGAACAAAGGAAAGCTAGGCGCTAATGCCATTTTGGGTGTCTCGATGGCTGTGGCGCGCGCTGCGGCGGCGGACGTGGACTTGCCGTTGTACCGCTATCTGGGAGGGTTTCATGCACGTCTGCTGCCGGTGCCCATGATGAATATCCTAAACGGTGGCAAGCATGCGGACAACACCGTAGACATCCAGGAGTTCATGGTGGTGCCGCATGGTGCCAACAGTTTCCGCGAGGCTTTGCGCATGGGTACAGAGGTATTCCATCACTTGAAGGCGGTGCTGCACGCCCGCGGCCTGTCCACCACGGTCGGTGATGAAGGCGGGTTTGCGCCCAACGTCAAAAGCAATGAAGAGGCGATTGCCCTGCTCGTCGAGGCCATTGAAAAGGCGGGTTTCCGGCCAGGGGAACAGGTGTCTCTGGCGCTGGACGTCGCTGCATCCGAGCTTTACGACCGTGGCCGCTACGTCTTCCCAGGTGAAGGGGTGACGCGGACAGCGGACGACATGATCCGCTTTTATGAAGCGCTCGTCAGCAAGTATCCTGTGCTGTCCATTGAAGACGGGTTGGCGGAGGACGACTGGGAAGGCTGGCGGCATTTGACCAAGGCCTTAGGGGGACGCCTGCAACTGGTGGGCGATGACCTGTTTGTGACCAACACCCAACGATTGAACCAGGGGATTGCTGAACAGGCAGGCAACGCGATTTTGGTGAAAGTCAACCAGATTGGCACGTTGACCGAGACGTTTGCCTGTATTGAGATGGCGAAAACGGCGGGCTTTGCGCCAGTCATCTCCCACCGTTCAGGGGAGACTGAGGACACCACCATTGCGGATATTGCGGTGGCGTGCAACGCGGGGCAAATCAAGACGGGTGCGCCCAGCCGGACGGACCGCGTGGCCAAGTACAATCAACTGCTGCGAATTGAGGAAAGCCTCGGCTCGGCAGCGGTCTACGCCGGTATGGTGGCTTTCGCCAAACGGCCGCAATAGCCCCGTATGTTCGCCGCTTGCGGGTTACACATTCGCGCGAACCGGGTACCACCTTTATGGAACCCTCCTGCCGTCTGAATCGTCTCCCGTCGACGCGGTTTGAGCCCAGCGTCGAATCGTGGTAGACTAGAAGCGCAGTGTCTGCCTGCGCGGCAGACGGCGGGAGAACGAGGTGAGACTGTGCTCACAGCGGCCAAAATCATTTTGGCGGTATTGTCTGTTGTCTTGGTGACCGTCATCCTCTTCCAGTCTGGCCGCAGTGCGGGATTGTCCGGGGTGATTGCCGGGGGGTCTGACCAATGGGTCAACCGCCGCCCGCGCGGCTGGGACTCCTTATTGGCCAAGGTGACGGTGGTGGTGGCAACGCTCTTCTTCTTGGATGCCTTTGCCATCGCCTATTTATTTGCCCATCATGTGTCGTAACAGACCCGTGCCGTCGCCAGACGGCACGTTGTGTTTTCAGCCTGGCCAGGCGGTACCGCGTGCCGCTGGACGGCGGCACAGCGGGGGGACGGGCTGGGACTGACGGGGAGGCTGAAGAACGGATGCCGGCCGAGTTGTGTGTACTCGTCCACGGATTTACGGGCTCCCCGGACGAGGTGATGCCCCTGGCAAACGCCCTGCAACAGGCGGGTTACGAGGTGGCGTTGCCGGTGCTCGAAGGCCATGGTGCGGATAAGCAACAGTTGCGCACAGCCACGGCCAACGCTTGGCTGCAGAGCGTACTACCGTACCTCAAACCGGCTGTGGGCAAACGTCCAGTACACTTGATTGGCTTCTCTATGGGTGCGATGCTCTGCGCTGTCTTAGCCCGCCGCCAACCTGTGAGCTCCTTAACCATGATTGCCCCCGCTGTGTACTATAGCAGTCCTACGCAGGTTTTCCGGCAGATTGCAAGCGTCATCAAAGAGGCGTGGGCAGGCGGGGCCAGTGCTGCGGCGTTGCGGCAGCGGATTGACAAAATCGCCAACACGCCGTTGGAAAGCCTGCGCCAGTTTCGGCGAGCGGTTCAGATGGGCAAGGCGGCGTTGCCGTACCTGACCTTGCCGGTGTGCGTGTTGCAGGGCGATCACGATGAGCTGGTGGAGCCGCGCAGTGGTCCCTACGTCTACCGGACGGTGGCCAGCCGCTACAAAGAGCTGCACATGTTACCAGGAGCGGGGCACATGATCTGCTGTCAAGGGGAGGAGGTGGCTGAGGTCTGCCGGATTGTCCTGAATTTTCTCCAAAAAGTCGCGCCAGAGCCGCCTGCCGGGCTGATTTGGACGGCAGACCCTGCTCCCTCGGTAGACCCTTCTGAATCTGCTGGGGAGTAGCATGACGTAGAACAGCCATACTGAACAGTATCAGCAGACAGCACGCAAGGTGGGCAGGTACCGTCCCTGGCAACGGACCGCCTGCGACGGTGGGGTGAGCGGCATCATGGAGGATGATTACTTGGGGCAAGGTGGCATGGAGCACATCAGGGAGCAGCAGCCTTCCGCGATGGGGCAGGGAGAAGCGCAGGTGGCCGCGGCCGATGGGCCCGCGCCAGCAGGCAACAAGGTGGACGCGGTGGCGTGGGCGGCGGCCGGGTTGACGCGAGAAGCGGTGGTCGACTACATGCGACTGGAGGCCTACCGCCCGTTGACGGAGGAGGAGCTGGCACAGGAGCTGGGCGTCACCCCGGGTGAACCCCTGGAGGCGTTTGTCCGGTTGCTGCGGGACATGGAGAAAAAAGGTGAGGTGGTGCGCACCCGCACACACCGCTACGGTGTCCCAGAGCGCATGAACCTGGTGGTCGGACGGTTGCAAATCAAGGCGCGCGGGTATGGGTTTTTACTGCCAGACGCGCCTGGTGAGCCAGACTTGTACATTCCTGCAGACGAATTAAACGGTGCCATGGACGGAGACCGGGTGATTGCCCGTTTGGAAAAAACCGCCCATGGACCCCGTCGCGAGGGACGCATCATCCGCGTGTTGGAGCGCGCCCAACACCGTGTGGTCGGCAAGTTTACGCGCTACCGGGACTATGGGTTTATCTCCCCGTTGGACAAGCGCATGACACAAGACATCTTTGTGCCGGGTGAAGCCATGCTGGGGGCGCACGACGGTTACGTGGTGGTGGCGGAAATCACGCAGTACCCAACTGCCACGCGCGGGCCGGAAGGGCGTGTGGTAGAGGTGTTGGGTCACCCGGACGCACCCGGGATCGACATCCTGAGCGTGGTGCGCAAGTACAACCTGCCTGAGGCGTTTCCAGAGGAGGTGCTGGCAGAGGCGGAGGCCATCCCGCTGGAGCTGGCGCAGGCCGATTACGAAGGGCGGCGCGATCTGCGTCACGAGGTCATTGTCACCATTGACGGTGAGGACGCCAAAGACTTGGACGATGCGGTCCATGTGCGGAGGTTAGAGAACGGAAACCTTTTGCTCGGGGTCCATATTGCCGACGTAGGCTATTATGTAAAAGAAGGAAGCCGTCTTGACCAAGAGGCGTACCGGCGCGGGACGAGCGTCTACCTGGTAGACCGGGTGATCCCCATGTTACCCCCGCGTTTGTCCAACCACATCTGCTCGCTTAACCCGCAGGTGGACCGATTGACCCTGACCTGTGAAATGGAGTTTACCCCAGGCGGAGAGCGTGTACGGCATGAGATCTACCCGAGTGTCATCCGTACCACCGAGCGCATGACGTACACGGCGGTCAACCAGGTCTTGGCGGGTGAACCTGCAGCCGTGATGCGCTATGAAGCGCTCCAAGAGCACTTTCAGCTCATGCAGGAATTGGCACTCACCTTGCGCCGCAGGCGAATGGAGCGCGGGGCAATTGACTTTGACTTTGAGGAAGTGAAGGTGGTGGTGGACGACCTCGGCCATCCCCTCGCCATCATCCCGCGGACGCGTGGCGTGGCCGAGCGCATCATTGAGGAGTTCATGTTGGCGGCCAACGAGACGGTGGCGGAACACTTCTACTGGCTGGAAGTGCCGTTCATCTACCGCATTCACGAAGACCCAGATATGGACAAAATGGTGGAGTTTAACGAGTTTATTCACAACTTTGGCTACCATGTGAAAGGCCTGGGCAGCCGCGTTCACCCGCGGGCTCTGCAAGCAGTGTTGGAGCGCTGCAAAGGGACACGCGAAGAGCGGGTGATTGCCACGCTGATGCTGCGCTCCATGCGCCAGGCGCGCTATGCACCAGAGTGTGTGGGCCACTTTGGCCTGGCAGCAGAGTATTACACCCACTTTACTTCCCCGATTCGCCGTTACCCTGATTTGATGATTCACCGTATCATCCGTGAAGTGCTCAGTGGCAAGCTGACGGACGGGCGCTGGCAACGCCTGCAAGCGGTCGTTGGCGAGGCGGCTGCTCACAGCAGCGAGCGCGAACGGATTGCCCAAGACGCGGAACGCGAGACTGATCAGTTGAAGATGGTCGAGTACATGCTCGACCATTTGGGGGAAGAGTTTGACGGGTTGATCAGCGGGGTGACGCAGTTCGGCCTGTTTGTTCAATTGACGAACGGCGTGGAGGGCCTCATCCACATCAGCTTCTTGACCGACGATTACTACGTGCTCAACGAGAAGCAGATGGCCTTGGTGGGTGAGCGTACGCGGCGCGTGTTTCGCCTGGGCGATCCGGTGCGCGTCCGCGTGACAGGCGCCAGCAAGGAAGACTTGACGGTCGACTTTGAGCTGGTGGCCCACCTGCGTGAGGGAACGCTCGTGTGGGATGACGGGGTGGCTTCAGTGGTGTATGACGAAGACCTGTCGCCACGGGAGCGGCGCAAAGCGGTGGCTGAACGGGCGGCACGAGCCTTGCGTCGTCCGGCTGGGCGGCGCAGTCCGGCACGGGCAGGAGCGGCCATGGGGGAATCAGGGTCAGCGAGCCTGCCGAGGGAAGGGCGACGCCGCCAGCTGGCTCTAACGGAGGCAGAAGCCGGCCAGGGCGGTAGGCGTCGCCAGCGACAGGGGCGTGCAACAAGCGCGGCGTCGGCGTCACTGCCTGCG
>JAILZF010000091.1 GCA_023512635.1 Alicyclobacillus sp. | reverse complement strand
ACCCCGTACCGCTCGCCGTTGGAGATCCGTTGGCCGCCCCGGTGGTCACCGACTGCGGGCTGTCCGATCCCGCGGCGGCTCCCTCCGTCTGCGTTCCGTCCGCGGCAGGCCCCCCCGCTGCTGTGGTCCCGTTGTCTGCCGTGTTTACACCGGTGCTGCTGTCCTGGGTGTTTGCCGCCGAACCCGTTGCGTTGTCTGCCGAGCCTGACGACGGTGTGCTACTTGCCGGCTGTGTGAACACGTTAAAGTGCGTCCCGTCCCACGATGGCCGTACGCCGTACACCTGTTGCAAGCCATTTTGCAAGCTGTACAACTGAACGTAGGTAGAGCCATTGTAGACCAGCGCCGGCGGCGAAGCCACCGTCTGGCCGTTAAACTGAATCACGGACGACTCGGTTTGCGCCTGAACCGAGTGCGCTGGCGTCAAGATGTTAAAATGCGTTCCGTCCCAGGTAGGACGAATTCCTAAAACCTGTTGCAGACCATTCTGAATGGAATACAACTGTACGTACGTGGTACCCCCGTAGACCAAAGACGGGGGTGCAGACAGTTGCTTGCCGTTCAGCTCCACCACGCTGCCCTTGGCTTGCGCCTGAACCAGATTGGTGGCCGCCCAGGCTGCCGAACCTGACAGCAGGCTGCCCGCGGTAAACGCCAAGATGTACCCCAAGATATTTTTCTTCACCGTGTTCTCTCCCCTCAAGCCAGGTATCCCCTGCGGGAAACAGGCGGTCCCGCAACAGGTTCCAGTATGTCAAACCTGGAGATCCGGCTCCATAGGGGATAGACAGCAACCCGCTCAACCCTATCCTTTCGTGGCACGAAAAGGACCTTCAGGACTCGCCCGGGCTGGACCGCAACACCCGATCTATGCCGCACAAGACAGCCCTGGCCACCCGCTGGACCGATTCTTCCGTCAGTCCGGCTATGTGCGGAGTCAACAGCACTTGCGGCAGGTTGCGCAGCGGGTCGTCTGCAGGGGGAGGTTCTTGCTCACGCACGTCCAACACCGCCCGCCGATCCGGTGCTTGCCGTAGGGCTTCATACAACGCCTGCTCATCCACCACCCCGCCACGCGCTGTCTGGATCAACACCGCCTGCGGCTTTAACCAAGCCAGCTCCCGCGCTCCCAACAGGTGGTAGGTGGCCGGGGTCAAAGGTACGTGCAGTGACAAATAATCGGCAGACCGGCACAAGGTCTGAAGGTCCACTGGTTGCACGTGGAAGTCCCCCGTCCAGACACTGTGCGGAGGTGCCAGCGGATCGTGCGCTAACACCTGCATCCCGAAGGCACGAGCGCGCACCGCCACGCGTTGCGCGATATCGCCAAATCCTAACAGGCCAAGCGTCTTCCCTGCCAGCTCACGGCCTGTTCCGGCAGCGCGGTCCCAACGGCCGGCGCGGCACAGAGCGTCCGTCCAACGCAGAAAACGGGCGTGATCAAGCATGGCCGCCAGTACGTATTCAGCCACTGCCACGGCGTTTTCGCCGCGCGCCCAGACCACCTCGACACCGCGTTCCTGGCAGGCGGCCAGGTCTATGTTGTCGAGACCCACGCCGAGCCGACCCACCACACGCAAGCGCGGGGCGGCCGCCAACAGCTCGCGGTCGACCTGCACGTGATTGCGGACCACCAAAGCCGTGGCGTTTGCCACCTGGGCCAGCAAACGCGACCTGTCTGCCGCTAAGCCTGGGTCCGTGCTGACGTCATACTTTTGTGCAAACCATGCAGGCACAGGACACCCGAGAGCTTCAACCACCAACACCTTCACGTCCGCTCACCTCTGCCCCATCCATACGCCGGGCGCCTGTCCAGCTGCCGGGCAGGTGTCCTGACACGTCTTGAATTTCTTTGAACAGCTTCAAAAGTCGGCTGGCCCTTGCGTTACAATAGGGTGGAAAGGAAGGGAAAGCCCTTGGTTCCAGAGACCGTTCGCCCCGTTTCCCCTGCCCTAGCAGAGACCTCCCTATCTATCTCTGAGCCTGCTGGCGAGTGGCACCCGGCGGTGTGCCCGCTCGACTGTCCTGATACGTGCGCCCTGCGCGTACGCGTGGCCGATGGCCGAGTGGTGGAAGTCCAGGGAGCCCCGAATCACCCGGTGACGCGCGGACACATCTGCCACAAGGTGCGGCGGTTTCCGGAGCGGATTCACCACCCGGAACGGGTACTCTATCCCCTCCGCCGCAGCGGACCCAAAGGCAGTGGTCAGTTTGTCCGCATCACTTGGGATGAGGCGTATGCAGAAATGGTGGAGCGGTTTCAGGCCATCTTGGCAACCGCAGGCGGCGAAGCCATTCTGCCCTACTCTTTTTACGGCAATATGGGCATCCTCAACGCGGAAGGCATGGACCGGCGCTTCTTTCACCGCCTGGGGGCCAGTCGCCTGGCGAGGACCATTTGCAATGCGGCAGGTGCACAAGGGTACGAGTACACCATGGGAGGCGGGTACGGGACGGACCCGGAAGACACGGTGCACAGCCGATTGATCCTGTTTTGGGGTTGCAACGCGGTGAGCACCAACATGCACCAATGGCTGTTGGCCTTAGAGGCGCGCAAACGCGGGGCGCAGATTGTCGTCATTGATGTACACCGCAACCGCACGGCACGCCAGGCGGATTGGTTCTTGCAGATAAGGCCAGGCACTGACGGTTTGCTGGCCCTCGGCCTGATGCACGTCTTGATTCGCGAAGGCTGGGTGGACCCATCGTTCATCGCTCAACACACCACCGGTTTTGCGGAGCTGTGCGCGGCAGTCCAGCCGTACTCCCCGGAGTTGGTGGCTGCAGGCACAGGCTTGCGTGCCGAGGACGTGGAGCACTTGGCCCGTCTTTACGCCACCTGCACACCGGCGTTCATCCGCATTGGCAACGGCCTTCAACACCACCGCTACGGCGGGATGGCGGTACGCAACATCAGTTGTCTACCCGCCCTCACCGGCCAATGGCAGTACCGCGGCGGCGGGGCTATCAAGGGCAACAGCGGTTATGCGGCGTGGAACAAGCAGGCCCTGCAGCGGCCGGATTTGCTGCCACGTCCAGTTCGTACCATCAATATGAACCAGCTTGGAGAGGCCTTGCTGCACGCCCATCCGCCCATCCTTGCCCTGTTTATCTACAATGCCAACCCGGCTGTGGTGGCCCCCGACACGGCCCGCGTACGGGAAGGTTTGTTGCGCCCTGACCTGTTTACAGTGGTACACGACCTGTTCATCACAGACACGGCTCGCTACGCGGACCTGCTGCTGCCCGCCACCAGCTCATGGGAGAACCTTGACCTGTACAAGTCGTACTGGCACCTGTATGTCCAGTTGCAGACCCCGGTCATTCCTCCGCAGGGGGAAGCCAAATCAAACTTCACCTTGTTCAAAGAGTTGGCACAGCGCATGGGTTTTACAGACAAAGCCTTGCAAGAGACGGAAGAAGAAGTCATTCGCCAGGCGCTGCAGTCGACAGCGCCTTGGCTGGCCTCCGTGACCTGGGAACGGCTGCAAGCAGAACGTTCCGTGAAGCTGGCGGTAGACGGCGGACCCCCGCTTGGAAAACTGCCGACGCCGTCCGGCAACATTGAATTAAGCTCACCGCGTATGGCAGCGGCTGGTTTATCTCCTGTACCAACCTACACGGCAGTGACCCCGCCTGCGCGCTTTCCCTTGCAGCTCCTGACGGTCCCCAACCACCACTTTCTCAACTCCACGTGTGCCAACGTGGCCGCCCTGCAACAAGCGGAAGGCGGGCGGCCCTATGTGGACCTGCACCCAGACGATGCGGCAGCGCGCGGAATTGTCAGCGGATCGGCAGTACGCGTGTGGAACGAGCGGGCGGCCATCCGCTTGTGGGCACGCGTGACAACCGACGTTCAACCCGGTGTATGCGTCTGCCAGGGCCTGTGGTGGGATGATGCCGCGCAAGGGAGAACGGCCGTCAACGCCTTAACGTCGCCTGAGTTGGCCGATATGGGTGGGGGTGCGACGTTTTTCACGACGTTCGTTGAAGTGGAGCCTCTCCACAGGACGGATGGGGGATGGGCCCTTAGGGATGAACGTTTTCGATAAACCACTCGTCTGGCAGCTCGTGGCCTATCCCCAGCTGGCGCGCGCGTTGCCAGACCAATGCCCCGACGGCAGCAAACTGCAATCCCATCCCAACGTTGTTGACAAACAGGGTTACCTCGTCTGCTGACTGCCGGCCTGCCACCCGGCCACACACCAGGTCCACCAAATCGGGGGTTTGGCTCAGGTCAAGCTGGCGCCACCAACCTGCTTCTTTCTCAAACTCGGGGACGTTGCCCGCCGACTGGACATCCGCCTTGGCTTGCTTGCGCGTGTGCAGGTACAAGTGGGTTTGCTGCACCATCGTCCGATCCACTTCTTGCGCTTTGATAGTGCTAAAGTGAACCCCCGGCTGTATCCATTCGGGACGCAACACCGGCTGCATGGAGTTGGTGGCCGCCGCCACCACCTGAGCCCCGCGCACCGCCGATTCAGCATCCGCCACAGGCCGCAGGGCCGCCTGCACACAGCCTTGCATGCGCGCACAAAACGCCTCCCGGTGCTCCGGGTTTGGGCTAAACACGCGTACCTCCCGCGGTTTGACCACCGTATCGAAGGCCAGCAGCTGCGTCTCCGCCTGCCAACCGGTGCCGAGCAGTGCCACTTCCTGCACCCCGGTGGGCGCGAGGTAACGGGCCGCTAAGCCATTGGCCGCGCCGACCCGAAAATGCTGTAGCACCCCGTCAGGAAAGATGGCCAGCGGCATCCCCGTAGCGGGATCGAACAGGTAGACCAAGCCCACCCAATGCCCCTTGGCGGCGGGGATTTTCACGCGCCGGCGATTGCCGTCCACCTCCGGCCAATGGATGACATCTGAGTTAATGCGCAACGCCTGCACCCCGCCGATGACTGCGCCGCCCATGACTTTAAAGGAATACACCCTCCCCAGATCCGGTTGGTGCTCCAGCAAACTGTCCAGGCGCGGAATGTTCAATGCCCGGCCTTCGCCGAATGCCTGGTACGCCGCCGACAGGGCCTGCAGACAGTCTTCCATCGTCAATAGCTTTGTGACGTCTTCATTGCTTAAAATGAGCACACGCCATCCCCCTTTTGGGTGTCTGTTGCTATTCAAGCTATCACAACATTCCGTCGCGCATGGGGCGGGGTTTCGAAGACCGGCACAAGGCGAAAAAGAATTCGCTTCATGACGCGCGGATGGCGGGCCCGTGGCACCCTGATTCGCGTCTGGTGCGGCCTCTCTCCGCCCCCGCCGCGGCCGCCGGTCCGGCCGTGCTCCCAACAGATGGG
>JAILZF010000090.1 GCA_023512635.1 Alicyclobacillus sp. | reverse complement strand
CCACGTAGGTGTAGGCATACCCGGGCTGTACCTCGGCGTCCGTGTACGACGGTTGTGTCGTCAGCCCCAAGACCTGGGCTGCCCCACTTGGACCACCGGTTGATGAGGTGCCACCAGCACCACTCCTCACACCGGCGCTGGGAACCCCGGTCGCCGCACTAGCCCTGGAGTTGCTCGTCTGTCCTGGCAGGGCCGCACCCGCTCCGGCACCGGCTGCGCCCCCAGGTGGCGTGCCCGCCCCGGTGGCCCCCGACGCTCCTCCGGCCGCGCCCGCCGTTCCGGCAAAACCGTTGCCGCCTGTTCCTGTACCCGCGCTTGTGCCTGGGCCGCCTGGACCGGAGCCCGCGGCTGCACCACCCGTAACCCCTGGCAGCGGTGTGGCCGACCGCCGAATCTGGAAGGCCACTGTACCGCTCAGATCTGTCTGCCATGTCAACTGTACCGCTTGTGCCACCGGGTCCCAGGCTGCCGCCAACCCGTACACCGCGCGTGCCGTGGGGGCCGTCACCGACCCTGTCTGGTCAAACGTCTGCGGCGGTTGGCCGGCCACCGCCAGACGCACAATATCGCCAAAGATCTTCGCACAGTTGTACGACGGTGTATGCGGAATATCAGTCATATGGTGGTTCGCGTCTGGCTGGTCATAGCCAATGTAAATCGACCCAGCCAGCGTTGGCGTGTAGCCGTCAAACCAGGCCGTGGAGATCCAGTCGCGGTGCGCACCTGCTTGACTGGCGTCGTACTGCACCGTACCCGTCTTACCAGCCACCCCCCAACCCGACACCTGCGCCGCCGTGCCTGTGCCTTCTTGCACCACACTCTGCAGCAAGTCGGTCATGACCGCCGCCGTGTGGGCCGACATAATCCGCTTGGCCGCCGGTTGGTAGTTGTACAGGGTGTCTCCTGCCGCGTTGACCACTTTGGTGATCAAGTGCGCCTGCTCCTCCACCCCTTGGTTGGCAAACGCCGCGTACGCCTGGGCCATCATCAGCGGTGACACCCCTTGCTCCAAACCGCCCAAGGCAATCCCCAGGTGCTTGCGGTCATTGCTAGTGATGGGTATGCCCGCATTGGCGGCAAAGTCCGCCCCCGTGTTGATGCCAATCTGCTGCAATAACCAGACTGCGGCCACGTTTTGCGACGTCGCCAAGGCGTAGCGCAAGGACACCTTCGCCGGTGCGTTCGGGTCGTCGTTGCGGGGAATGTACCCCCCGCCAAAGTCGTGCGGCTCGTTGTCGAGCACCGAGTCAGGCCCCCACTGGCCACTTTCAATGGCCGGGCCATAGACCAGCAAAGGCTTGATGGACGAGCCGGGCGATCGCTGCGTATGGATGGCGCGGTCCAAGCCCATCACCGCATACCCCTGTTGGCGCGATCCCGCGGCCCCTAGAATCCCGCCTGTCTTGGGATCCACGAACACAGCCGCGCCCTGCACCACCGTGCCTGTGGTTGGACCGGGGAAGTCCCCGTTGTAGTTGCCGCTCCAAAACACCTGGTCAATGGCCCCCTGCACCTTGGGGTCCACCGTGGTGTACACCTTTAAGCCACCTTGCAACAGTTCCTCCTGCGGGATACCCGCCTGCTCTGCAAAGTCGAGCAAAAAGTTGGTAAACAGCGGGTGGTTGTCCCAGGCGTCCCCCGGCAGCTTGTGATAACTCGCCCCCAGGGGTTGCTTCTCTGCCGCGTCCGCCTGCGCGCGCGTCAAGTAACCGTATTTGACCATGTTTTCAATCACCTGGTTACGCCGCTTCAACGCTGCGTCCGGGTGTTGCAGCGGATCGTACGCGCTGGGCGCCTGCAAGAGCCCTGCCAACAGCGCCGCCTGCGGCAGGGTCAGCGTTTGGCCTTTTTTCAAATCGACCCCAAAGTAGCGCTCCGCCGCTTGCTCCACACCCACGCTGTTCTCTCCCAGGAAGACGCGGTTTAGATACATCGCCATGATTTCTTGCTTGGTAAAGTGGCGGTTGATTTGTACGCCTAGAACGATTTGATTCAGTTTGCGCGACAAGGTCTTTTTATCGTTGAGATAGACAATTTTGGCTAGCTGTTCCTGAATCGTACTTCCACCTTGTGCCAAACTCTGAGTCCAAAGATCAACAAACGCCGCGCGCAGCAGACCCCGCACGTCTACGCTCGAAGAATTCCAGAAGTTATGGTCCTCCGTTGCCACCACAGCATTCACCAGATTCGACGGCAACTGGTCATACGTCACATCCGTCGCGCCCTGTCCGGACAGGGTCATATAGACCTGGCCGTTACGGTCGTATACCACCGTCGGCTGACGCGACGCGGTCAACTTGGAGGCGTCAAACGGATACAACTCGACCAGGGCAAAAAATCCTGCGGTAAAGAGGGCCATCGCGCCGACCAACCCAGCCACGGTGCCGATGACATACTTGGTCCACCCTGGCCGCGGCTTCTGCCGAGCAGGTTGGCGCGGACTGCGGTTTGCCATCCTCCCACCTCACTTTTCGAGTCAACCACCCATGCTTGCACGGTGCGCAGCAGGCAAGCCTGCACGCCGCTACTCACCATAGTACGAGACAAACGCCCGGTTTGCAGGGGGAAATCCCGACAGTTTGCCGACAGCTGCGCAGCCAGACGGCCGCCTGGTTGAGACAGTGGGCCATTTGGGTTAAACTGGGGAGTATACGTCAACCCTATGACGAGGACGAGTAGCCGCACCCAACTGCGCTCCAGAGAGCAGGGTCTGGTGGAAACCTGCGCGCAGCAGGCGGTGAACATCCCCTCTGAGGAGACCGCTGAACCCTTGGCCTCTGGCAGCTCACCACACGCTGGCTGCCAGCGCCCGCCGAGTCAGTAAGTCGGTCCGGGACCCGCCCGTTATCCGCGGGGCAGGTTGGCTGAATCCCCGCCGTCTGACGGCCAGCCTGAGCGAGGGAGCGATGCGGTGTGCGGGCGCCGCAAGCGCTAAGATGGGTGGTACAGCGGGAGACGTCTCGCCCCTTCAGCGGGGCGAGTTTTTTTATGCCGCCGTTGCCCGGCGGCAAGAGAATGAAGGAGGCACCAGCATGCTGCGCAAAGTCGATGCCAAGGAACCAGCCAAGCAGCGCGAGCAGCGCGTTTTAGCGTTTTGGAAAGACCATGATGTGTTCAAAAAGAGCGAACAGCAACGCGCTGGCCGGCCTGAGTGGGTGTTTTACGAAGGCCCGCCCACGGCCAACGGCCGGCCGCACCCGGGCCACGTCCTGACCCGCGTGATGAAAGACGTGTACCCGCGGTACCGGGTCATGAAAGGCTACCATGTGCAGCGCAAAGCCGGTTGGGATACACACGGCCTGCCTGTCGAAATTGAAGTGGAAAAGAAGTTTGGCATCAGCGGCAAGAAACAGATACAAGAGTTTGGCGTGGAGCGGTTCATCCAGGCCTGCCGCGACAGCGTGTTTACGTACGAGGCCACTTGGCGTGAGATGTCAGAGCGCCTGGGGTATTGGGTTGACTTGGACAACCCGTATATGACACTCTCGGACGATTACATCGAGTCCGTATGGTTCCTGCTTCAATCCATTTACAAGAAAGGATTGCTGTACCGCGGCCACCGCGTCAGCCCGTATTGTCCGCATTGCGAAACAACACTCTCGAGCCATGAGGTGGCCCAAGGGTACAAAGACGTCAAGGATTTGTCGCTGACAGCGAAATTCCGGGTGACCAGCCCCGCTCCGGCCAACTCTCTGTCAACCCAAGAACAGACGAACAGGCTCGCGGCGGCAGTGGATCGCCCGACATACCTGTTGGCCTGGACCACCACCCCGTGGACGCTGCCTAGCAATGTGGCCCTGGCGGTTCACCCGGACCTGATGTATGTGCTGATTGACTCCCCGGCACGCGGTGAGCGGTACTGGGTTGCGGACGCTCTGCACACGTCATATCTTCAGCAGGACGACCAGGTGGTGGCACATTGCCGCGGCCGCGAGTTGGCAGGGATGACATATGAGCCTGTGTTCCCGTACGTGACGGTGCCTGGAACAAAGCACCTGGTGGTGCTGTCGGAACACGTCACAGCCGAGTCCGGTACGGGGATTGTGCACATGGCCCCGGCGCACGGCGAAGACGACTACCGGGTCTGCCAAGACAACGGCCTGGTTTTTGTCAACTTTGTCGACCTCAGCGGCTGTTTCACTGAGGCGGTGCGCGATTTTGCCGGACGCTTTGTGAAAGACGAGGCACTCAACGTGGACCTGGTCAAAGACCTGTCCGCGCGCGGCCTGGTCTACGAGAAGCATAAGCATGAGCACAGTTACCCACACTGCTGGCGCTGTGACACACCGCTTATCTATTACGCCATCGACAGCTGGTTTGTCCAAACCACAGCGGTCAAGCAGCAGTTGCTGGCAAACGCCAACGCCGTCAACTGGATTCCTGACCACATCCGCACGGGCCGCATGGGCAACTTCCTGGAAAACGTGGTGGACTGGAACCTGTCGCGCAGCCGCTACTGGGGTACGCCCCTGCCGGTGTGGGTGTGCAACCGTTGTGGCCAGTGCGAGTGCATCGGATCGCGCAAGGAGCTGTTAGAACGGGCTGGTCGCCTGCCGTCCGAGTTGCATAAACCGTACATCGACGAGTTGACTTGGGCGTGCACGTGCGGTGGCACCATGGAGCGTACACCAGAGGTGATTGACGTCTGGTTCGACTCCGGCAGCATGCCGTTTGCCCAACTGCACTACCCGTTTGAGAACCAGGAAGCCTTCCAGCGCCTCTACCCGGCCGACTACATTTGTGAAGCCATCGACCAGACGCGCGGCTGGTTTTACAGCTTGCTGGCCATCTCGACACTTGTAACCGGGCAGGCACCGTACAAAAATGTGCTGGTGCTAGGCCACGTGGTCGACGAAGACGGCAAGAAGATGTCGAAGTCAAAAGGCAACGTCATTGACCCGTTCGAAGCCTTTGACCTGCATGGGGCAGACGCCCTGCGTTTTTACTTCTTGTCGAATACGCAACCGTGGAACTCGCAACGGTTCTTCCACAAAGCGGTGGCCGAGAGCAAGGCAAAATTCATCGATTTGCTGCAGAACGTGCACGCATTCTACGCCTTGTACGCGCAGATTGACCAGTTCAATCCGGCGCAGCACCAGCTGCCTGCAGCCGCGCGGCCGCTCATGGACCGCTGGATCTTGGCTCGCCTGCACGACACCATTCAGCGCATGGACCAGGCACTCGACCGTTACGACGCCACCACGGCGGCGCGCACCCTGCAGAGCCTGGTGCACGACCTGTCGACGTGGTACGTGCGGCGCAACCGCGAACGCTTCTGGGCAGGCGGCATGGAAGAAGACAAGCTAGCGGCGTTTTTAACGCTTTACGAAGTCCTGGCCACTGTGGCCAAGCTGGCCGCACCACTGACCCCGTTCCTGGCAGAAGACTTGTATCAGAACGTGGGCCGCTCGGCCTTCCCGAATGCCCCGGAGAGTGCTCACC
>JAILZF010000009.1 GCA_023512635.1 Alicyclobacillus sp. | reverse complement strand
AACCCGCGAAAAAAGTGGTGAAACGCGCGATCCAAATCCCGTAGCGCTTCCTGTGGAGCGCACTTGGAGACTTCGTATATCCACAGGAAGTCGCTTTTCTTCAAGCGGTTTGGTTCCCAGTACTGTCCGATGGCGTTCGTGCCTTGCCCCGTCTCTTCATAGAGCGCGATGCGTCGGGCAAGCCCCCAATTGTACGCAAATCGGGCCACACCCGCGTGTTTCGCAAGCAGGTGCTGTGGCGCTCGATTCGACGAGAACTCATACCGATACGCCCGGTGAATCTGCACGCTCGAGAATCGCCTCCCTGTCGCCACCTGCACGGCCGCCGCAGCACCCGCCTGCCTGAACGCGTTTGTACCAGCCACAGGCACCGCTACAGCTTTACTGCACCGTCACCCGCACAGCTTGTCCCGTCTCAGTACCGCTGACCGGCGTCAACGTCAGCACATTCCCGGTCTTGGCACCAATCAAGGTCAGATCCACCTTCCCGTCCTTGGGTGCAAACGTCCCCAGCAGCGTATGCGTACTCTCATTGTAGACGCGGACGGCTGTAACCGGGCCTGTGACCACAGCTTGCACATGGGTCGCCACCAACCCGTCAAACGCCGCCGTCACATGGCTGACCTGCAGGTTGCGAGCCACGCCCGTCCCGCTGCCCGTCTCGGCCCCAGGACCGGACCCTGCAGCGCCAACGCCAGCCTGGTTCCCAACTGCCGCGCTGCCTCCCCCTGCCGCGTTTGCTGCAGAGCGGGCAGGAGCTCCAGCAGCCGTGCGGCTGCCTGCCGTGTTTTGACTCGATCCCGCTGGCCCTGCCGGGGTGACGGTAGCGGCTGGCTGAGCTTGGTTGCCAGGCGTCGCACCGCTCGCACCCTGACCGCTGCTACACCCGCACAGCACCGCCAACAAGACCGTTCCGAGTCCCCAGCGCCAACCGTGATGTCTGAACATCATGTGCCTTCCTCCTCGCGGCGGGCACTGACGGCCCACGGCGCTGCCAAGGCCGGCTGGCCCACCAGCGCCTCTGTCTTGCGAAACTGGCCAGGCTTGTCCGGACCTGGTACCCCCACCACCGGGGCAAACGCCGTCCCCGTCCCGCCCGCACTCCATTGATGGCTCGCTTGCAGACTGACCGTGTCCGTAAAGAATTCGTTTACCAAGGTGTCAATCGGTCCGTCGTCGGGAGCACCCCAGGTAGGGTCAAAAATCAACCAATTCCGTCCGTCCCACGCCTGGTCCCACTCATGCGATTCGGTTTGCGCACCGTTGTTAGCCGTCCCGGTGAGGGTTTGGACAGGCACACCGAGGGTGGCGAGCATCGCCGCAGCCAGGTTGGCCATGTCCTGGCATACCCCAAGCCGCGTATTCCACGTGGTGGCCGCGTCCTGCCACGGCACCTGGTTGTTGTTTGCCGCCGTAAAGTTGTACGCCACCGTCTCGCTGACCACGTTGCTTATGGCGGCAATCGCGGTGTCCAAGGTCGGCGCAGCCGCCGCCAACTTGGCCGCTGTGGCGGCGTATGGCGCCTGGACGTTGTAATCACGCATCGCCGAAGCGAACAGGGCTTGGTGTTGCAGAGTCGGCGCCACCTCCGGGACGGTAACCGTGGTGGCGTCTGCCCACTGGTAGGAGCTGTTCTGGTTCAATTGTTGAAAAAGATTCGGGACAAACCCTACATTGACCGAACCCGTATACGGAGAACGCAGACAGGCCGCAAACGACCCGTCGGCCTGTTCCGGTACGGTGTACAACCAGGACTGACCGCCACTGCTCAAGACCACACTCACCTGCCCGCCGGGCGTGTGTGCCTTCCCCGTCACCGGAAGCCAACCGTTCACCGGAGACCCTACCGTATAGTCAAAGTACGTGCCCGTCACCAACGCCCCTGGTTGCCAGCCCGCAGGCAGAGGCACTACCCCGCTGTCCGTGGCCGCCGCCAGGGGAGCACTGCCCGTCAGCGCGTTCAACCCCACCACCAACACCAGCGGGACACTGTACTCGCCGTTGGCATACGCCTGGACGGTGTAAATGCCCGGTGACTGGGCGACAAACTGCGCCGCGGCCACCGTGTAGCCGTTCAACGTGTAGGTGGCACCCGCCATTTGCGGCGTGACCCGCGCCTGTGCGCTGTTCACCGTCCATTGGCAGGCGCGCGGTGGCACGGCGGCGTTTTCTTTGTACGCCGCCAAATACACCGTCTGGCCGGGCTGCAGCGCCAGCAAGAGCGGTGGGGTGCTCGTAGTGGAAGCGATGGGGGTCGTCTGCGCCATGATATAAAAGTCTTCGCTCATGCGCTGCCAGTCTACGCTGTCGTCCTGCGCCCCGTTGCTCACCGCCTGACCCACCGATGGCAACTGAACCGAATCTGCCAGCGCCGGCAGATTCAGACCGCCCGCCCCCGCAGTGCTGCCACTCCCGCCACCGCCCACGGCTGACCCGCTCGTGCCCCCGCCACTGCTGCTCGCAGTCACCGCAGTCCCCCCTGCGCCACTCGTGCTGCTGCCTGTGCCAGAACTGAGGGTCCCGGAGCCGGTGCTGGTGACAGACGGGTCTGACGTCTGATAGTAGGGGACCTGGCTGCCATCCGGCCGTGCCAGGACGGTCGCGGCAGGCAACGTGAACGGGTGCTGTTGAGCATAGGCGAGAAACTGGTTCACCAGGTTGTCCGAGCTGCTGACTTGCTGCATGAACGCCTGGTAGTTGGCCACCTCGCCGTTGAGCATCAAATACAGCGCCGCTACGCCCGCCTGCGCCAACGCCTGGTTGAGCGCCAGCAACTCCGCCTGGGAGTGGGCAACATCGGAACTATTGTAGAAAACCCCGTTGATATAGTAGCCGCTAGTCGTCGCCAACGGGTTCACTGCCAACGTGGCAGCCGCCACAGCCGGGACCGTGACCAGGGAACTGGACAGTGCCCCGCCGGAGAGAGAAACAACCATCAGCGATTGCAGAAACCAACGGGCCGGCGCAAAAGGCACGGTCATCGCTCCTTGATGCAGGTCTAAGACAAGCCTTTGATACCTGCAGTATACACGGGACTGCACTCACAGCGGCAGTCCCTAAGGCCACGTGATTCTCCAGGAAAAGTCCCCCAATCGTGAATCCTCCCCACCGTTCCGCTGATCATGCTCAAACAACACCCCGGCGCGGTTCTCCGCGCCGGGGTGTATCATCGTATGGCCCTTGCTCTGTGGCACCCCCATCCCGGAGGCGCTCCATGCACATCTGAGGACGCGGACAGCTGCACCCCTGGCCCCCATCCTGGTGAAAAACCGTGACTAATACCCTTGACGCATCAGGAGCCCACTGGCGAGCGAAGACACCAAAAACACGACAACCAAAAACAAAAACGCATACTGGTAACCGCCGTGCGCCACACCAATCAACCAGCCCATCAACGTTGGGCCGATGGAAGCTACCACGTTGCCGATGCAATTCATGACGCCGCTCTCCTTCCCAACTCGTGCCGGGACGGAGATACGGTCGATAAACCCTTGGCCTGCAGGCTGGGAGATCCCGTAGTGCACACCAATCAAGATAATCAGCAGCAGCACTCCCGGCGCAGCCGGGACAAAACCGACAATCAGCAACAAGGCCGCGTTGAATAGAAATCCTAGAAATCCCAGCAAGCCGCGTTTTTGCGTACGGTCAATCCAACGGCCCAAAACCAGATTGACCACCAAACCGACAAAGTAAGCGAGCAGCAGGAAGTTTTTTGTCATGGTCATGTTGAGGTGTTTGCCGCTGGACAGGTAGCTGGGGAACCAAGCGGCCAGTCCCCAGACCCCTACCGACACGCCCATAGCCGCCAAGGTGGCCAACCTTCAATTGGACAGGGTGAGGGTGTCGGTATACCCAGCGCCGGTCACGGTGATGGTGGTCAATCCACTGTCGCCGCTAGCAAAGCTCAGCAGGGCTTGTCCTTTGCTATTCACCGGTACACTGACGCCTGCCGGCCCGATGGCGGTCCCGCCAGCGGTCTGCAAGCTGCCCGCGCCGTTACAGCTCACGGTCAAGGTCTGCCCCGCAGGAACATTATTCAGCGGGTTGCCGGCGGCGTCGGTGGCTTGCAGTACCAAGGTGTATGTGCTGTTCGGCAAGGTACTGGTCAGGTTTTGACTGACCTGGCCGCCTTGCAGGCTGCCCTGGGGAACACCCACGCCGTTGAGACTGGCCAACTGCGCCCCCGCCAGAACCGGTGCAGTCGGCACCGGCGGGCTGCCGATGCTCACCCCGTTCACCATGCCCACCGTCTGCCCGTCCACCGACAACGTCACGTTGGCACTGGTGCCGCCGGGCAGGTTCGACGGTAAAAACACAACCTGGTAGACGCCAGACCCCAGGTACCAGGCTCCTGCGGCAGGCACGCTGTAAGCGCCCACGCCCAGCGTGAAATCGGCTGCCGCCAAACCCGTCACCGGCTGGGCATTGCCGTCTTCAAGAATGGGCTGCAAGACAAGCGGTGTCCCGTTCTGGAGCGTCAGCGTGTTCGGCCAGCCTGCCGACGAGTTGCTGACGTTCACACTGTTTTGCGGCGGCACCAACACCGTGGTTGAACCGTCCGGGTGAACCTGGACAGTCCCGGGCGGCAACGTAAACGGGTGTTGCTGTGCATACTGGTTAAAAGCGCTGAGCAAATCCCCCGTTGGGTGCGTGCCCATAAAGTCTCCGTAATTCACCCACTCCCCGTTGAGCTCTACATACAAAGGACCTTGCGTTAATGCCTGGTTCAGTTGTTGCACCAGGTAAGCGCTCGTACTCAAGTCGGTGGAAGCGTAAAACTTGCCGTTCACGTAGTAGCCACTGGACGGAATGGCCACGGCCCAGGCGCAACTGCCCAAGGCGGTTCCCGCCACCACCACCCCCGCCGCCAGGCCCGCCGCGGCTGCCCGCACCGCTCGCCGGCGGTTGTGCTGTCTGATCATCGCCACACTCCCTCTCTCCCTGCACGCGTCCAAGCGTGTTCTCGTCTCCTTTCGACAAAAAATGCCATGCTCCTGCTGACTCCTGGCCCCGCCCCACCATGCGGCGCAAGCTCATCACGGGCCAAGCCCCTGTAGATGCCCGCCTAGGTATCTTGCAATCTGCGGAAATTTCATTAAAAATCAAATCAGAGACAGAGAAACAGGGTCGAACCCATCCCAGCCGGGGATTCGGCCCGACATGACCACTCAGGGTAATCGGGGACCACCAGACCAGCCAACCGTTTCCCTCCCCCGTGCCGCTAAATAAACGAGGCAAGACCAGACAGCGTCGGGAGGAAACGGAGTCGGCAGGAAGCGCCAGGGGAAGCAAGGGTTGCCATGGAAATGGAGGGTACGCCCTTGAAACCCCATGCACTGGTTTCGCCTGGTACACTGCTGGAGCACGTGTTGAACAGCATGGACGAGCTGTTGATTGTCCTCGACCCTGCTCTGCACGTCGCCTATATGAACCGCGCCGCGCGCGATCTCCTGAACTTCCACGACGACTCCTACGTGGGCCGTCACTTTTTTGAAGACTTGCGCCCCCTCATTGTCCCCCGCAGCAACCGCCCCACCGTGATCGAAGAGGTGCTGGCGAGCGGCCTGCCGCAACGCGGCATCAGGCGCCGGCTGGCGAACAACCGGCTGCTTTCCATGAACGTTGTCCCTTTGGTGGAAAACGGGCGCAAGCGCGGTGTCCTCTTGACCGGTCAAGACATCACAGACCTCGCGCGCATGGAAGAAGAGCTGGATTTGGCGTTTGCCCTCACCCTGCCCAACAGCAAAGTGGAGCATAAGCTGAAAACCACCCCCGAGTATGCTGACCGGTACGATCCGGTGACAGGGAAGATCACCATCCTGCGCGTGATTGAAGACGGCGGCTACCGCCATGTTGTGAACGCCCTGCGCATCTTCGCAGCGCTGCGCGCACAGGGCGTCACCCAACTCATCGGGATCGAAAAAGACCTGCTGGTACAGGCCTTGATCTTCCATGATTTAGGCAAGTCTCAACCGAATTTGCGTCCAGGCGACGTGGTTCATCCGCGGGAGGTGTTTGAGGAGAGCAAGCTGCACGCGTACCGCGGGGCGGACATCGCCGAGCACATGTACAAGCTACCGGCCGATGCGGTGGAAATCATCCGCTATCACCACCACGCAGAACACGAGCTGCCCGCCCACTTCCCCTGGCGCCTGAAACCGATGTTTCGCCTGTTCCAGGTCATTGACGGCCTGTCTGCTGCCATCACGCGCGGTGGCGTGGAGGTCCAGTTCTCCCTGCACGACTGTACCTTGCGCGTCACCGAAGTCAACGCCCGCCCGCAGTACAACGGTACCTGGGAAATCGACCTGTACACCGGTTCGCGCAAACGCCTGACCCAACCGGACCCCGCCTCCGCCACCCCTGCGCGCTAAGCAAGGGGGCCGCTCTCCGGCAGGCGAGCCGGTGTGCCCGGCCCAGTCCGGTGGAGGGAGACTGGGGTGGATTTCCTCTCGAGGCGGGCGTAGGGACCTGCCAGAAACGGAGCCCGAAAAAAGAGGGGCCGCCCCTCAGTGCATCAGCCCCATTGGGACAGCCCCATGTACGCGCCACACAGCGGATTAGCTGCCACTTGGCGCGGTGGTGGTGGTACCCGCGGTTGAGGATGTATCCGACGTCCCCGTGGTGGTGGTGCTACCCACGGTCGAGGATGTATCCGACGTCCCCGTGGTGGTGGTGGTGCTACCCGCGGTCGAGGATGTATCCCCAGAGCTGGTGCTGCCAGCGGAGGAATCCCCGCTGCTGCCTGCCGCCGCTGCGGTGTCCGTCCCGGTGTCTTCCGGGGTCAACAGCTGCTGCAGGGACTGTTGCAGCTGGTCCACCGCCTGTTGTACCGCTTGCTCGTACGCCTGCCAAGCGGTTTGCGATCCGTTGGCGGCTGTCGAGGATGACAGAGAGAGCACCAACTGCTGGCGCGCCGTCATCATTGCCTGGTTGAACTGATTCAACAGGTGCATCAAGGCGGATACGTCCTGACCACGCGGCGGGACCGGATGGCCGTCATGATCGGAACGGATGCCCGTCACCCCTGTGTCGGATGTCTCCGTCGCAGTTGCAGAGGTCAGATCTGTCACCGGCTTTTGTCGAACCGAGGTGGTCACAGAGCCTTCTGGGGAGAAGGCAGTCCCTATACCCCCCAGGGTTCGGTCGATCCCGCCCATGGGTACACTCCATCCGCTGCCTGTGCCTCCCCCGGCATGACCGGCACCCACGCTGTGCGGGTTGGCCCAGGCGGTGCCCGGAGACATGACCATCAGCGCCACGGCAGCCACCCCAGCAACCCACGGTTTACGCTGTTTACGCAATCCTATCGCCCCCAAAAACAAAAGTAGGCCGCTACGGGCCTACGCACGCCAGTCCACCTTTGGAATCCTTTGGAATCAAGTACAAAGGCAGATATGTAGACTTGCCTGTCCAACGGCAGCTGGCTGGCCTGGCGTTACGCTGTAGCCCCTGTAGCTTTGCGCCCCTGGCTTTCGCCAAGTTTGCCTTTTTCGTTTGAGATAAGTATACGCCTGTCGAAATGGATAGACAAGTCGGTCAACACGCAAAGCGTGGTTTTTCATTTGGATGGACCTGGTGCCAGGGTTTGCACCCAGCGCCTATGCCTCCGCCTCTGACATGCCGGTGACCAGGCAGCTTCACGGGAGGCGTTTGCGCCCGCAGCGGCCATTCCCCACGGCCACGCGTTCACCCCGTACGGCCCGCAAGGGTATGCCACGCCCCCCAAATCAACAACAGCCCCGCCAACAGCGGATAGGCCCAAGCAGAGTGATGCAGCGCCAACAACACATACCCTAGCACCGGACCTGTGGCGGCCCCTATGTCTTGGAGGAGTGCGTAACTGCTCAACACCTGTACCGATCCCACCCTGCGCGCCGCCTGCGCGGCGGCCATATCTGTGAGGACCGTCAAAGCTGTGCCCGTGGCCAAGACCAGCAAGCACAACAGCCCAAACACGGTGGCTGGCGCGGGGAGTTGCAGCGACAGCAACAACCCTGCCGCCAAGACCACCGTCAACCCTGGCAACCGCCTGGCATGCCGCCAAGTATCCGCCAACCGCCCTACCCACGCCCCGAGCAGCGGTTCCCATGCCCAGCGGGCCGCCTGAATCAACCCCGACACAAACGCCACGGACAAGGCGAACCTAGCCCATGAAACCCCCTGGGGATAGCGGATCGACAGAACCTCACTCAACGTCGCCACAAAGAGCCCTTGATAAACGAGCGACACCAACCAGCCTCCCGCCATCACCAAGCCCCATCTCGACCAGGAAAGAACGGCTCGGCCAGCCACGCCCGAGTCCGTGCGGGCAGGCGAATACAACGGCCCACCCCCCGCCCTTGCCCGCAGCAACCAGGGCAGACACAACACAGGCAATGGCGCCAAGATGATGGACGTCCCATGCAATCCCAACCCAGTCACCGCCCAACCGCCAACCAGCGCCCCCACCAGGCTGCCCAAGCGGTAAACCCCGTTGTACCACCCCATCTCGCGGCCCGTACGCCCCTCCGCCGCTGTCGCGCTCACCAGCAGCAACCCGCCAATGCGCAGCAGGGACCAGGCGCAACCCCATACCATCCGCAGCAGGCACCACACAGCAAAGCCCTGCCCAAACGCATAGCCAAGAGAAATCACCACACTCAAGCCAACCGCCCAGACCACCCCGGTTTGGGGGGCAATCCGCTGGTACAACCACCCTGTCCCGACGTTGGTCACCAGCCGCACCAGGCGGTTGATGGCGAGCAGCACCCCCACCTGCCACACGTGGGTCAACCCTGCCTCCCGCCAGTGCAGCGGCAAAACCACGTAGAGCATCGAATCGCTCGTCAAACAAGCGGCCGTGGTCAGCGCCACGCCCAGGGTCAGATGCCGCGGCGGAAGTGGCTGGCGTTGCATCTGCTGGTTTTCGACACACGCCTGTGTTCTGTTCCTCTCCCCGTTCATATCTTTACTCTTCGCAACCACCGCGCATCTCCCTGCCCCTGACCTGCAGACCCCAGCAACCTTTACGCACCGCGGTCCCCCAGGCGTTCCTCCAAGAACCGCTTGTTGGCCAACACCAGCGGATCGTCCGGCACCCAGAAGGTTGTTATCCACAGATTCCACAGCGTGATGCACAGCATGATCCACACTCCCGAATGACCCTTCCACAACCTATTCCACATCCTTATCCACAATCTGTGGATAAGGATGTGGATGGTGGACACGAAACGAGAGGAGAAGGCCCTGCTCCGCCCGTTCACGGCGTGAACGGCTACCGTGATCCCCTTTCCAACCCATCGCACCACCCCCTGCGAAGCTTTCGGCACCCCGGCAAGGAGGAGGTACGCGTGTTTGTGCGAAATAGATCCCCGTTGAACCTTCCTTCATTCGCACATTCCGTTGCATCTACTATTCATCCACTCTCAAGCATAGCAGGAGGCGTAGCGCATGCGGTTGGCTGAAAAAGTGGCCCTGGTGACAGGCGGCGGCGGGGGAATTGGGCGGGCGAGCGCTGTACGCTTGGCCCGCGACGGCGCACGAGTAGTGGTAGCAGACCTGCACCTCGCAGCCGCGCAGACCACGGTGCAGGCCATCCAAGCAGCCGGCGGACAAGCCGTCGCTGTCCAGACCGACGTGACCTCGTTCGACAGCGTCTGCCAAGCTGTCCAGGAGGCCGTGTCCACCTACGGCCAGCTCGACATCATGTTCAACAACGCAGGTGTGTTTGGA
Organism: Alicyclobacillus sp.; assembly: GCA_023512635.1. Taxonomy (GTDB): domain Bacteria; phylum Bacillota; class Bacilli; order Alicyclobacillales; family Alicyclobacillaceae; genus JAILZF01. Next base: position 24,424 of record JAILZF010000009.1, on the reverse strand, counting down.
GACGGGCGCGACAACGTGATCGACATGCCCCTTGAGGAGTACCACCGGGTGGTACGGGTGAACCAAGATGGGGTGTTCTACGGCATCAAAGCAGCCGCAGCCGCCATGCGGAATCGCGGCGGTGTCATCATCAATACCGCTTCCATTTACGCCTATATCGTAGACAGGCGGCAACTGCCCTACCACGCCAGCAAGGCGGCGGTGGTCGCCATGACCAAAGCCGCCGCCTTAGAGTTGGCCAAGTACAATATCCGTGTGGTCGCCGTCGCCCCTGGGATGATTGACACCCCGCTTGTCGACGGCTGGCGCGGCAACGCGCACGCCTGGCAGATCCTAGAGCGCGCCCACATGCGCCACGCCCTCGGCAAACCAGAAGACGTCGCCAACGTTGTGGCCTTTTTAGCCAGTGACGAGGCGTCGTTCATCAACGGACACGCCTTTTTCGTCGACGACGGCGCCGCCGTCTTCAAGCGTTGACCCGTTGGCGTTGAACCTGCCCGCGCTCATCCTCCGCGCCACCCGGCCAGCCCGCCCTGGCCGGCGGGCCTGCGCGGCTTTCCAGGACGCGGTCACCGCCGATGCGCACTACTTGAGCCACTCGCGGGCAATCACCAGCTTCTGAATCTCAGCCGTGCCTTCTTCAAACCGCAGCATGCGCGCGTCGCGGTACACCCGCTCCATCTCCGAGCAGCGGAAATAGCCAATCCCCCCGTGTATCTGCAACGCCTTATCGGTCACACGCTGCAACATGTCAGCGCAATACAGCTTGGCCATCGCCGCCCACGCACTGGCTGAAGGCCGGTTGGCCAGCGCCGCCCCGCCAGCCGGGTTAGCCCCCTGATGGCCTTCCCTCGCTACTGCGCCAGACGCCTCGCTTTCTGCGGCGGCAGCCCAGACACGCCCCGCTTGCAGCGCCAGTTGGCGGCCCGCCTCGATGTCGGTGGCCATCTCCCCCACCCACATCTGAATCGTTTGTCGATCCGCGAGTGGCTTGCCAAAGGTGACGCGCTGACGGGCATGCAAAACCGCGAGATCGAGCGCACGCGCAGCCAGGCCTACGCAGGTCATGGCAACCCCGATGCGGCTCGGGTCTAAAAAGCCGTTGAAGGCCACGGCCAGACCCTGACCCTCCTCGCCCAAACGGTTGGCCACCGGCACGCGGCAGTCGCGGAACACCAGGTGTCCGTGCTGCGTCCCCGTCACCCCCATCGCCGGCGCCATCGGCCGGATCTCCAAGCCCGGAGCGTCACGGGGAACCAGCAGCGCCAGCGTGCCGTCCGCGCCGCGGCTGCCGGCGAGGCGGCAAAACACCAGGAAATCGTCCGCCACATCCGCAAAGATAATCATCCACTTCTGGCCGTTTAACACGTACGTGTCGCCTTCGCGCCGGGCAGTGGTGCGCAGGTCGGTGCCACCCCCCGAATCCGGCTCCGTCAGGGTGAACGTCACCCGCCGCTGGCCGGCAACAAACGGCTTGACCACGCGCTCCAACTGCTCAGCCGTTGCCGCGTACGCAAGCGCCCGCCACAAGCCGTTGCAGACGTGGACAATGACGCGCAGAGAGCCGTGCATGTGTGCAAACGCCTCAAACACCTCGAGGTAGGCCGGAAACGACAGCCCCAGCCCGCCGTAAGCAACAGGTGCCGCCAAGCGCAGGAAGCCACGCGCGTTCAGCTCGTCCCAGACACCGTCCGGCAATCGCCCGCTGGCCTCAATGTGCTCGCCCCAGGCGCGGGCCGGCCCGTGTACAAACGCTTGTATCTCGGCCTTCAGCGCCGGCAACGATGGCTCTGCTGCCAACCCCGTTCCCCCCTCCGGCGGCGGCCCATGGCCTAAGCTTGTCCACCCTTACAGGCGGTGGCCCATTCCGCCTTCAGCTTGTCAGCAATCCATTGGCGCAATAGGTATTTTTGGACCTTGCCGCTGGGCGTGCGCGGCAGCTCGTCCATCATCTCGACGCGCTCCGGCCAGTAGATCTTCGCCATCCCCTGGGCGTGTAAAAACGCCGTCAGGTCTTCCAAGTCCAGCGGTTGGCCGTCTTTGCTCACCACAAACGCGCAGGCTCGCTCGCCCAAGCGCGGGTCGGGCATCGCCACCACCGCTGCGTCACGGACGCGCGGGTGTTGGTAGAGCAGGTTTTCCACCTCGACCACCGGGATTTTTTCACCGCCGCGGTTAATCACGTCTTTTTTGCGGCCGCTGATGTGCAGGTAACCGTCCGCGTCAATCACCGCTAAATCGCCGGTGTCGAAAAACCCGTCCGCCGTCATGGCGGCTTGTGTCCACTCCGGGTGGTGCAGGTAGCCGGTGAACATGGCCGGGGTCTTCACCTGGAAGTTGCCCTCCACCCCTGCCGGCAGTGGCCGCCCGGCGTCGTCGACAATGCGGATGGCCATTCCGTCCATCACCCGGCCGTCCGTGCCCCAGAGCTTGTCCGGAGGGTCTCCCGGAAAACCAACCGTCACCAGGCAGGTCTCGGTGGAGCCCCAGGCCCCTACCACAGGACAACCGAGCGCCGCCCTCGCCATCTGCGCCAAACCGCGCGGGATGGCGGCGCCAGTGGCGACAAACAGGCGCAGCCCCTGCGGCGGTTGGGGCGCCTGCGCGAGATCGGCCAGAAACGGCATCGCCGCCTGCACAAAACGGGCTCCGTACTGTGCAATGGCGCGCCGGGCGTCGTCCACCTGCCACACGGCCTGATAGACACCGGTGGCACCCAGGTAGAGCGAGACCATCATGCCGTACAAAAAGCCCGTCTGGTGGGCCAAAGGCGACGGCACCCAGACCGTGTCCTCTGCTGTCAGCCCCAAGGTGCGCACGTGCGCCGCCAAACCATGGGACAGCGTGAGGTGCGTGTGCACCACGCCTTTCGGCTCCCCCGTCGTCCCAGAGGTGAACAGCAACTGCGCAGCCGCATCCGGCCCTGGCCGGCGATCACGTATGCGGGCGGCCGCCGCGGCTGCGTCCGCCGGTGCCGCCAGCAGCCCGCCCAGGGTGGATTGCTGGGGCCAGCGCTCCCCCCACTCCAAGATGTGCACCGAGGTAAGCTGCGGCAGTTGCGGCCGCACCTGTTCCACCAACGCGCGGTAGTCAAAGCCGCGGTATTCGTCCGGCACCACCCACAGCCGAACCCCGGCGGTGGCGAGAATGAACTGCACCTCGCGCGCGCGCAGCGACGGCAAAAGCGGGCAAGGCACCGCTCCCACCCGCCAGAGCGCCACCGTCAAGACGACAAACTCCCAACAGCTTGGCAACTGGTAGCCAACCGCCTCCCCAGGCTGGACGCCTAGCTCCAGCAAGCGCGCCGCCACCCGCTCCGCCAATCCGGCGAGATCGCCGTAGGTCAGACAGACCGGCTGCGCGCCGGAGCTCAGGTCCACCACAGCCAGCCGCTGGGGCTGCTGACGGCAGGTAGCGTCCAAGCGGTCAAGGAACAGTTCCACACCCGCACCGTGGTTTGACGTCCAATCAGCCGCTGACACTGGGGACCAACTCCTCTTTCACCGGCGCGGCCGGTGCAGCCGAGGCAGCCGCCGGGCCAAAACGCATCCCAAGCACCTTCATATGGTCGATGAACTCGGGATAGGAGATGCGAAAAGCGTTGGGGAACGTCAGCCGCGTCTCGCCGTCCGCCACACTCCCAGCCACCGCAAACGCCATCAACACACGATGGTCGTTGAAGCTGGAGATGTCCGCCCCGTGCAGCCGTTCTACCCCGTCAATCACCAAGTTGTCGCCCTGCTCCTCAATGCGCGCGCCCATTTTGCGCAGTTGCAGCATGGCGCGCACGCGGTTCGACTCTTTCAACCGTCCCGGGCCGATGTTGCGCAGCACGCTGCGGCCGCGGGCCAGGGCCGCCGCCACGGAAAGGATGGGGATGAGGTCCGGCATGTCTTGCATATTGACGTCGATGGCGCGCAGCCGCTCGCCGCGGTTGCGCACCACCAGTTGCCGTTCTTGCGCCTGCACCTCCACCTGCGCGCCCATCTCGCGCAACAGGTCAATCACCCGGCCCTCCGGGTGCGATCCCGCTCCGGCGACGCCGGTCAGCCGCACTTCGCCAGGATGCAAAGCCGCGTAGACCAGGGGGAAGGCGGCGGACGACAGGTCTGGCTCGAGATACACCTCAGCGGAGCGGAACACCTGTCCTGCCGGCACCTGCCAGTGCCGCTCATCGGGCGACGCCTGCACCTGCACGCCAAACTGTGCCATCATGGCTGCGGTCAAGCGGATGTAGTTGCGCTCGTTGAACGGATCGGAAATCTCGATGACCGTGTCCTGCTGGGCCAGCGGGGCCACCATCAGCAACCCGGAAATCCACTGGCTGAGCACGCCAGGTATCTGCACCTGGCCGCCCTTCGGCAGCCCTGGGTAGACGGTCACCGGCAGCCGCTCGTCAACCGACTCCGTCCGCACCCCGAGCGTCTGCAGCGCCTGCAGCAGCGGTCCAATCGGACGCCGGCGCAGCGCCTCGACGCCGTCGTACGTGACCGGCGCACTCGCCCGCGCGCCCAAGCCGAGCAAAAACTGCAGGGTCGAGCCGGAACTGCCCACGCGTACACGCCCGTTGCGCGGCACGTAGGCACCACCGTGCACGCGGTAACCGTCAGCCGTGTGGTCTACGCGAATGCCGAGGTCCTTCAGAGAGTTCAGGGTGTCTTGAATGTGGCGGGCCTGGGATCGGCCGTGGATGAGGGCCGTCCCGTCCGCTAAAGAGCCCAGGATGAGGGCTCGGTGGAGGTGGTATTTCGAGCAGGGAACGGGGATGGTTCCACGCACGTCCCCGCGGGTGGCAGTGACTATCATTTTCGTCATGATCTCGCCTCTTGCATAATCGGTATTCGGTGGGTACGATGCCTATAAAACCAAGCATGATAATTTAGATAGTAACAATGGTAGCGTTGCCCGCCCCGAATTTCAAGGATTCTTCAAGGATAGGGGAGGCGTGCGGCGAGGCTCCTATCTGGCGAATGCCTAGTTTTATGTGTATGACTGCCGGCGCGCTTTATGCGAGAGGAGAGGATACGTTGTCCACATCAGCTCCTTGGACCCTCATCCCGTCGACGTACCCCGCACTCGCCCAGCCGGGGCGCATCGGCAGCCTCATGCTGCCCCATCGGATCTTGATGGGCTCCATGCACCTGGGCGTCGAAGGCGACAGCGCGCAGGAGAAACGCCTGCACTCGTTCTACGCGGAGCGCGTACAAGGCGGTGCCGCGCTGATCATCACGGGCGGCGCCGCGGTGAGCCCGGAGGGGGGCGGTGACCACTGGTTTTGCTTGACCCAACCGGATCACCAACGGCAACTGGCGCGGTTGGCGGAACACCTGCACGCCTTAGGCGGGAAGGTGGCCCTCCAGCTGTTCCACGCCGGCCGCTACGCCTTTGCGGACGAAATTGGGGCTACGCCGTGGGCGCCCAGCGCCATCGCCTCCAAGTTCACGCGCGAGACGCCGCGCGCGATGACCCGCGCGGACATCCGCGCCACGGTGGAGGCGTTTGCCGCCGCCGCGCGTTTTGCCCGCGCGGCAGGGTTTGCTGCGGTCGAGGTGATGGGATCGGAGGGCTACCTGCTCAACCAGTTTCTCTCGCCGCTCACCAACCAGCGGCAAGACGAGTACGGCGGCAGCCTGGAGAACCGGATGCGCCTGAGCCTGGAGGTGGTGGCAGCCATCCGCGACGCCACCGGACCGGACTTCCCCCTGTTGTTCCGGATGTCAGGAGCCGACTGCATGCCCGGCAGCACCTCCTGGGAGGAAACGGTGGTGTTCGCCCAGCGGCTGGAGCAGGCGGGCGTGGATGCGCTCAACATCGGCATAGGCTGGCACGAATCCCTCGTGCCCACGGTGGCTGCGGTTGTGCCGCGCGGCGGTTTTGCGCCCGTCGTGGCGGGGATCAAAGCGGCGGTGCGCATCCCGGTGATTGGCGCCAACCGCATCAACACGCCCGAAGTGGCTGACCGACTGATTGCCTTAGGTTGGCTCGACTTTGTCGCCCCCGCCCGGCCTTGGCTGGCGGATGCTGCTTTTGCCCGCAAAGCCCTGCAAGGTGACCGGGCTGGACTGAACGTGTGTATCGCCTGCAACCAATCGTGTCTCGATCACGTGATGGACCGGCCGCCCCGTCCTGCAAGTTGCCTGGCCAACCCGCGCGCCGGGCAGGAATACGACTGGCCGCTGGCGCCTGCCCGCTCCAGCCGCCGCGTGGCGGTGGTAGGCGGGGGCCCGGCCGGCCTTGAGGCTGCCCGGACCGCGGCACAGCGCGGCCATGCGGTGACGCTGTTTGAGGCGATGCCCGTGCTGGGGGGCCAGTTGCGGCTGGCGGCGCAGGTGGCAGGCAAGGAGGAGTTTTGGGAGACGCTGCGCTACTACCAGCACGAGTTGGCACGCCTGGGCGTGGAGGTACGCCTGAACACCCGCGCCAGCGTCCAAGACCTGCGCGCTTTTGACGCGGTGTTGCTGGCCACCGGCGTCGCCCCGGCACTCCCTGACTTGCCCGGCGTCCATTTGCCCCACGTGGTCTCGTACAGTGACCTGCTCTCGGGCCGCGTCGCCGCTGGCCGGCGCGTGGCCATCCTCGGCGCCGGTGGGATTGGCTGCGACGTCGCCTTGTACCTGGCGAAGGGTTCGCACCCACCAGCCTCCGTGCAGGCGTTCCTCGCTCACCACCGCCTTGCCCCCGGCTGGTCTGCCACCACAGGTACGGCGGCAGGCGCTGGGGCGAGTCCAGCCGCGGCGGCGAACGGCGCAGGCAGTCCAGCCGCGACCACGGCCCAGGGGATGCCCCGCACCATCACCCTGTTGGCGAGGTCCCAGCGGATTGCCGCCACCGTGGGCCGCACCACGCGCTGGGTGGTGCGCAGCGAACTCCACGAGTTGGGGATTCAAACCCTCACCCACTTCCAGGCAAAAGCTGTGGTGGACGAGGGCATTCTGGGCACGGTCCATGGCGAGGAGCGGCTGATTCCTGCGGACCAGGTGGTGATTTGTACAGGCCAAGTCCCGCGCCGTGAGTTATGGGAGGAGCTGGCGGATCACCCATGGCTGCGCGTGATTGGCGGCGCCCGTGAAACGCGCGGGCTGAACGCTGCACGAGCCATCCGGGAAGGGTTTGAAGCGGCGTATGAATTGTAGAAGCAGCGCTGGCGGCGGGTGCTAGGAAAACGGCTTGTAAGGAAAACGGTTTGCGCGGACTCACGCGGGATTGCACAGGGCCGCGGGGCCTGCGCAATCCCGCGACGGGCGCCATCCGCGCCACACGCGCCCGCTCCGGCTCGCGCCCGCTCCGGCTCGCGCCAACGCAACAGGTCATCCCAAGACGAGCCTCCACTTGCTACGCGACCGACGAAAGGAGCCGATTCACATTGCCAACAGATACTCCCACCGGACAGGTGCTGGCCGGGAAGAAAATCCTCATCACCGGCAGCAGCCGCGGCATCGGCCGGGCGTGTGCCCTGGCCATGGCGCGCGCGGGCGCCGATGTGGTGATACACTATCGGCGTAACCAGGAAGCAGCTGAGCAGACGGCAGAGGAGATTCGCCGCCTGGGCCGGGACACCTTCGTGGTGCGCGCTGAAATGGAAGTGGACGACGACTTACAGGCGATGTTCGAAGCCATTGGCAAGCGTTGGGGACGCCTCGATGTGTTTGTCGCCAACGCCGCCGCCAGCGCGTTTAAACCCGTCATGGAACTCAAACCCCATCATTTCGAGCGGACGTATAAAACCGTGGTTTACAGCGTGGTCCAGGCAGTCCAATACGCCCTGCCGCTCATGGCCTCAGCCACAGACCCCAGCCCGGGCGGACGGGTCATCGCCATCTCCAGCATGGGCAGTGACTATACCCTGCCCCGCTACGCCCTGCTCGGCACCGCCAAGGCTGCACTAGAATCGCTCATCCGGTACCTGGCCGCCGAACTCGGTCCTCAGCAGATAACCTGCAACGCCCTCTGCCCAGGTGTGGTCGATACCGAATCAGCCCGCTTTTTCGCAGGCAGCCAGTTTGAAGCCTATCGCCGCGACGTCATCGCTCACACCCCGCTCGGCCGCCTTGGCACCCCAGAGGACGTGGCCGACGCGGCCGTCTTTTTAGCGAGTGACGCCGCCCGCTTTATCACCGGGCAGGTCATCCGCGTGGACGGGGGTCTCACCCTGTCCACCGGCGGGTTTGAGAGCCTGCAGTGAGTTCCTTGGTCGATCCCGCTAGCAACCGCGGCCTGCCCGCGGTTGCTGGTCTGCCCGGGCCAAGCCGCCTCCCTCACCCAAAGTGGTGCATCGCCAGCCAGCCCAACCATCCTCCCACCCCCAGCGAGCTGCCGACATACACCAGCGCCATCCGCCAATTGACGCGAAGCAATCGAACCGTCTCGACCGACAGCGTGGAAAACGTCGTAAAACCACCGCACACCCCAGTCCCCAAGAACATCCACCAGCCGGAGCTCAATACCCCGGCGTCAACCCCCCGCACACACCACCCCAGCCAAAAAGCCCCCACCACGTTCACCAACCAAGTCCCCCAAGGGAACTGCACAGCCAGCTTCTTCCCCAGCCACTGCCCCACCCCGTATCGCAACACGGTGCCCACGGTCGCTCCTGTCCCCACCAACAGGTCATTGGCCAGTGTCATACGCATACCCTCCCGCATCCGGCAAGGCGGATGGAAGGGGGCGTGCAAACACCCGGCTGGCCAACCCTTCACCAAACCACACGCAGATCAGCCCGCCCCCCAGGCTCAGCGCAACATAGGCAGCGGCCAGCCCCCCATGCGTGCGCAACAGCTGCAAGGTGTCCAATGTAAAATTTGAAAAGGTGGTCAAGGCCCCCAACAAGCCCACGCCTATCCCCTGCCTAATCCAGTCCCGATACCCTTTCCGTTCCGCCATCACAAGGAAAAACCCTAACAGGAACGATCCGCTTAGATTGATGGTGACGGTGGCCACTGGCAAACCCTGCGGTCCGTGCAGGCTGTTTTCAATGACAAGCCGGAGCATCCCTCCAATACATCCAAACACCCCAATGGCCAAGATGTTCATCTGTCCTGCTCTCTCCTTTCCGCAAAAGACAGCAAAGGCCCCTACGAATCACCATCCGTAGGAGCCATCATCCTGTCCAGGCGTTGAAGGTGAGCCCCATCACCTATCGACCATCCTTATGTGGGAAAGCCTGAATGTATGCTATGCAACGGCCGGCGCGGCCCACATCAAGCCCGCGGGCGCGCAAGACTGATCTTTCGTCCGAATTCCCCCTCTCCACCCTGCATGCCCTGACCCCAAGCGGGCACGCTGATGGATAAGATGGACGCCGCAGCCAGAGGGAGGGAGGCTTTTGCCATCCACCGTACGTCGCGCCTGCCAAGGGGTTTGTACATGGATGTGGGCGGTGGTCCTCCCATTTGCAGGTCACCCCACCGTTCAGGCCGCTGCGGTTCACCCACCCGTGTCCGCATCCACACCCACTTCCCGCCATCCTGCCCCCTCTCTCACGTTCTGGGTCCTCAGTGACCTCCACATTCGGGGGACGAATGATCGCGGTCAGGCGTATGTCAACGTACTGGCGGAGCGCAACCTGTCTGTGGCGTTGCAGGATATTCACCAGCTCACGCCCGCGTACGCCGCCTTAATCCTCAACGGCGACCTCACAGACACCGGGATGCCTCAAGATTATGCAGAACTCCATCGGCTTCTGGCCAAACTGCCGCATCCGGCCCGCACCCTCTGCGCCATTGGCAACCACGAGTTTTACGCGGCGTTTCGCACGAAAACCGGGCGATTAAGCGTAGCCACCTTCCCCAACGGCCAAACGGATCAGCGTTGCATCGAGCGGTTCACGCAAAACACCGGGGTTCCCCATGTGTATTACGATCGCTGGGTTGCAGGCTACCATTTTATTATTCTGGGTACGGAAGCCTCGCGCATGACCAATCCCCGCTACTACGACAACGCCGTCTTGTCCAGCCAGCAACTGGCTTGGCTGCAATCGCAGTTGCAAGCCAGCCCGGCCGACCGGCCAGTCTTTGTCTTCCTCCATCAGCCGATTCCACACACGGTGGCTGGCAGCAGCAAGGAAACCATTGTCCAACCTGAAGCGTTAAAACAAATCCTGTACGCACACCCGAATGTGGTGTTGTTTTCTGGTCATACGCACCTTACGTTGAAAAACCAGCCGCTGACGATGTACCATCACCGCATTGTGATGTTCAACGACGCGAGCGTGTACATGCCCCTGCTGCCCAATCACCAGCCGGCTGGAACCAGCGAGGGTCTGTGCGTGGAGGTGTACGCCGGTACCCTTGTGGTGCGAGAGCGCGACTTTCGCCATCACGCTTGGCTGGGGCAGTACCGGTTAAGCCTGGACTCACCCGCGCAACCAGGTCGATAAAGCCGTCCATGGCGTCGTACTTTTCAATCTCTTTTCAAGGTTCCCATCCTATCTTTAGAATGGTCAATGGAGCAGCACGTACATCTCCTGAGGATGCTGCCTGCCGATGGCGGAGGCCTGCCCGCACGCAGATGTTCCCCGGCCTCCCGCCCACCTTTTTGATGGATGGGGGCCATCACCATGGACAACTGGAGTGCCTTTGTCCACCTGTCTAAGCGAGCCGGGTTGGGGGGTGAACACCTGGCGGTGTTGCAACAGTGGCAAAAGCAAGGCTATGAAGCGACTGTGCAAAGCCTGGTGAACCCGGTGGCCTCCGACACCCCAGCGTCCGCTGCCCACACGGCAGCCACACCCGCAGCACCTGCCGCGCCGGCGGTGACCACAGCACCTTCAACGTTCGACCTGACCGCTGACATCGCGCCGCCCGCCCAGGAGCACAAAGGGACGCTCGGCCCCGACTTTGCCCGCCTGCGTGAGGCTTGGATTACCCGGATGGTACAGACCCGCCATCCTTTCTTAGAAAAGATGACCCTGTTTTGGCACAATCACTTTGCCACCGCGGAATCCAAAGTCAACTCACCGTGGCTGATGCTGCAGCAAAACAACACCCTGCGCAAAAACGCGCTCGGCTCCTTCCGCCAGATGCTGCTCGACATCACCGCCGACCCTGCCATGCTCATTTGGTTGGACAACGCCCGCAGCACCAAAAAGGCGCCCAATGAAAACTACGGGCGCGAGTTGATGGAACTGTTCACCATCGGACTGACGTATACCCAGGAGGACGTCGTCGCCGCAGCGCGATCACTCACCGGATACCAGCTCAACCGACAGACGGGCCAGGTTCGGTTTGTCGCCGCCCGCCACGACGACGGCGTCAAGACACTGCTGGGCCGCACCGGCAACTTTGGCCCCGCCGAGGTCATTGACATTCTGTTAGCAAGCCCTCACTGCGCACCGTTTGTCACGGGCAAGATTTTGCAGTGGTTTGTCCATCCCAACCCGCCTGCCGCGTGGATCGACAAGTTTGCACGCGTGTGGGTGCAACAGGATTACCATATTGGCCGGCTGATGCAGGCGATTTTTCTCTCAGACGAGTTCCAAAGCGCACAAGCCGTGGGCAGCCTGGTGAAATCCCCGGTCGACTTCGTCATAGGCCTGGTGCGCAGCACAGGGGTCAACCTGCCTGCCCGCCAGTTGGACAGCGCCCTGACCGCGTGCGGGATGCAACTGTTCAATCCGCCCAACGTCGCTGGCTGGCCTGGCGGGCAGACCTGGATCAACTCCGCCACCCTGCTTGCTCGTTTCAACTTTGCCTACCAAGTCGCACGACGCCTGGACACCACGGCCCCTGCCGCCGCCGCTGCCCCCGCCTCTGCTGCGGACATTGCCAGCACCGGGGCCCACGGGGGGACGGGAGACCCGCGGATGGACCCCTTGTTGCAAGAGGCCCTCATCCTCCAACCGTCAGCGGCCACCCTGCAGGCGTTGCGCACTTTTGCCGCTTCTGCGTCTGGCCATGCCTCCTTGGCACAGTTGCGCTACCTTCTTTGGACCGCCCCCGAGTATCACATCTGTTAAGGATGGTGCTCCCCGTGAAACGGTACCTGACGCGCCGGGAGTTTCTCAAAATCGGCGGACTGACGCTGCTGGCTACGGGCCTTGGCGGCGCATTGCTCAAAGAATGGCTGCAGCGCGCGGCCCTTGTGGGTGCCCCTGCGTTGGCCCACAACGCGAACGACGTTCTGGTGGTGGTGCAGTTATCCGGCGGCAACGATGGCCTGAACACCGTCATCCCGTACACGCAAGGTTGGTACTACGACGCCCGTCCCAACATCGCCATCCAGCAGAAGGACGTGTTGCCGCTGACCTCTGAGGTTGGCCTGCATCCGAACATGCAGGACTTGCAACACCTGTACCAAGCCGGACAGGTTGCGATTGTGCAAGGCGTTGGCTACCCTAACCCCATCCTATCTCATTTTCAATCGATGGCTGTTTGGCACACGGCCGATCCCGCTTTACGCCAGCACACGGGTTGGCTGGGCCGCTACCTCGACCTCACCGCCACCCCAACCGCTGACCCCCTGCGCGCCATCAACCTGGGCACGTTGGCACCACTCGCCTTTGCCGCCCAGAAGGCCAGCGTGCCAAGCCTCATCCGCCCCAACACCTACCGGCTCGCGGCCGAGCAATCCGCCTGGTGGAACCCTGCCCTGGCCGCCGCTGCGCGCACCCTGTACGCCCAGGATGCAGACCCTGGCAGCACGGACCCACTCGCCTACGTCCGCAAACAAGGCCAACAGCTGTACGGCGGGATGCAAGAAATGGAGGGGTTCAGCGGTAAAATCAAGCCCTCTTCCGGGTATCCCCAGACCGCACTGGGCGCCCAATTGCAGGTGGTTGCCGAGCTGATGGGCGCCGGCGTGCCCACCCGCGTCTTCTATACCCAAATGGGTGGATTCGACGATCACGCTGCGGAAGAGTCCCACCACGGCGCTACGCTGGGTGCCTTTTCTGCCAGTGTCGGGGCCTTCCTGCGCGATGTACAGCAGCGCAGGCTCGCGGACCGGGTGACGCTGCTTGCTTTCTCCGAGTTCGGGCGGCGCATTAAGGAAAACGGCAGCGGCGGCACCGACCACGGCGAGGCCGGCCCGGTGTTTTTGATTGGCCCGCGCGTTAAAGGGGGCCTCTACGGAGAAGCCCCAACGCCGCGCCACACCCACAATGGCGATCTGGCCTACGCGGTCGACTTCCGCACCGTCTACGCCACCGTGTTGGAAGGGGTGCTGCACACCCCCGCGAAGGAGGTGCTCGGCGCCTCGTTTGAGACCCTGCCCTGTTTGGTGTAGCGGGAAAGGGGGGCGGCGCAGGGGACTCTCTCGCCCCCTGCCAAGCCCACGCGCCCCGCTTAGCGGCCGCCGCGGGCCTTATCCGGCCCCCATCCCCCATAAAAAAACCGCCGCAATCCGCGGCGGGAAGTCCAAACCCTGTCATACCCTCATCCACCTCATCAACCCGACACAACATGGAGAGCCTCAACCTTCCTCCCTCCGCCTGATTTCCCACCCCCTCCAACAAGTCACCCTCCCACCCTGCCCTTTCCTCATTCACCCAGAATGGCTCACATCCCACGTCATCGAGATCCCGTACCTTATCCCTGCGGGGCCGACTCTACCGTGACACTCGCCGTCTGCGCCAGTGCCGTCCCCCGGACGCTCACAGTCAGCGTCTGCGCGCTGCCCCCGTTGGTGTCTTCGTCCGTGGCCACCACCGAATACGTCCCCGGCGCTGCCGCCGACTCCGTCACCCCCGTCACCGCCAACACCCCGTTCGCTCCAGCACCGAGGTCATCCGAGGACACAGCAAACGCATCCTGTCCCAGCCCGCCAATCGGATTGCCGTACTGGTCCGCCACGGTGACCGTCAGGCTGACATTGCCCGTCCCTGCCTGCACCGGGTTCGCCGGCCCGCTCACCGTGCTCTGGCTCGCTGATACCGGGCCAGCCTCCACCGTGATGGTCCCTGTCGCCTGCTGCACCGTGTTGTCGTTGGCCGCCGTCGCCACCACCGTTCCCGTGTCGCCAGCCTTCGTGTCCGTGAACGTCACCGACGCCGTACCGGTGGTGTCCGTGGTGACCAGCGTCTTGCTCAAGCCCGAAGCAGGCAGTGTGCCCGTCGTGCTGACATTCAAGCCCACGCTCGCACGCGGGTTACCGTTCTGATCCGTCACCGTAAAGTGCACCGTCAGCGGCTGTCCAGCGGTCAGGTTCACCGGCTCCGTCACATCCGTAGCAATGGCCGACGGCCCCACCGCCACCACCGTCAACGTCCCGGACGGCTGGGCGAGCTGCGTGCCGTCCAGGGTCGCCGTCACGCTGCCGCTGTCGCCCGCCGTGGCGTCCGTGTACGTCACACTAGCCTGACCTCGACTGTCGGTCACTGCCGAGGTTGCGCTTAACCCTGCTGCCTTGAGGGTCCCTGTGACGCCAAAGTCCAGCTTCATCCCCGCCAGCGGCTGTCCCTGGCCGTCCGTCAACGTAAACGTCACCGTCTGCGGCTGCGACACCGTCACCTTTTGGGCGGCAGCCGGGTTCACTTGCAACTGAGCAGCAAACGATAGCGTACCTGTGCTCGCCTGGAGGTTGGTGCCGTGCACCGTCGCCGTCACCGTACCGCTTTCAGCGGCAGGATCGGTCACGTTGACACTCACTCGCCCGCTGCTGTCGGTCACCGCTTGAAGAGCGCTCAACTGCGCAGCGGCCAAGGTGGTGATAAAGTCCACCTGTGTCCCAGACACAGGGTTGCCGTACGCGTCCTCGACCGTAAAATGCAGGGTGAGTGGCACCTCCAACGCCGCGTTCTGCGCATCTGCCACATCCGCGGTCACCACCGCCGGGTCCGCGGCCAACACCGTCAGCGGCGCGCTCGCCCCACTCACCGCAGGCTGGCCGTCCACCGTGGCCACTACCGTGCCCGTGTCGCCGGCCCGCGTGTCGGTGTACGTCACGGCCGCTTGCCCCGTAGCGTCCGTCACCACTTGCTGCTTAGATAACCCGCCAACCTGCAGGGTACCGGTCACACCCAGGTCCAAGACCACCCCCGCGGCGGCATCGCCGTTGCTGTCGATCACGCTGAACGCCACATCCTGGGCTTTTCCTGCCGTAACCTGGACGGGCGCCGTCAGGCTGCTGCTCACCTGCGCCGGGCCAATGGCCACCACCGTGATGTTCCCGGATGCCCCCTGCACACCACCACCGTCCACCGCCGCCGTCACGGTACCGCTGTCCCCCGGTACATCGTCCGTGTAGCTGACGCTCACCTGGCCGTGATTGTCCGTCACCCCTGCGGAAGAGCTCAAGCCCGCCGCCTTCAGGCTGCCTGTCACGCCAAAGTCCACCTTGACGCCCGGTACCGGGTTGCCGTTGCTGTCCGCCACGGTAAAAGTCAAGGTTTGCGATTTGTGCACCAGCAGCGCCACGTCCTGGGATGAAGCCGCCGTGACCGCCGCTGGCGCGCCGGGTGCCACCGTCACTTGAGTCTGCTGATTCACGCCATCCACACGGTAGGTGACCGTGTAGACCCCATACGCCGCCCCCGCCGTCACCGACAAGGTCCCTGTTTGCGCGTCGATGGTCACATGCTGACTGTCCGGCCCGCTGACACTGAACGTACCCTGGCGACTCACCACCTGCCCCTGGCTATTGGTGGCCACTGGCGGCTGCTGCAGCGTCAGTGTCACACGGCCGCTGGCCGGCGGTACCACTTCACTCTGTACGTAGGCAAAGTCAGACACCGCCGCGGCCACGTCCGGCACCAGCACCGTCCGGCTGCCATCCGCGTACACCTGCTGCGTCCCCGGAGGCAGTGCAAACGTATGCGCCTGCGCGTACTGTACAAACGCATCCCACAGGTTGCCGCTCGGCTTTGCCGCCATAAATCCTTGGTAATTCGCAAAGTAGCCGTTTAGCTCCAAAGCCAGCCCGGCTGGGTCCTGGTTGATCAGCCCGTTGATTTCCGGCACCAACACTTGTGGATTCTGCGCCACGTCCGCACTGGCAAAAAAGTAACCGTCGATAAAGTAACCGCTCTGCGGCACCGTCGCCGCCTGGGCACTGGTCAGGTTGGCCAACAGCGCCATGACCGCCCCGGCCGTCACCAAATTGCATGCCTTGTTCACACGTTTCTGCAT
Source organism: Alicyclobacillus sp. (assembly GCA_023512635.1). Classification (GTDB taxonomy): domain Bacteria; phylum Bacillota; class Bacilli; order Alicyclobacillales; family Alicyclobacillaceae; genus JAILZF01. Next base: position 8,363 of record JAILZF010000009.1, on the reverse strand, counting down.
GGGGTTAGGGTCCACTCCCTCAAGGTTGTAAGTGTCCGTCTCTGTGGTAGCAGACCTGTCGCTGTGCAGCCGGTGACTGCAAACCCGAGAGCTGCATAGCCGGCAACTGTTTCCCTGTACCTGTTCACCCTGTCGCTGTCAGCCCTCGACCCTCCAAACCAACGAAGGATAGGATTGCTAAGTAGATTGAGTGAATCAATTCTTGGAGGGTAGCGAATTCCCTTTGCGAAGATGTTGGATCGGTTGCCAACCCGTTGGGAGGATTAGGTTTAGATTGGAAGGAACGGACAGGCCAAGCAGCCCTCCCATGAGGCGGCGCGTCCGCTGGCCCACCCCTTCACGCCCCGTTCCGCCCCCTGTGGGCTTATCCACTCATATTCCCCAACTATGAATAATACTGTAAACCAGCTTCTCTTCCGGCTCTCGCTCTATCACCCAGACCTCATAGAAAGGTGTTGCCCATGCGCACCTTGCGGCTTGCCCTTACCTGTCTTATCTTCCTTGCCCTGACAGCTTGCAACCTGCCCATCCCGCACCCATCCCATTCCCTTTCTGCATCTCCCATCTCCGCTTCCGTCGCTCCATCTGTCGATCCCGCTTCATCCTCCACCTCTCTCACTGGTTCTCTGTCCCTCTACACACCGCCCCCCTTTCCGCCCAAGCCCCTGCAGTGGCCCGTGCTGCAGAAGGGTTCCAGCGGCTTACCCGTGGTACGCCTGCAGCAGTTGTTGGCCTGGCTCGGCTACCTGCCCCTCACCTGGCAGTCAGCGCCCGCTGCACCCACGGCCAATCCCGTTGCGTCACCTGCAGGCTTTCTTACAACCCTCCAAAACCCACCCGCAGGTGCGTTTGCTTGGCGGTACCCCAACATCCCCGCCGCACTGCATTCGCTGTGGCAGCCGGGGCGGTACAACGTGCTGGTGGAAGGGGCTGTCATGTCCCTGCAGCAAGCGGACGGCCTGGATGTGGACGGCATAGCCGGTCCACAGGTGTGGAACGCCTTGATGCGAGATGTGCAAACCCATACATGGAACCCTTACGGCTACAGCTTTGCCCTGGTCAGCCTGCAGCCACCCGAGCGGTTCACCCTATGGCATAACGGCGCCGTAGCGGTGACTTGCCTGGCCAACACGGGCATTCCAGAGAGCCCCACCATGCCTGGGACCTATCCCGTGTACCTGCAGTTTGAATCGCAGACCATGCGTGGAACGGATCCCTGGGGTCACCCTTACGAAGACCCCGGCGTCCCCTGGGTCAGCTACTTTGATGAAGGGGAGGCCGTGCACGGGTTTGTCCGCGACAGCTACGGTACCCCCCAGAGCCTCGGTTGTGTGGAATTACCCATCCCCCAAGCCAAGGCGGCTTTCGCCCTGATGCACCTCGGAACCCTCGTCAGCGTGCAGAAGTAAAGATGGCGCCCCAACCAAAAGCGCTGGCAGCAGGGCCCATGCCCCGCGCCAGCGCTCCCGTCCAGCGTCTCATGCCCAACGCTTTCATCCGTCGCTTCGTACAGCTTGCCGTTGCCCCGCCAGCGTGTCAAACACCACGCCAGCGTGTCAAACACGTCGCCAGCGTGTCACACGCTTCACCAGGTTGATCCCTGCCGCCTGCTCAGGCGCAGTGGCAGTGACGGCACCTGACCACCAACGTTTCGCCGCGGCGCAGCGTCACCACGCGTACGGCGTGTACAGCGCGATTGCCACACTTGACAAACGTCGTGTTGGTCCCACGGTTGATGACCAGGCCAACCCCCGGCGTCAACACCACCCGCCGCGTCCGCAGAGTGGCGTGCCCAAACGTGAAGGATCGCGATTGCCCGCGTCGCAACTGGACACAGTGGAGCATCATGCTTCCCCCCTTCCTTCCCTGTCCATCAGATGGGGGAAGCGCAGGGGTTGTCTCCGCCAACGGCAGGTTTCCCTGTAATTTCCGCTAGGCCCTCGGCGGGCCGCCCAAGCTCTTGCGACGGCTGGAGATAAGAGGGAATACAGCGTGCAGAGGCTGCGAACGAAGCTGGTGCGCTTGCCCGCAGCCCCGGGCACACGCCCGCCCCCTATTTCTCCGCGTCCTCCGCGTCCTCCGCGTCCTCTGCGGCGCTCCGCAACAACGAAATCAGGGCGTCGCACTGCTCCGCGAGCAAACTGCCTTTGGCGAAAGCCAAGCGGACAGTCGCCTCGCCCAGGGCCGCGTAGATGCGCAGCGCCGTGGGATGGGCCCGCAGCGCCTGCACGTGCAACGCAACCGTGGCCACGTCGCCGCGTTCCACAGGCCCTGTCAGGGCTGCAGGCACCCCGAGGGATTCCAGGTTGCCAAGTGCACCTTGAAGCAAGGGCAAGAGGGGTGGCAGCCCCGGACCCTCGGCGGGAAATAGCGAGGCCGCCACCGCCATCAGCGCCACCACAGCGTTCGAGGCCAAGGCCGCGGCGGCGTGGTAGCGCGGCTTGTCCTCTGCGCGGAGGGTAAGCGGCACCCCGCCCCAGGCCTTGACCCACTCCCAGCCTTGGGCCACCGCGGCTTCATCCCCTTCCAACGTGCAATACGCCCCGCGCAACAGCGTGTGCGCCAGCGCCGGATTGGCCACAGTCTGCAGCGGGTGCAGGCTTAACCGGGCCAATCCCGCTTGGCCCACGGGGTCAAGCGCGCTGCTTGCCAACACCCCGGCCGTGTGCACCGCCACCTGGCCCGGCCGCAGCTGGCCGCTGGCCGCCAAGGTGGCAGCGACAGACGCGATGGCTTGGTCTGGCACCGTCACAAAAATCACGTCCGCCTCCCGCAACAGCCGCCCGTCCCCCGCCCCGTCCAACACCGGGCGGCCAGTCAACGCGCGGTATCGCTGCGCCGCCGCGCTGTGCGGATGGCGGCTATACGCACCCAACACCTCGTAACCCGCCGCCGCAAGCACCAGCGACAACGCGGTCCCCATGCGGCCCGGGCCTATAAAAAGAAAACGCGTCATGCGAAGCCCACCCTGTCTTCAAGACGATGGTTTCCCTTCCCAGCCGCCGTGGCCACATCCCGCCTGCCCACGCCAAGCGTGATGCCCCACCGCCCATCCCCTGGGTCCATGGCTCTGCCTTGGGACCGTTTGAACTAGACTAGCCCCGCGTGGATGATCTCATTTATCATTCAGATCATCACAACGCTCTGAACAAAGGGGATAGATATGAGAAAATGGGGATGGTTGGCAGGAAGCGCCATCACGGCTGGTGTGTGGCTGTGGCCTGTGCCAACAGCCTTGGCGTCAGGCTATCCGATGCACCAAGACCACATCCGCTTGAACGGTCAGCTTGTCTCAAGCCCTTATGGGCTGGTGGCCCATGGCACCACCTACATGCCCATGTGGTATGTCCAGCAGGCCCTCCAAACCATCGGGATTTCCTCTTCGTGGGACGGGTCCACCTGGGACATTCACACCGCGTCCTCCGTCCCCTTGCCAAACCACAACACCGGCAGCGGGGCCGTGACCTTCCGCATCAACGGGTCCGCGGTGGTCAAGGTGGATGGCATCACCGCTGTGGACCCTGCCTCAGGGCAAGAGACCACGTTTCTTCCCATTTGGTACATCCAACAGGTCTTAACCCATGTAGGGTTGGTCAACCACTGGGACGGCCAGCACTGGGACATCTCGAACCAACCCTCGTGGCGCGATTTTATCACCCCAGGGACCGTCACGGTGCCAGACGGCACAGGCAGCCAGACGGTGACGTACGTGCGCATCAACACTCAAAACCCGTACATCCGGGTGGCGCCGGTGATAGCCAACCAGCATATCGGCAGTGTCGCCTCCTTGGCGGATTTGGCGCAAAGCAATCAGGCAGTGGTGGCTATCAACGGGACCTTTTTCAACGCCTACTCGGACCAGACCCCGCAAGGCGCCCTGATGATGAACGGACAATTCCAGCACCTGTGGGGGCCTGTCCTTTTGGGGATTGGCAAGGACGGTTCCCTGATGATGGCGCGCGCAGACACGTCCGCGGTGATTCACCTGCACAACCCGGGCGCCGGCCTCAGTCAACTCACGGCGTGGGGTGGCATCAACAGCTGGCAAGGCCAGCCCTTTGAAGTCAGCATCTTGACACCTTTCTACGGACAGCACACCCACATCGCCAACGCCACCTCGGTGGTCGTCCGTCACGGGGTGGTCACCGATATCGTCTCCGGTGATGCGCCCATCCCCGAGGATGGGTATGTCATTGAGCTGGCGGACCCCCACCAGGCGTCCCTGTTTCAACTTGGCGATCCGGTGGATTACACCGTCACACTGACAACGCTGCCCAACCACCAGCCCATCGACGTTTCCAATCTACAGGCCGCCCTGGGGGCTGGACCCCTGTTGGTGGACAACGGCCAGGTGGTCCTCAACCCGGCGCTAGACGGGTTGAATGACGCGTCGCTGCTCAATCCAGTGACCCGCCGGAGTTTGGCAGGCATTGACGAGGACGGCAATCTCGTGTTGGCCACCGTGCGGTTTGCTAACATGGAACAGTTGGCGCAAATCGCCTGCCATCTGCACTTGCGTACAGCCATGAACCTGGACGGCGGGGCGTCCAGCGGCCTGTATGTCGATGGCCGCTATGTGCTAGAGCCGGGCAGGCCGTTGGCCGACGCCTTGACGGTCCGTTTCCAATCCCCGTGATGCGGAACCCTGCCTAGGCGTGTGATCCCGCTGGGGCCTGGGGTCGGTACACCGCGGCGTGTTATCCCGCGTGGATGTGTTGCTGGTACACCGCCCAGGCCTGGCGAGAATCGAGCAGATCACGCGCCCAATCCACCCCTTCGCGGATGGATGCCACGCGTCCTGCCAACCACAGGCGGACCCCGCTGTTCAACAAGACCAGGGGGCGGAATGCGTCTTGCTCGCCGCGCAAAATCGCCAGCGCATGAGCCGCGTGCTCCGCCGCCGTGAAGCGCACCGGTCCCCCCGGCGCCTGGACACCGAGCAGGGCCGGGTCTACCTGGTGCACGGTGACGTCCCCGCCGGACACCACGTGCACCAAGGACGGGCGGTGCACCGGCAAGTCTTCAGACCCGTCCAGGCCTTGCACCACCATGACCTGCTGGAACGACAGCGAAGCGGCCAACTCCGTCACCTTGCGGACCGCCGTGCCGTGAAAGACGCCCGTCACCAGCAGGGACGCCCCGCCCAGGTTCAAAAACTTTTCCACGGTGTTGAACAGTGTGCGCACGCCCAGTTCCTGGCGGATGCGGCGCAGCGCACGCAGCCCCGGATGGACCTCTTCGGGATCGACAAACGCCCACCGTGCCCCCGCGCCTGGCCGTACTCCGAGCGGCAGGCCCAGCTCCCTCACCACCGACTTCAGCGACACCCCGGATTTGGGCGGCAAGGCGTCCGGAGCGTGGAGCAACACCGGGACGCCCGCGGCGGCCAAGACCAAGGACACCGGCACCGTGGCTGCAAACGATTTGGAGCGTCCGTCGTACGGACCGGCGCAGTCCAACAGCCCTTCGGCCGGGCACAGCGGGGGCGGGTTGTGCGCCGCCAGGGCATGGAGAAACGCCAGCAGTTCTGGCACGCTTTCCCCCTTCACCCGTTCCGCCACCAAGAAGGCCCCGGTTTGCGCGTCTGTCGCTCGGCCCTCCAGGATTTGAACGGCGGCCTGGTACGCCTCCGCATAGCTCAAATCGCGGGCGCCTTTTGCCCCGCGCGCCACCTCGCGCAGCAACGTCTGCATCCTCCCGCCTCCTGTCCCCGCCTGGCCCGCGGCCCATTCGCTGCTTCACCGGGACCTTTCTTGCTGCAAGGGTTGATCTTCTTTCAGTATACCAACGTTTGCTATCCTCCGAAGACCTGAACGGGAGACGCGGGCCTCCGAACGGTCTGGACCAGCCCACTGCCTACTCCCCCTGCACCGTGTCCATTTGGGTGTTGCAAGTGTATTAAGTATCATGATACACTCAACACACATAGAACACGTCAGGTTGGCCTGCGCCCTCGCAGCGAGGGGAGGGAGCCGCTTGGAGGAACGCCGCGTTGGCGCGTTGACCTTTCACCTGGATTGGAGTCAACCGTTGTATGAACAGATTATGCAGCAGATGCGCCAAGCCATTGCCAAAGGCGAGCTGGGCCCAGGCGAGAAGATCCCGTCTGTGCGCGAGATGGCCCAGTCCCTGCGGGTCAATCCCAACACGGTCAGCCACGCGTATCAACAACTGGAGCGCGATGGGTTGACTGAGACCCGGCGCGGCCAAGGGACGTTTATCACCACGTCGGCAGCCACCATCCAACGGTTCCGGCAAGACATGGCGCAGCGCTTGACGCGCGAGTTTTTACAACAGATGTTTGCCTACGGCTTGAGTTGGCCGGACATTGTGCAACTTCTCGAGGCAGCGCAGTCCATGGCCGATGGGTCCCCCGACGGCACACAGGCGCGGGACGCCCCGCGCAACGATGCGCCTGCCGTGTCACCGTCCGCAGCGCCGCCCGCCGCGGCTGTACCGGCTTGTGAGGAGCCGTCACCCAAGCCCCGCAGAGGAGGCCACGAGCATGAGTGAGATGGCGGTGAGCTTGCACCACGTGACCAAGTCTTACGGCCGCAAACAAGCCTTGGCTGATGTGTCGTTGGCCATTCCCCGCGGCCGCGTGGTCGGTATCCTGGGCCCAAATGGGGCGGGCAAGTCCACCCTCTTTCGGATCCTGACCGGCTTGGTGCGCCCGGAGGCGGGTGAGGTCCGGGTGTTGGGCGAGAGCCCCGGTTGGCGAACCAACCGCCAAGTGGCGTACCTTCCAGACCGGGCGCGCTGGTACCCGGATCACACGGTGGCGGACGCCCTCCGCTGGGCGGAGACGTTTTTGCCTGGGTTTCATCTTGACACGGCCCATCGGCTCGCGGCGCTGCTGCGGATGGACGAACACGTTCGCGCCGGGCAGATGTCGCGCGGCCAAGAGGCTCGCCTGATGCTGCTGATGTGCCTCGCCCGCCGCGTGCCACTTGTGGTGTTGGATGAGCCGTTGGCCGGGATTGACGCCCCGTCACGCGCCCGCATTCTGGAAGGCATCGTCTCCGTGCTGAGCGAGGAGGAACGCCCGACGGTCCTGTTGAGCACCCACGAGCTGTATGAAGCAGAGCCCTTGCTAGACTACGCCGTGTTCCTGACTGGCGGCCGCGTGGTCTTGGCAGGAGACGCTGAGACGCTGCGGCGGCAGCACGGCTCGATGCGTCACATCCTGGAAACCTTGGTGACCTGAGGCGGCCCCCTCGGCTGTGACACAGCATTCCGCCAGGGGGATGACTCCACGTCTTGCTTGCCGAGGGCTTTCTTTCATCCTGTCCAACGAGGAGGCATGGTGATGGACACAACCAGCTCCCTGGCTCTCGCCCGTATTCCTTTTTGGGCGTTGGTGAAACACGACTTCAAGCGCCGGAAACGGGGAGGGCTGCGGGCGTACCGCGGCTGGTGGTGGGTGTACGCGCTGGGCGTGTGCGCCGCGCTGCTGGTCCTCTCGGCCCGGGTGGGCCAAGCTGCCGAGAACCTGCGGTTTGCCTGGTTTGCCGTGTTTGGCTTGCTGTTTTTAAGTTTTGGGTTGGGCATTGGCTGCACAGCCAACGAGTGGCGCAACGGCACCGTCGGCTGGTGGCTGACGTTGCCCGTCTCGCGCGGCCGCCTCGTGTTGTCGAAATGGGTTGCCACGCTTTTACGCACGCTGTGGGTATACACACGGGTCTTTCTGTTGATGGCCGGCTTTGGCCTGTACTCCCTGGCGGTGGCTGGGCAGCTGCACTACCACACCCTCGTGGCGTTTTTCAACACAGGGGTGGGGGCGTACACTTTGTTGTTGGCCCTCACGCCCCTGCCGGCTGCGCTGGGCGTGTTTTACGGTGTCCTCATGCAGTCTCGGCTCCGGCCTGCCGTCCCGCTGGTCTGGCTGGCCTTCGGTTTGGTGTGGTGGCAGGTTTCCACTCGCGGCAACCACCTTCCCGTCGCCAGCCATGCCCGCGTGAGCCCCCTGTTCCAGGTGTGGTCCCTGTGGTCCTGGCACCAGGTTGAGGCGGTGCTGGCCATGTGGCTGCTGGCAGTTGGGTTGGTGTTAGGCGCCGCCGTTGTCCTGGACCGCTACCTGGCCCTGTAAGCGTCTGGGGTCTTTCTCCCCATCCGCCTTTCCTGGTTCCGGCTGGGCGGATGCCTAGAACAGGCTTCTGCGTGTTGGCATACGTTGGGCTCAGAATCTGTTGAAAGGTCGGATGACCGTTGGAATCAAGCCTGGGTTATGAGGGGTATGTGGTCAAGGGAAAGCCAGAGGAAAAAACACAGGGAAGTGAATTCCCGGCTTGGGATGAAGCGACGGAAGCGGCCGTGTTTCGCACCACCGATGCTGCCCGTTACGTGATTGTTTCCGTCCTTCC
>JAILZF010000089.1 GCA_023512635.1 Alicyclobacillus sp. | reverse complement strand
CGCCAAGTCCCGCCTTGGCCCGTGTCCCTGGCAAACTCAGCCAACATGCGTTCAACGGCACGCCGGTGCGTCCGCACCTTGTCGAGCAGTCCCAACTGTCCGTCCTGCACGGTCAGCAACGGCTTGATTTGCAACAGTGATCCGAACACCGCCGCAGCCCCGCCAATTCGTCCGCCACGGTGCAGGTACTCCAGGGTATCCAGGACAAACACCGAACGTACTTGAGCACGGACGCGCTCCCACCAGCCCACAATCGCGTCTGCGTCCAACCCTGCCCGCGCCAATGCTACACCATCCAGCAACGGGCCGGCAATCCCAAAACTAGCGTACCATGAGTCGATCACGCGGATGCGATCAGGGGCAACCATCTGGGCTGCTGCCTCGGCCGCTCGCAGCGTGCCGCTCAACCGGCTCGACAATACATAACACAACACTTCGTCAGAATCGTTCAACAACCCGCGAAACACGTCGGCAAATTCGCCGACCGAAGGCTGTGAGGTCGTTGGCAAGGCGGGCGCCTTGGCCAACAGCTCGTAAAACTCCTCAGTCGACAAATCTATCCCCTCGCGGTATGCTTGATTGCCGAAAACGACCGTCAACGGCACCACCGTCACCCCTGCACGGGTGACCTGTTCCGCCGTCAGGTTAGCGGTGCTGTCGGTGACAAACGCTATCCGGCCCATGCCACCCTTCCCTTCTGGCAGCCATCCCAAGGCGGCCTTTTAGAGTATGACACGCTACCTGGACGGGCGCAAACGCGTTTCGTCTGCTTTCACCGACCATTCGAAAAAAGACCATCCAAAATAACCGGGCTGGCTGTTTAGCTGCACAGCAGGCGTACGTCACGCGCCAGTTGAGGATGCCAACCGCTCACCCGCAGGTCGCATAGATAGCCAACACGCACACCGCTGGCCCATACGGACTGCAGTTGCCAACCAAGTTCCCGCTCATCTGCTACAGATACCAGGGTCAACTGTGGAAATTGCATGGCCAAGCGTTGCACAATGGCCGGGGTGTCGTCGCAAGAAGCCACATCAAACACCAGAATGTACCCTTCCCGTTGGCCGCTGGCTGTCACTTGCATGAGCGAGCGCAACACCCCTTCAACCTGCGCTTCTGCATTTTGCACAATCAGCACCACAGCCATCGGCTGCAATTGGCCGTTGATCCGCTGCTGCCAACGCAGAACAACGCTGTGCACAAGCGCCCACGCGCCGTACACGGCCAACGCCCAAATGACCAAGCCTGCGAGCACCACCCTCACCCCCTGCCGCAGTATATGCGGCAAGCCAACAGCCGCACCTTGCGCCAGCGGAGCTAAGGCAGGACTCCTTTTCAAGGCAATAGCCAACGGTTGCGCAATGCCACCATGACGGCTTGCGTACGGTCTGTCACAGACAGTTTAGAGAGGATGTTTGACATGTGGTTTTTGACCGTTTTAGCGGAAATCTGGAGAGTGGCTGCGATTTGCTCGTTCGACTTCCCAGCGGCTAACTCGCGCAAAATATCCATCTCTCGTTCGGTGAGCAATCCCCGCCAGCTGTCGCTTAACGCAGCGCGATCGTAAAATTGAGCCAACACCGTGTGTGTGACGTGCGGATGGACAATGGCACGACCCGCAGCCACTTCGCGGACGGCACGCACCACCTCCGCAACCGAGCCATCCTTCACCAAATACCCGGAAGCCCCTGATTTGAGCGTCTCCAGCACATACCCTTCATCGTCATGCAGCGTTAAAATCACAATGCGCACGTGCGGGTGCAACGCTTGCAACTGTTTGGTCGTCTCCACACCGTTGAGATATGGCATGTTAATGTCCAATAACAAAACATCCCGTTGCACCTCGCGGATACCATGCAGGACTTCACCGCCGTGTCGCCATACCCCGACAATTTCCAGGTCCTGCTCGAGCGCTAACACCTCACACAGGGTTTCCCGGAACAGCTCATTGTCATCCGCAATGGCGACCCGAATTGTTGGTCTCATGCATTTCCCCCTCTGCCTAGCGGCAGGCGAATACTGACACACGTCCCTGCAGCCGCAGCCGGTTCAATCGTAAAAGAACCGCCCATCAGAGACAGGCGTTGCCGGCAGAGCGTCAGTCCCAGCTTGCCCTGTTCGAGCCACTGTCCCCACTCGGCAGCTGCTAAACCGATGCCGTCATCCCGCACCTCGACATGCAGCTGGTCCGTGCCATAAGTTAACGTGATCCACACCTGGCTGGCCTGTGCATGGACCCGAACGTTTTCCAAGCTCTCTTGCACACTGCGGAAAACCGTGACTTTCTCGGTGGGCGTCAGCGTCACTTCCAGCCCCACCAACTGGACCTTGACTGGCACGCCGTAACGGTGAGACCACTGTTCCGCATAGCGTTTTAACGTGGGCACCAGACCGAGGTCGTCCAACAAGGGCGGGCGCAAGTCGTAAACCAACTGGCGCAAATCGCCGATGACGGTGTTCAAACGGTTGCGTAAATCTCCGCGCAACCGGACGGGGTCATCTCCCCACAAGGCTTCCGACCGCATGGCCAAACTGGCCAGTGACTGCATCGGACCGTCGTGCAGCTTCTGGGCCAAGGTCCGCCGTTCTTCCTCCAGCATTTGCAACATCTGCAGGCCCAACAGGGTTTGGGTATGGGCGGTTTGCAACGCGCCTGCCACCTCTTGCATATCCCCGTCGAGAAAGTCCTTGATGTGGTGGAAGGTGTGGACCAGCCGTTCTGCTTGACGGGCAATTTCTCGCAAAGCCTTTAAGCGCCGGGCAATGTCATCCCGGCGTAAACGCAGTTGCCGCTCCCGTTCCTGCCACTGGCCGAGTTCTGTCTGCAACTGTTGTGCCTGCTCGTACACCCGCTGCATCTCGGCTTCCGAAGATCGCTGCAGGTTACGGCTAACTTGCACCAGCCGTTGACGCGCCACTCGCGCCTCCCGGTCTAACTGCTCCACTCGTTCAATGGCTTCTGCACACTCGATGCGCATGCGTTCGAACTCTGCCTCTAGCAGGCGTACCTCTTCCAGTGTGGACCGGGCGATGGAATCTGCTTGCTCCTTGCTTTCTGCGATGGCCGTCAGGACGTTGCCGACCGCTGATTTCAGCGCTGCAATCCGTTCGTTGACGTTCACCCTGCTCTGGGCCCCTTTTTCAACGGTTAACTGCCGTTCTACCTTAAAGGAAGAGTTCTCCCTTCGTTCGCCAGTTCCTGCAAAAAAAAGCACCCGCCAACTTGGCGGGTGAAGGGGGGTAAGGGGTAAGGGTGTACTAGAAGATTCGCTCCAGGATGCAGTTTTCTGGGGGTCAACGGGTTAAACTGGCGGCAGCTTGCCGTAAAAGATCAGCTTTGTCCGTTCGCTCCCAAGGAAGGTCGAGGTCTGGCCGACCAAAGTGTCCGTACGCCGCTGTTTGCCGGTAGATGGGCCGGCGCAACTGCAAATCCCGGATAATGGCTGCAGGCCGCAGGTCAAAATACTGCCGGATCAGCCGAACAATCTCCTCTTCATCGATGACCGAGGTCCCATACGTGTCCACTGAGATGGAGACCGGCTGGGCCACGCCGATAGCATACGCCACCTGTACCTCACACTTGCGTGCCAGGCCAGCTGCGACGACATTTTTCGCTACGTACCGCGCCGCATAAGCAGCGCTGCGGTCAACTTTGGTCGGGTCTTTGCCAGAAAACGCCCCGCCGCCGTGGCGCGCATAACCACCGTATGTATCGACGATGATTTTGCGGCCTGTCAAGCCAGCGTCACCTTGAGGCCCGCCAATGACAAACCGGCCTGTAGGATTGATGAAATAGCGGGTGTTATGATCCAGCCAATGGGCCGGGACCACCGTGCGAATGACGTGCTCCTGCACATCGCGGGTGATGGTCGATAAGTCGGTGTGTTCATCATGTTGCGTCGAAATCACGATGGTATCCACGCGCACCGGCCGGTCGCCGTCGTACTCGATGGTCACCTGGGTTTTGCCATCTGGTCGTAAGTACGGCAATACCCCTTGCTTGCGGACTTCGCTCAAACGCCTTGCCAACTTATGCGCCAGGGAGATGGGCAGGGGCATCAACTCGGGCGTCTCATCACAAGCAAAACCGAACATCAGGCCTTGGTCGCCCGCCCCAATCCCTTCCAATTCATCTGCAGCGCCCGTACGCGACTCCAACGCTTGGTTCACGCCTTGCGCGATGTCGGGTGACTGCTCGTCAATCGACGTGATGACCGCGCAGGTCTCTGCATCAAAACCGTACTTTGCCCGAGTATAGCCAATTTCGGCAATCGTACGGCGGACAATTTTAGGAATATCCACGTAGCACGTGGTGGTGATTTCCCCTGCCACCAAAACGAGGCCCGTGGTGACTGACGTCTCACACGCCACGCGGGCAAACGGGTCTTGAGACAAAATTTCGTCCAAAACTGCGTCGGAGATCTGATCACAAATCTTATCAGGATGCCCTTCTGTGACCGACTCAGACGTAAACAGGCGCTTCGCCACGGGCAACGCCTCCTTTGTCCCCGGCTGCGGGGACGTCCCCCGCCTGAAAATCATCCCATATGGTAGTATATTTACCCTGTCTCGTCAACGAACGACAGGATTCCACGTATTCGACACAGCTGGGCGCGGTGGAGCTGCCCTCCGCCGCGCCCGCAACACACGTGGTATGCAGTTTAAGGAATCCATCCTTGGGATGGGCCTGCCCATGCTCCCCCTACTGGCCTGATGTCGCTTGGCCCGCCAACGCCTGTTCAGCAAACGCTACCAATCGGCGGGTGATTTGGCCTCCGCAACGCCCGGTGTCACGACTGGCCAGCTGCCCCCAATCAAAACCTGGATGTTGCACAGGCAACCCCAATTCTGAGGCAATCTCATACTTCATGTCATCCAGCGCTTGCTGGGCCGCGGCAATCAGTGCAAGGTTGTTCGGCATCCTCTCCACCCCCTGGTGTCCGGCCTGTGATGACTTCCTCCGGCCGGTGTCGTTAGTGTGGATCGGAGCTTTGTGCTACACCCGGCACAATTCTTGGCCACCACGTCAATTCCGCCAACCTTGGCGCAAGACTTGCCACGCAAACCGTGGTAAGGCTAGCTGCCGTCGCCAACGACTGGGTTGGCGGAGCAAACGGTAGAGCCATTCCGCCCCGGCAGCCTGAAACAACCGCGGTGCACGCTTGACCGTCCCGCTCCAGACATCTATACTCCCCCCCACACCTATCGCAACACAGGGCGGCAAATGGGCGAGTGTTCCGAAAATCAATTTCTCCTGCCGCGGTTGGCCCAACCCGACCATCCAAACATGCGGGGCAAACGCAGCCACCTCCGCGAGGATTCGGGGTAACTCGTCAGGCCGGAAATATCCGTGGTGACCGGCAAACTCCAACTGCGGGTACTGCTTTCGAAAACGCGTTAAACACTGCTGCAACACAGACTCTTGGGCCCCCAGCAGATAGACGCGCAACGGCCGTTTTCGTTCTTCGGCGGTCGCCAACAGGTCAATCCC
>JAILZF010000088.1 GCA_023512635.1 Alicyclobacillus sp. | reverse complement strand
TGAAGGCGGGGCTAAAAATCCGCCAAAGGGCACATCGATGAAGTTCCTGGTGTTGGCTTGAGGCGCCCAGCCTTGGGCTGATGCTGGGAGTTAAGAAAGTTGGGCAACCTGCAATGGCATGCGGGAGCTGACCCAGCTTTCGCGGAGGCCCAAGTGCGTGGTCTGTACCTTGGACTACGGCTTGGGGTATGAACCTGCATGCGGAGGCCATCTGTGTGCAGCGTAGCCTGCCTTGAGTGGTACTGAAGGATCGCGGGATACAGGCGTTGGCTCCCCGGCCAGGGAGCGGCGCCGGTGCCGCGTGAAATCCGTACTGCAAAAGAGGCTAGGGAGCGGCGCCGGCTGTCGCGGAAAACGCCTAGACTGTTCGCAGCGGCGAGGCTTTTTGGGGATTATAGTGTGGACTAAGTGGTAATCCAGTCTGGCTGGTGGCGACACGGCCAAGGGCGGCGTAAAGGGAAACCGCCAGCCTGGCGACAGGCGGGTGCTGCCTTGGGAAAACCTACTGGACCTAAGCCACAGCGTTTACCCAAAAAGCTGCCACCCCCTACTGTTTTACCTCGCCGTGGGGGTACATAATGAAAAAGACGACGCTGCGCGGGTCGTTGCCTTTTATTGTCTCGGTGGCAGCGCTGACGCTTCCGCTTGGTGGTGTGTTTGACACAGCCACCATTTTTTTAGATGAAGTTGCCTGGTACGTAGGCGCTGCCATGGTGGTGTTGATAGTCCTGGTGGGGGCGTTGTTCGACATGCTAGGCGTTGCTGCTGCGGCTGCCCGGGAGACTCCGTTTCACGCCATGGCCTCAAAAAAAGTTTTTGGTGCCCGGCGTGCTATTGTGATTGTCCGCAATGCTGAAAAGGTATCGAGCATATGCAGCGATGTTGTCGGAGACATTGCTGGTGTCTTAAGCGGGGCGGGCGCTTTAGCGGTCTCGGTACAGATTAACAACGCCGTACACGCAGAGGGATGGCATCGGGAACTCATGACCATCTGTGTGACGGCGTTCGTTACATCGTTGACCGTGGGGGCGAAGGCCATTGGCAAAACCTTAGCCATTCAGTCGCCCACCCCTATCGTGTTGTACGCCTCGAAGTTGGCGGAGTCGCTGATGGCGTTGCTTCGTCGCACACCACCGCGCGGCAAAAGGCGTGCTCGCGTTTAACGGTGCGTGAGTGCATGGGATGGAATAACTGAACTGCGTCTAGGACGATAAGAGTGACTGGCCGTCCGGGTGGCCGGCGGCCGGCGGCCGGAGAGGTGTTGCGTCACGCTGCTCGAGCAGATTGAAGACCCGCGGGAGCTCAAGCGTTTAACTGAAACCGAGTTGTTACAACTGGCGGACGAGGTACGGGCGTTTCTCGTAAGCTCGGTGTCTCAGACGGGTGGGCACTTTGGTGCCAACCTGGGCGTGGTCGAACTGACGTTGGCACTGCACCGGGTGTTTGACAGTCCGCGAGACAAGATTATCTGGGATGTAGGCCACCAGAGTTACGTTCATAAAGTGCTGACTGGTCGGCGGCAGCGTTTCTCCACTCTGCGCCAGTTCAAAGGGTTGTCAGGGTTTCCTAAGCGCAGTGAGAGTCCACACGACGCGTTTGGGGCAGGCCACGCCAGCACCTCGATTTCTGCAGCCTTAGGCATGGCTGTGGCACGTGACTTGGCGCACGCCGACTATCACGTGATTGCCGTCATTGGCGATGGGGCATTAACAGGTGGCATGGCCATGGAGGCGCTGAATCACGCAGGTCATTTGGGAACGGATTTACTCGTCGTCCTTAACGACAACGAGATGTCCATTTCCCCAAATGTTGGCGCGTTGGCAAAATACTTGACGCGTTTGCGTACAGACCCGGCGTATTCACGGGCCAAGGCGGAAATGGAGCGGGCTTTGCGTAAGCTGCCAGCGATTGGCGAACGCTTGGCAAAAACGCTGGAAAAAGTTAAAGACTCCATGCGCAATCTAGTGGTTCCAGGCCAGTGGTTTGAGGCATTCGGCTTTAAGTACCTGGGACCGGTGGACGGACATGATTTACCGGGTCTCTTACGCGTCTTGCAGGACGCCAAACGCCTGCGCGGTCCCGTTCTGGTGCATTTGGTCACCAAAAAAGGGAAGGGCTATCCGTCAGCCGAGGATGCGCCAGATAAGTTCCACGCCTGGCCGAGCGGGGGTGGCGGCCAAGCGCCGTCGTATGCCAGCGTCTTTGCCGACACGTTGATCCAACTGGCGGAGCAGGATGACCGTGTGGTGGCGGTGACCCCTGCCATGATACAAGGGTCTGGTTTGGGTAAGTTTCAACACCGCTTTCCCGACCGATTGTTTGACGTTGGCATTGCGGAGCAGCACGCCGCCACTTTTTGTGCGGGACTGGCGGCCGTGGGCATGCGCCCTGTTTTAGCGATTTACTCCACATTCTTACAGCGTGCGTACGATCAGGTGATTCACGATATTTGCATTCAGAATCTCCCTGTATTGCTTGCTGTCGACCGAGCAGGCCTGGTGGGGGCTGACGGCGAGACCCACCAGGGAGCGTTTGACATCGCCTTTTTAAGGACCGTCCCGAATATGACCGTCATGATGCCCAAAGACGAGAATGAGTTCCGGCACATGCTGTATACCGGGTTGCAGCTCGACGGCCCAGCCGCAGTACGGTACCCGCGCGCGGACGGTTGGGGGGTGCCGCTCGACCCGGAGTTTCAACCACTGCCGGTTGGCCGCGCTGAACTGTTGCAAGAGGGTGAAGACATCGCCCTGGTGGCCTTAGGGCCCATGGTGCAAGTGGCCTGTACGGCCGCACAACGGCTGGCACGGGAAGCAGGGGTCCGGGCCACGGTGGTGAACCTGCGCTTTGTTAAGCCGATCGACCGAACCTTGTTGGTCCAGTTGGCGCGACGCATGCCTGTCTTGACCTTGGAAGAAGCGTCGTTAGCCGGTGGCATGGGAGCTGCTGTGCTTGAGGTGTTGAGTGATGCGCAGGTAAGCACGCGCGTGCAACGGCTGGGGTTACCTGACCGTTTTATTGAACATGGGTCCCGCGAACAGTTGTTAAATGAACTGGGATTGACGGCTGACGCCGTGGTGGCGGCGGCGTTGCGAGTGTTGCGTCAACCTGGCAGCGGGTCCAGGGTGGGCGTATAGCATGGCTGGAGCGCGCCAGTCTCAGCCTCCTGAGAGGGGCAAGGTCAGACTCGATGTGTTGTTGTTTCAGCGTGGGTTGTTTCCTAGCCGGGAGGCGGCACGGCGGGCTATTATGGCTGGGTTGGTACGGCGCCGCGACGGGGAGCGATTGGACAAGCCAGGGCTGCTGGTCCCGTCGAACGAAGCCGTCGAGGTCATGGCACCAGAACATACTTTTGTCAGCCGCGGTGGCCTGAAGCTGGCAAGGGCGCTCGACCGGTTTGCCGTGCAGGTACAGGACCGCGTCGCCGTCGATGTCGGGGCTTCCACGGGTGGATTTACCGATTGTTTGTTGCAACGCGGGGCGCGGTTGGTCTACGCCGTAGACGTAGGCTACGGTCAATTGGCCTGGAAGTTGCGGACAGACCCTCGCGTCCGCGTCATGGAGCGTACCAATTTTCGTTATATTAAACCGGCGCAATTCGATCCACGCCCGACCTTGGCAACGGTGGACGTGTCGTTTATCTCCTTGCGCCTGTTATTTCTGCCTTTGACGGCTCTGCTCGGACCGGACGGGGACGTGGTGACCCTGGTGAAGCCCCAATTTGAAGCGGGCAGGGAGGCAGTGGGCAAGGGAGGGATTGTGCGCGACCCGGCTGTACACCGGTCGGTCTTGGCGCGTGTCATCCACGAAGCTGCAGCAGCCGGATTGCGCTGCCTCGGTCTCACCTACTCGCCGATTGCTGGCGGCGACGGCAACCTGGAGTTTCTCGCGCACTGGCGCATCCAGGCAACGGCACAAGAGCGCCCGGTGGAGGTGAGTGACGCAGACATTGCTACTGTGGTGGCGCAGGCGTGGACAGAATTGGGCAGGAGTTCTGGGACGCGCGTGGAATGACTGGAGGTAGGCCGTACAAAGGGGCGTTGCCAAATTGTGGCAGACGGTCTGGGCCATCCTGTTCTGTACTGTGTTTGTCTATGTGATTGCTCGCTCGCTCTGGAGCCAGTGGCGTCACCAGGAACCGCCTGTGCCATTGCAGGGTCGTTACCATGCTGCCCGCAGTTGGTTAGAGGCGCATGGGTACCAAGTCGTCCGCGTACGCGAGCGTTGTGATTGGATAGGTTACTACGGACACCGCCGATTTGTTCGGCCGCTTGTTGCAGATTTTATCGTGCGGCAGGGTGCTCGTTATTATGCGGTGCGCCTTGCCCGCCCGCGCGATCCGCTGGTCTCCGGCGTGAAGCTGCGCGACGAGTGGTATCCTTTGTACGTCGCGTTTGGGGTGCACGGTATCCTGCACATCGACGTCGAAGAGGAGCAGGTGCAGGTGGTGGATTTCGAAGTTCGGCAACCTTCTTATTTGGCATGGCGGCGGATGGTCAACCGCAGCCTCTGGTTTTTAGGCGGCGCCTTGGCCGCGTTGGCGTGGCTGCATAGCCGTTAAACAACGCCGATGGCCGCGCCGGTCCCCGTGCCTGCGCGCGACAGCAAGGGAGGGAACGGAGTGAGAACCGTAGCGGTGTTTGTCAACCGCGACAAACCGCGGGCAGGCGCGGTCCAGGCAGAGCTTGAACGTTTGCTGCGCCAGGCTGGCATGCAGGTCGTCTGTTTAGAAGCAGGGCGCGGGCAACCGCCTGCCTGTGAGATAGAGCATCTACGGGGCGTTGAATTGGCGTTTGTCGTAGGTGGCGATGGTACTCTGTTGGGGGTCGCCCGGCGTGTGGCACCCTGGGGAATTCCTTTGCTTGGGATTAACGTTGGCCACCTTGGCTTTTTAAGTGAAGCCGAGCCGGAGGATTTGGAGGCTACGGTACGCCGCGTGGTTGCCCGTGACTACCGGTTAGAGCCGCGAATGATGCTGGAAGCGGCCGTTTGGCGGGAGCGGTCTTGCGTCCAGCAATGGATTGGACTGAATGACGTCGGGATTGCCAAAGGGTCTTTTGCCCGGATGGTGACCGTAGACGTCTTTGTAGACGGGCAATTTGTGGACTCGTACAAAGGGGATGGGGTGATTGTCTCCACCCCGACCGGATCAACGGCGTACTCTCTGTCGTGTGGCGGGCCGATTGTGGTACCGCACCTGCACGTCATGTTGGTTACCCCTATCTGCCCTCATACGCTGTTTGCCCGGCCTTGTGTTTTGGACAGCCGGCAGCAAGTGCAATTTGTGGTCCACGCCACACATAACGACTTAGGGTTGACGATGGATGGACAGGTTGGGGTTAGGTTGCAAGACGGAGACGCCGTAGTGGTACGCAAGTCTGATGTACAAACCACTTTGGTCAAGCTGCGAAATCAAGCGTTTTTTTCTGTGCTGCGCCAAAAGCTGCACGGGAGCGGCCGGGGGGCGGCAGCTGCTGCCCTTCCTGAGGTTACGCCAGCGGACATGGGACA
>JAILZF010000087.1 GCA_023512635.1 Alicyclobacillus sp. | reverse complement strand
GTACATACGCCGCTGCATGCCCATAAAGCCCAGCGCGTACTGCGGCATGAAGCAGACATAAAAGCCGATGTTAAAGAACCAGAACGCCCAGCGGCCGAGTCGCTCGTCGAGCTTAAATCCGAACATCTTCGGCCACCAGTAGTACATACCGGCAAGCATTCCGAACACCACGCCACCAATCAGCACCTGGTGGAAGTGGGCAATCAGGAAGTAGCTGTTATGGTACTGGTAGTCAGCTGGAGCCGCCGCCAGCATCACGCCGGTCGCACCGCCGATGGCAAAGCACGGCACAAAAGCAATCGTCCACAGCATCGGCAGTTCCATGCGGATACGACCGCGGAACATGGTGAACAACCAGTTGAACACCTTCACGCCCGTTGGGATGGCCACCATCATCGACGCTACCGCGAAGAATGTGTTGACATCTGCGTCCGCACCCATGGTGAAAAAGTGGTGAGCCCAGACGAAGTAGCTGATGACGCTAATTAACAGCAGCGAGGCCACCATGGACGAGTAACCAAAGACGCGCTTGCGCGCGAACGTCGCCACCACTTCCGAGTACACGCCAAACGCCGGCAGAATCACGATGTAGACCTCGGGGTGACCCCAAATCCAGAACAGGTTGATAAACATCATCGGGTTGCCGCCGTGCAGCATGGTGAAAAAGTGCATGCCGAACAACCGGTCCAGCATCAACAACGCCAAGGCAACCGTCAGCGCCGGGAAGGCGAAGATAATCACGATACAAGCGGCCACCACCGACCAGGTAAACAACGGCATATGCCACAGTTTCATGCCCGGCGCACGCATCTTTAAGATGGTGGCCAAGAAGTTAATCCCGGTGGCAATGCTGCCGATACCTGAAATCTGCAGCGCCAGCAGGTAGAAGTTCTCGCCTGGACCCGGGTCAAACTGCAGCTCTGACAATGGCGGGTAGCTGACCCAGCCCGCATCCGGAGAACCACCAAAGACAAACGAGATATTAAACAGCAGGGCGCCAAAGAAGAACAACCAGAAACTAATGGCGTTCAAGTAAGGAAATGCGACGTCGCGCGCGCCGATTTGCAGCGGCACCACAATGTTGAACAAGGCGAAGATGAACGGCATGGCCATGAACAGAATCATGATGGTGCCGTGCGTGGTAAATATCTGGTCGTAGTGTTCAGCGTCCAGGAAGTGGTTGCCCGGTACCGCCAGCTGCGTGCGCAGCAACAGCGCGTCCGCGCCGCCGCGGAACATCATCAACAGCGCAGCAATCAAATACATGATGCCGATTTTTTTGTGGTCAACGGTGGTCAACCACTCTTTCCACAGCCACTTCCATTTCTTAAAGTGTGTCAGGGCCCAGACAATCCCGATGCTCGTCAAGACAATCAGGGCATCCGAGAGCCAGATCAACGGCCCTTCGTTCCACATGAGATACGTATCGGCAAACTGCCGGAACGCCTCTGGCATGTCTGATTCGCTCCTTTCTTAGCCCGTCGGCTCACTGCATGTTCATGCCGTTCATGTCATGGCCGCCAGCGTTGGCCTGGGCGGACGCAGGCGACGCCGGGTTGGTCTGCCGACTCGCTGTGGGTTCGTGACTGGTTTGGCTGTCTTTGGACGGCGCAGGCGTGCCGTCCATACCCGCCATACCGTCCATGCCTGCTGCGCCGTTGCCCGAGATATCATGCATCATGCCAGGCATGTACTGACCCCCGTTGGCCCACACCGTATCCGAGAACAGGCCGGGCGGGAACGATGAATACGAAGCGATGCCCATGACGCTCGGTTTCTCCAACTGTTGATAACCTGCTTTGGTGAGGGCCGGCGCGGTCGCCTTAACCTGCTTGACCCAGGCATCAAACTGCGCTTGCGGTACCGCCACCACCTGGAACTGCATGTGCGCGAACCCCTCGCCTGTAAAATTGGCGCCTGTCCCGTAATACGTTCCCGGCTTGTCGGCCTGCAGCCAGAGGCGCATGGCCATGCCTGGCATGGTGTACTCCTGGCCTCCTAACTGCGGCACCCAGAAAGAGTTCATCGGCGCGTCCGCCGTAAGTTCAAACTGTACGGGCACCCCCACCGGGATCTCAACGTAGTTGACCGTCGCCACGTTTTGGCCCGGATATTGGAACAGCCACTTCCAATCAAGCGACGTGACTTGAACCGTCAAAGGTTGAACGTCTTTTTCCGGCGGCTGGACCAAGGAAAAGGTGGTTTTACCGGTATAAAACCCGAGTACCCCGACAATGACAATCGGGATGGCCCACCAGACCGTCTCCAGCGCCTTGCTCTCCGACCACTCCGGCTTGTACGGCGCTTTGTTGTCTGGTTTGTCGCGGTACCGCCAGACGATGTAAAACAACAGAAGCAACACGGGAATCACGACAATCATGACCAAGGCGAACGACAACTCAATTAAGTGCAGTTCTTCACGGCCCACTGGCCCTGCCGGGTTGAGCACCACAAACTGCGGGCTGCAGCCGCTCAACAGCAGTGCAGCCAGCGCTGCTGCCAGCCACACAGGTCGCCGCCGCGAGCGTATGTTCCCTTTCACCGAAGGCCCTCTCCTTTCTGTTTCCTCTGTGAACAGGACCGTCCTGTCTCATACCACGCCGTGACCCCCAGGTCGACAGCGCACACTGTTCTCGTTACCCAGCGTACCGCCGTTGTTCACCGCCAGGCAGGCCAGGATTGATCAACCGCCGGTAGTCCGTTTGACCCCTTTTCGATAGTCCGGTTGGAGCAGTCCAACGGTAAAAATAGTCCTTTTGGGGGATGGAAATAGTCCCCCGCGCCCTGGTGTCCAGGCGCCGGGAGGCGCAAACTGAAGACACAAGACTGAAGCAAGGGAGCAAGCACACCGCTGCTGCCCAGGCAGGGAGACGATGTGGATGAAACCGGTCGAGCGCTGGCGCCAGCGGTTGGCGGACGCAGACCACCATGCGGTGGAGTTCGCGCGGACGCACGCCAACCTCTTTACCGCCATCGTCGTGGCGGTCTTGTGCTTGTGGGCAGTGACCGCTGGCAACGCCCTGTTTGTCATTGGCGTCATGACTGTGGGGGCGGTGAGTTATTTCGCGGGGTTGCTCACCGGCTTAGGGGCAGGTTGCGTGTTGGCGGCCATTCAGCTGTACCTGGGGTGGCGTGCCGGAGGACTCGACATATCCGCTTGGCTGTTGCAAGGCGTAGGATTTGCCGGAACAGCCTGGTTGGGGTACTTTCACAAAGCGCAAAAAGAGTGGGCGGAAGCGCGCATGCGCCAGCGCGATCCGCACGCCCCGCAGGTGTTGCCGTGGGCAGTGGTCAACGAGGTGCGGACCTCCCTGGCGGCGATTCGCTTCCTCTTGTTTCCCTTGCACAGTGAATCAGAACGGCAAGAACTGCAGCGGGCGACGGACGAGTTAACGCGTTTGGAACAGCTGTTTAGCGAGCTAGAGCGCAACGGCCAGCTGCCGGAGGGCACCCACCAGCGGCCCGGCGAGCGCACCTCTCCCGGACAACGGCCGCCCAGCCACGGCCGGCGCAGCGGCACATGAAAACAGCTCACGCGGCAGCAGGCAGCCACACCTCCACCTCGGTTCCAACACCGAGTTGGCTCTGTATCGTCAAGCGCCCGCCGTGCTCACGCACAATGCGCTCACAAATCATCAGGCCAAGACCCGAGCCTTTTTCTTTCGTGGTGAAAAACGGTTCGCCAATTTTGGCCAACAACTCCGGCGGAATGCCTGTGCCTTGATCAGCAAAACGCACGCGGATTCCGCCATCTGGCGCCGCTTCGGCCGTCACCTCCAGACGTCCGCCGTCCGGCATGGCTTCCAGGGCGTTTTTCAACAGGTTGATAAACACCTGTTTCAGTTGACTCTCCGCCCCACGCACCAGCAACGGGTGGTCGGCACCGGCATACACCACCTGCACCCCTTGTTTACGCGCCTGAACGCGCATCAACTGGACAATCGCCTCCACCAAACCGCGTACGTCGTGGATGGTGAAAGTGCTGTCTGACGGCCGCGCCAGCAGCAAAAAGTCGCTGACAATCCGGTCAATCCGGTCAATCTCAGACAAGACCAGCTCTACCTGGTGGTGTTGGTCCTCACCCTGGACGTTGAGTGACTGGAGGGTCCATTTGATGGCTGCCAGCGGATTGCGGATCTCATGGGCAATGCTCGAGGCCAGTTGGGCTGCCAACTCCACCTTATCCGCCCGGCGCAAAAAATCTTCTTGGCGCTTACGCTCGGTCACGTCAATGCGGAAGGAGACGTATTTATACGGCTTGCCCCGATCATCGAGCAAAGGCACAATGGTCGTATCCACCCAGTAATACGAACCGTCTTTGGCGCGGTTGCGGATTTCGCCGCGCCAAATCTGGCCGTGTCCGATGGTCCGCCACATCTCACGGAAAAAAGCACGCGGGTGGTACCCCGAATTAATCACCCGGTGCGTTTGGCCCAGCAGCTCTTCCCGCGTGTATTTCGAGATCTCGCAAAACTTGTTGTTCGCAAACGTAATCACGCCGCGCGCATCTGTGACCGCCACTATCAACGCCTCGTCTAAGGCGTAATTGATGTCGGCCAACTGTTTCAGCGCACTTTCTATGTCGCGCAAGACTTCATGAAACACGCTTTGTCCTCTCCCATCGGCACCGACCCTGCGGTCCGCTGTTGGAAGCTGGCGGTTCTGTGGCACCCTCACTATGGCACAGCCCCCTGGTGCCGTCAACGAACGCCGGAGAGGTGTTACAGACTCGACAAAATCTGCGCCCTTGGCAACCGGCTACGCGTCTTCGCCACCACCCGGCCGGTTCATGGTGTAACCCTCGCGGATGGCGTAGGCCGCTGCCTGTACGCGGTTGCTCAAATGCAGTTTCTCCAAGATATTGCGTACGTGATTGCGGACGGTGTTCTCACTGATGAACAGTGCAGCGGCGATGTCTTTGTTGGTGGCCCCAACGCTCAAGTAGCGCAAGACCTCAATCTCTCGCTCTGTGAGGGCATCGACCTGTTGGCGCACAGGTTTCTCGGCCGGTTTGGAAAACTCGCTGATGATCTGCATTGCGAGATTGCCTGGGATGACGGGTTCCCCCGCGCTGACGCGTTTGACGCTCTCCAGCACCTCGTTCGGGCTGGCGTTTTTCAACACGTAGCCGGAAGCACCTGCCTTTACCGCCTCAAACAGCGACTCTTCTGCGTCCGAGACCGTCAAGATGAGAATTTTGACATATGGGTGTTCGCGCTTAATCTGACGGGTGGCTTCCAGCCCGTCGCAGACGGGCATGTTAATGTCCATCAGGACCACGTCAGGCAAGTGCTGGCGGCACTTCGCCAGCGCCTGCCTGCCGTCTTCTGCCTGATCAACCACCTCAATCCCGTCGCTGCGGTTGAGAATCGCACACACCCCTTGGCGGAACAGCTCGTGGTCATCTACCACCAAGACGCGGATATGCCCAGTTTGGGATGGGGACATCACAGACCCTCCTTCGGCCCCTGCGGTGGCCGTGCTTTCTCCTATCTTACCGCAGGTGAGCCGCAGGCGGGGAAACGCACAAGGCGTTGGCCACAGCCCGCC
>JAILZF010000086.1 GCA_023512635.1 Alicyclobacillus sp. | reverse complement strand
ACGGCTGGGTTGACGGATCAAACGGTACAACCACTCAGCCCCCACAGCCTGAAACAAGCGCGGCGCCCGTTTGACCGTGCCGCTCCAGACATCCATGCTGCCCCCCACGCCAATCGCTACGCATGGCGGTAAATGGGCCAGGGATCCGTAAATCAACTTCTCCTGCCGTGGTTGGCCCAACCCGACCAACCATACGTGCGGGGCAAACGCTGCCACCTCAGCGAGAATACCAGGCAGCTCATCAGGCTGAAAATACCCATGGTGACCGGCGAACTTCAGGTGTGGGAACTGCCTTTGCAAACGTGTTACACACAGTTGCAACACAGGCTCTTGTGCCCCCAACAGATAGACACGTAGTGGCCGTTTGCGCTCTTCGGCCGTCGCTAAGAGGTCCATCCCCAGCTCGACCCCCGTGACGCGCTCAGGGACCCCATGGCCCTGCCGCCGAGCGGCCCACACCACGCCGACCCCATCGGGTGTGACTAGGTCGGCAACGCGGGCTATATGACGCAGCTCCTCGTCCGTTTGGGCCATCATGACAAACTCTGGCCCGGCCGTAATGACCATCCGCCGACTCCCTTCATCTATCCAATACAGTAATCGCTCAACCACTTGGCGCCTGGGTAAACAATCAAATCGGACACCTAACACATAAACGGTTGCCTCTCCTCCGGTCATTGCCCATCCAGCCACCGTATCCGCCCCCGTACGCTGCTAACTTACCTGTTGCGCCGCAACGGTTGTCCTATTCATGAGCAGTCTGGCATACATATTGAATGACCCGCAAGTCTGTGGCCAATTTGTAACAGAACGACAATCTTTTCGTCTGCGTTCGCCATCACTCGCCAAGGATAGACATCGTTCGTGCGGGATCGACCCATTTCGTCTGCCCGTCCAGAGAAAGCGGAGGGTAACAGGCTGTTGCATCTTGTCAAAGCAAGCAGTAGAATTTTGAACCGTTGGTGCTTAGAGCACAGAAAGGTGTGCAAACCGGTATGGAGGATGCAACGGTACGCAAGATTGAAAGCTTGCGGCAACTCATGTATCAGTTGGCCGAACAGGCCCGGGGTGACTTGACAGATCCCACACTTTTGAAAGTTAGCCAGGCGTTAGACCGGGAGTTGAACAAACTCCTCTGGAAGACCCGCAACCAGCCCCCCTCTTTCCACTCTGCAGCTGTGTGAGCCACACCGAGACTCCCCGCTATGGCGCGGGGGTGTGTAAGAGGTGCTCAATCGGGTTCTGCGGCATGGGTTCGGTGACGCTCTGCAGGCTCACACCCAGCAGCTGTGGCACCTGAACATACGACGAATGCCCATCAGCATACGTCACCCAACCGTTCACGAAAGCGTACATTCCATGCTGGTAGTCTAGCGCGAATCCCGCATGGGAGACAGGTTCCCCTTGGTATGTTTGTGGCTGGTCAAACGACAAATCCAGGTACATCGTCTGTGTGTCCGGGGGATTGGGGTCGGCCACGGCGGGACCTTCTGCAGGGCCGTGCACATGCCCCGCTGCATCCACGGACAGCAGTAGTCGGCCCGGCTGCAAAGGCACACTTTGCCATTGCTGACTGCCATGGCTGAGGATGTGCAGCTGACCCGTGATCCCAGGGGCCACTTGGAGTTCCAGCTGCACACCCGTATCCAAGGTGTGCGCACCTTCTTGTAATGCACGGCTGATTTGTTGGTTCACATCAGCCGGGGAACGGCCGAAGGCGGTTTGAAACGCTTGGTCAGACGGCATACCTGCACGCAGTTGTTGCAGGTAACCCGCCATGGCTTGCCAACCGTACTGATGCACCAACCAACTTACAGCCAGCCAATCCTGCAACTCGACATCATAGCTGGCGTTACCAGCCAACACCTGTCCCTCATCGGTCGCCAACGGCAGCAGTTTGCCATGGGCCGCGGCGGTTAGAACGGTTTCCGCCATTTGTTTGGCGTAACCGTCATACACCACAGGATTGGCAATCCGCGCCTGGATGTCCATCCCCAGGGTCACTGCCAAGCCTTCGTTCAGCCAGCTTGGCAACGTGCTCGTCACCCCTGCTGCATTCAGGGTAACGTGCGTCAGCTCGTGGGCCAAGGTATTGGCCAGGTCAGCGTCCGTGGGATTTTGGTACAAGGGTACGACAATCTCCGTCCCTTGCGTAAACCCTCCCGTATCCCGGCTAAAACGTTGCGCCTGCGCGGCAGGTACGCCCTGCGCTTGCAGCGCGGTTTGATAATCCGCCGCCGTTTGAGCAAGATATATTTGAACGGGAACAGGGACTGGCAAGTGCAATGCGCGCGCCACAACCTCAGCCATGTCTGAAGACGAGGCAAGCGACTGCACCTTGGTCACCGTGGCTGCTGGAACCCGTCCCACGGTGTGCACGCGCCAAAGCGCCGGTGCAGAGATGGGCGGTGCTGGTACAGAGGGAGGGGCTGTCGCATTGCCCGCGGCAGGACCGGTGGTCTGCGGTGTGACGGAGGCAGGGGGCTGACTCACCGATTTAACCCCGTGTGTCGCCACAGAAATCAACGGCCAAGGCCACACCCCCCCAGTTGCTGGGAGTATCCCCGCCCAGCTAGCCCACCCGGCAACCGCCAACGCGAGCATTCCTCCCGCCACTGCCCACGGCAGCACGCGCTTCCGCTGATACGCCACCCGTCAGCCCTCCCTTGGTACAGAACCGCTTGCCGGTTTGGGACGAACCCAAGCTGCTTGGCTTGCTTGGATCATTTTGCCCGTGTCCACAGGATGTTGAAACCTCACCTAAAGGTTCGGTTGACATTTTTCATTCGCAGGGATATACTACGCGTGGGTAGTTAAATCCAAGTGGTACCCATTGCTTGGCCAGGGTACGGAAGGTACTTATGGTGTGCCAGTGCATGAACGGTACTGAGTAGGAGGCAATCTCGTGCAAGGAACAGTAAAGTGGTTCAATGCGGAAAAGGGTTATGGGTTTATTCAAGTGGAAGGCGGCAATGATGTGTTCGTGCACTACACGGCCATCAATGGTGAAGGCTTCCGTACTTTGGAAGAGGGGCAGCGGGTATCGTTTGACATCGTAGAAGGTCAACGCGGCCCGCAGGCAGCCAACGTAACGAAACTTTAATCCCGTGACCACAACGCCCTGTGCATCCAGCACAGGGCGTTTTTGATTTGTGCAGCGGTTTACGCGTTGCTCCTCCACACCCCTATGGCTTCGGACACGGCTAAGGTTGATTGACCGGCGCAGCGGGTGCAGGTGCAGCCAACAAGGTATTCGCAGCTCCATCGACAGCCACCGGCTGCAGGTCGGTAATAGCCAACCCTAGGGGAACCGCTGTGGCCGGGTAAGCATGCACCACCGTGCCATTAGGACTGTACAACAGGGCCTGTATCAAGTATGGGGTTGCAAACGCATGGCCCAGCTCAAACTCCTGGCGCGCGCCAGTGCCCACGGCCATCGCGCCTACCGTCCAAGTGCCCGTGGCAAACGCAGGCAGACCCGTGGCCGGCTGCTCCGTCAGGCCCCCTGGGACCACCACGCTGCCATCGTTACGCAGCAGCAGGTCATACGCTTGTCCGGACTGCAGTCCAGCAATCCACACTGCCCTTCCATCCGGGCCGATGACGTAAATCTGCTGCGGACCGTCCGGCATGACCTGCAAGCGTACGCGCACCCCTGCATCCGTCTGGCCAGCAATACTTGCCAGTGTGTTGTTGACTTGGGTAGTAAACGTGTCGAACGTCACGCCAAACACCTTGGCAAACGCCGCCGTACCGCCCCCTTGTTGGACAAACTGCATCACTTTGCTCCAGCCGTAGCGTTCCAGCAACTGGTGTACGGCAAAGTCGTCTTGCAACTCGACGTTGTACGCCGAGTCCAACGGGTCTGCCTGGCCTAGTGGCTGTAAATCCCCTTGTTGCCAGTGTGTGACCACATCTGTCCACTCTTGCCACTCCACGCCTTGACTTAAGACAGGGTCCGTACTGCCGTCTAACTCCGCACGCAGACCTACCTCCCAAGCCAGGCCCTCGTTCAGCCAACTCGGGATCTCGTCTGCGTGTTCCGCCAACAGAGCGTGTGTCAGCTCATGAGCTAAGATGTTTTGCCGATCCGCAAGGTTGAGTGCCGGCATCTGGACGCTAATCTGATCTTTTCCTTCTTCGACCGCCACCGACTGACTGGCGATGGTGCTCGCCTCTGCCGCTGCGTAACCCTCGTCTTGGAAGTGTTGCTGATAGGCGTCTTGCGTCGAATACACGGTGACCTGGACAGGATGCACTAAGGCCATGCCTGTCCACTGAGCAACCTCTCCGTACACCGCTTCCAACACGCGATCCACGGACAGCAAGTCTGCCGGAGCCACGCCGTTGTCTCCTGCCCGCACCACCGCATGGGTAGACGTGATGGATCCCGACTGTGGCAAAGCAGGGACCGACACCGTCAGCGACGTATCCCCGTGGACCGTAAACGGCTGTAACAAATAAACGGGCGGTCCGTCCGTTAGAATGGCAAAGACTTCATACTGGCCATCCGGCACAGGGACAGAAAAACTGCCGTCTGGCAAGACCTGAGCGTAGTAATGAGCGTGCGTACGTACATTGCGCAGGGAAACCTGTTGAACGTTGTAATGGAGGCCACTGAACTGCAAGACACCGGTCAGCGTGCTTACCTGTGCAGCGGCATTCGCCGGTACCGGCGTGACGGGGACGGCTGCTGGCGCCTGCAAGCGGATATCGCGGCTCACGGGATCATAGTCGACTTGCCAGCCGACGGAAATCAGAGAGGTTGCTGGGACGTACCAATCCCCGTTGTAGTGGATGGCGTCCATCCGTCCCACCAACAAGCCGTTCACGCGTACATCGACACCGGTGTTGACCTGCGGCAGCTGCTGGATGTTGAACGTCCGGCCGTCCCACGTGGTCGCAATCCCTTGGCTCGCCAAGAACCGCTGGACGTACCACAGCCCAATGTACGACGTCCCTCCTTGGTAGACCACAGGTACACGGCCCCATAGGGAATTGCCCAGCCACAGTCCGCCCGCCGGGTTGAAGGCAGACCATCCCGCTGAGCCACTCCCCGTGGGCGTGGGAGACGCTCCCCCTACCCCAGCGCCGAGCGCAGGCCGAGCCGCGGCCAGGTGCAAGTCCTGCCCCGCTTTTCCTAGCAAGACCGGCGGTTGCACGAAACCTGCGGCCGCCAAAGGCAGTACCGCCGCATCCAAGCCGCGGCCCTGCGTAGAGACCTCCACAGCCCCACCTGTTCGGCGGGCGATAGCACTCAAATCAATATACGTCTCACTGCCGTACGCCAGACTCTCAGTTCCTGGCAGCAGTTGATTGTTATACCAGACGCGGCCGCCGGCAGCAGGAAAACCGAGCAAACGCAAATTGTTGCCATCCCAAGTGCTCTGCAGTCCGTACGCCCGTAACAGCTGCTGCAAGTACCAGGTGCCGACAAACGTCGTCCCTGCCGCCGTCAAGCTGGGAATCACCCGCCATGCGCTGCCTGCCACGCGCACACTGACATTGCCCAGCGGATAGGGTGCCGTGGCAGCTCGTACAGGCACAGACGGCACCGTCAGCGCCGCCGCCACCGTGATGGCAGCTGCCCCAGCACGCCCCCAACTGCGCCGTGTTGGTCG
>JAILZF010000085.1 GCA_023512635.1 Alicyclobacillus sp. | reverse complement strand
GGTCATATCACCGTGGCCACAAACAGGCCGTTCGGCCGTTATGTGTTGCCCGCGTTTTTAACCACGTACTTGCGCGCCTACCCGCAACTAGACGTCGCCGTGCAGTACGAGACGACAGAACGCATCTGCCGGTCTGTGCTGGAAGGTGTGGCGGATGTCGGAGTGGTCAGCTCGACTGGACAGATGAAACATCCGCGTTTGCACATCTCATTGTTATATCGGGATGAGTGGTGTTTGGTGGCGGCTGCGCATTCGCCGTGGGGGCAACAGCAGATGGGGTTGGCGGAATTGTTGTCGGAGGCACCGCTGGTGGCGTCTGTGGAGGATTCCACCAATTGGCACCAGATTCAAGAACTGTTGCGGGAACACCTGCATTTGCACGATTCGGATTACCGCGTGCGTGTGCGCCTGGACGACCTGGAGGCCATGAAGCTTTTGGCTATGGAAGGTCTGGGGGTGGCGTTCCTGCCGCGCAGCTGTGCCCGCTCGGAGTTAGCGGCCGGGGCTTTGGTAGAGATTCCATTCCCTCACCACAACAATCCGCCGCTGTGGTTTTGGGCGGTTACCAAGGCCAAAACCAATCCACGGCCTACGGTGTCAGAGTTTTTGCGCCATCTGGAACAGTATGTGCGTACGTCTGCAGTGTCGGTAGAAGAGAACCTGGCTGCGACCTCAGCCGAGGCGACACCGGTTTTGGGCAACGGGGCCGAGTGAGATAAGTCATTCTTTATATTTACACTAATAAATATAAATTTGATTTTCGGGCGCTCAAACCCCTACGCTGGGAGTAAGCGCTTGAGGAAACCAAGGGGGGACCTTGCCGTGGCAGACGCACAGGATCAGGTGCGGTTGCAAATCGTGGAAGCCATTCGGATGTTGGAGCGAATTGGTCTGTTGGATATGAATGGCCACTTGAGTGCGCGTGTACCGGGCCGTCCGGACCGGTTTTTCATCAATGCGCGCGGAGCAAGCCGAGCGGTGGTGGGGCCCCAGGACTTGGCCATCTGTGACTTGGAAGGTCGCCCAGAACCGGGGAGTCCGGAACCACCGAGCGAGGTTTACATCCATTCAGCCATCCTCCGGCGCCGGCCGGATGTAGGCGCGGTTTTGCATAACCATCCGCACTGGCAGTTGGTGTTGGGCATCGCCGGTCTACAGCCACAGCCTGTGTTTTCCATTGGGTCTTTCGCGGACCCTGCGACCCCTGTCTACGAGCGCTCGAGCTTGATCAATACGCCAGAGATGGGCGAGGAACTGGCAGACGTGTTGGGCGACGGGCGGGTCGCACACATACGCCACCATGGCGCTGTGTATGCTGCAGCCAACGTGCAAGAGGTGTTTGCGCTGGCTGTGTTTACTGAAGAGAACGCCAAGAAACAGTATCAAGCGGCGTTGCTCAATCCGAATTACCACGTGTTAAGCGGTGAAAACCTGGAACGGACACGCGAGACCAACTGGGCACCGAAGATTGTGCAAAAAATCTGGACGTATTACCGGGACAAATGGTTAACGCGCGAGGGAGAGTGACCTGCCATGATGAGTCAATCCCAGAATGAAACCCTTACCCGCGTCGGCCCGGGAACGCCCTTGGGCAATTTGTTGCGGCGCTACTGGTATCCAGTGGCGGCGGAAGTGGAGTTAGAAAAGCGCTGGACCAAACGCGTGCGCCTGCTTGGCGAGGACCTGGTGTTGTACCGGGATAGGTCTGGGAACCTGGGACTGATTGCCGAGCGCTGCCCGCACCGCGGGGCGTCGATGGCGTATGGCATTCCAGAGGAAAACGGCTTGCGTTGCCCGTACCACGGTTGGTGTTTTGACGCTTCTGGGCAGTGCATTGACCAGCCCAATGAACCGGCCGACAGTACGTTTAAACACCGCGTGCGGATTTCCGGCTATCGGGTGCAGAAGCTGGGAGGCTTGATCTTTGCGTATCTGGGTCCTGAACCGGCGCCCTTGTTGCCGAGGTACGACGCGTTTGCCGTCGAACCGGCGATTCGGGTGATGGGCCAAGCAGTTTTGCCTGTGAACTTCCTGCAAATCATGGAAAACTCGCTAGATCCGGTGCATACAGAGTGGCTGCACGGACACTACCACGAGTTTATCCAACAGGAGCTAGGCCGAGAAACGAAGGTTGCGTTCAGCCGGCACCATGTAAAGATTGCGTTCGATCCGTTTGCGTACGGGATCATTAAGCGCCGCTTGCTGGAAGGGCAGAGCGAGGACTCCGACGATTGGCGTGTCGGCCACCCGGTGGTGTTCCCTTATATCCTGGCAGTGGGCAGCGGTGGATTGGGCACGTACGCGTTTCAAATGCGTATCCCTATAGACGACACGCACACTTGGCATGTTTGGTACAACGCGTACGTTCCGGGACCTGGTGTGGAAATTCCGGAAAAACTGCAAAAGCTGTGTGTCTACGACGTGCCCTGGCAGGATGAACACGGTGAGTTTATTACCGACTACATCGATGGCCAGGACATCATGTGTTGGGTGACGCAAGGAGCGATTGCCGACCGCACCGACGAGCGGTTAGGGACCACCGACAAAGGCATCATCTTATTCCGCAAGATGCTAATGGAACAAATTCAACGCGTGGAGCAAGGGCTTGACCCGCTCGGGGTGATCCGCGACCCGGCACAAAATGAGCTGATTTCGCTGCCCGTTGAGCGCAAAAAACACCACTTCAGCGAAGGCTTCGAGAGTGTCACCATGCGTTTCCAGACCCGCTACTGCCCTGTGGTGCGTGATTTGATAGACCTGTTCCGCACCGTTGGGGTGAAGTAGGTGGACACCGTGCGCTTCTGCCCGCATTGCGGGGCGCGGATGGACGTCCCCCAAAGCCTGGTGGTGGAGTACTGGCAGGCAGAGCTGGCGTTGTTTTTATGCTACTGCTCGGCCTGCCAGTGGCAGGGGGAGATTGTTAACCAGGTCCGCGTGGTGGTGTCAGAGCTGGAAGAAGAGGGGGAATCATGATGGCAGCAGCGGCGCCGGTGCGCTTGGGTTTGGTAGGATTGGGGACGGCCTTGCGCCAAATGCTGCCCGCGTTCCTGAAGCGCGACGATGTACAGATTGCTGCAGCTGCCTCGTTAAGCGAGGCAGAGCGAAACGCTTTTGCGCGGGATTTTCAAGTGCCTGTGTTTGTCACCCTGGAGGAGTTGCTGGCGGGAGCTGAGGTGGATGCGCTTTATATCTCGACACCCACACCATGGCATGCTGAGCACGTATGCTTAGCCGCACAAGCAGGTAAGCACATCCTGGTGGAGAAGCCGTTTGCCGTGACCTTGGCGGACGCACAGCGGATGATTGAGGCGGCTGAGCAACACCGAGTACACCTGGTGGTGGGTCATTCACACAGTTTTGACCCGCCTGTTCAGGCCATGCGCCGCTGGATTGTCAGTGGCCGGCTGGGGGCTTTTCGCATGGCGCACAACTGGTGTTACAACGACTGGTTGTACAGACCGCGCTTGCGTGACGAGTTGAACACCGCGTTGGGTGGCGGGGTAACCTTTCGGCAAGGGGCACACCAGTTTGACATCTTGCGTTACCTGGGCGGAGGATTGGTGGGCAGTGTACGCGCCGCCACTGGCCGCTGGGATCCGGCGCGACCCACCGAAGGAGCGCATACGGCGTTTCTCGAGTTTACCGATGGCAGTGTCGCAACCGCAGTCTACAACGGCTACGACCACTTTCATACCACCGCTTTTACGCACGGTTTGGGGGAGTGGGGGGAGTCTGTGCCTGCCTTGGAATCCCCGGCCGATGCAGCCCGTTACGCCATGAGCCGCAAGCGGTTGCGCGGGATGAGCGAAGCTGCAGAGCAGGCACTGAAACGCGAACGTGCAGGGTACCGCGAACGGCCGCAACCGCCTTTTCAACTGCCTGGGCAGCCGTGTTTCGGGGTCACGCTGGTGTCGTGTGAACGCGGAGACCTGCGGCAAGGCCCGGAAGGAGTTTGGGTTTACGGGGAAGATGAGGTGTGGCTGGAACGGCTGCCGCTGGATGTGACCCCGCATGACCGGGTCGTGGACGAGTTTTGCCAAGTGTTGCTCGGCCGCCAGCCCCCGCTGCACAGTGGGCGCTGGGCAATGGCCACGCTGGAGGTCTGCTTGGCGGTCCTCGAATCTGCACGGACTCACCGCGAGGTGACGCTGTCACACCAGGTTCCGGTTTTAGATTCAAACAACGAAATCATGTAAGTGAAGCAAGCGGACGTCTCAGACTGTGCCCAAGCAGGAAAAGGCGCAGTCTTTGTCGAATAGACAAGGTCGTGCTAGCTTATGCTGTTCCGGGGATGAGCGGGGACAGGCTTGCAGAGAATAGGGACAAACCTCCCTGAACATGTGAACTATCAGAAAGGGGTCAAAAGGGTGAATACCCAGCGGAAACGTAAGGTTAAAGCAAAAGCGTGGGGTCTGGCTGCAACGGGGGCGCTGCTGGCGCTAGCCACCGGTTGCGGCGGCGGGGCGTCCAGCCCGGCACCGCAGAATACCAGTGCACCGCCTGCCACCACCAACACGGCTGGGAATACCAGCGGATCGGCCTCGACGTCTGCAGCGGCAGAGTTTTACAAAGGAAAGACGCTGACCGTGATTGTCCCGTATGGTCCAGGCGGCGGTTATGACCAATGGGCGCGCTTGTTAGCCCCCTATCTGCAAAAGTATCTGGGTGTGGCCAAGGTGGACGTGCAAAACGTCACGGGCGGCGCGGGCCTCGTGGGAACCAACCAGATTTACTCAGCCAAACCGGACGGCTTGACGATTGGTGACACCAACGCAGGCGGTGACGTATTCGACCAGATTTCCAAGGCGCCTGGCACCAACTTTGACGTCTCGAAATTCAGTTGGATTGGCCGGCCGGATGATGACCCACACATCATCGCCGTGCATCCGAACGGTCAGTACCAGTCGTTTGCGGACCTCTTGAAAGCTAAGCAACCGGTGAAGGCGCTTGCAACCGGCAAGGGCAGCTCCGATTACAACTCAGCTGTGATTACGTTCAACGCTTTTAACATTCCGTTCCAAATGGTGGCGGCATTCAGCGGCAGCAAGGATGAAAAGGCTGCGTTCCTGCGCGGCAACGGCGATACCTGCTCGTTGTCGGCGTCGGATATCAAGCAGATTTCCGACAAAGCCAAGGTTGTGGTGCTGCAGTCGACGCGAGCGTTTGACAAGCTGCCGGGTGTGCCGACCATTATCGATGTCGCCAAGCAAGCGGGTCTGAGCCAAGACAAGATTGCCGGGTTGACGGCTATGGCCAACGTGATGGACATGGGTCACGCGTTCTTTGCACCGCCGGGCGTGCCAGCAGACCGGTTGGCGGCGCTGCGGGAAGCGTTCCAGAAGTCGCTGCAAGACCCGAGCTTCCAGGCGGAAGCGACCAAGGCAGGCTTGTACCTTGGCTATGCGTCCGGTCAAGACTTAGAACAGATGACCAAGGATGCGCTCTCAAACCAGTCGTTGTTGCAGCCGCTGCTGAAGGACTGAGCGGTCAGTCGGGTCTGACCGCTCAGAGGAGGGATGACGATGCTGGAGGCCATCAGTAGCGGGTTTGCTTCTCTCATTACGCCGTTTGGATTAGGGATGCTGTTAGTCGGGACGTTGCTTGGCACCATCATCGGTGCCATCCCTGGATTGGGTGGC
>JAILZF010000084.1 GCA_023512635.1 Alicyclobacillus sp. | reverse complement strand
CCCAAGGGTCGTTCACGAGGTACATGTCGCCTTCCTCGATGTCGTCTTGGAAGAACGACAGCGCGTTTTGAATCATCACGGAGATGGCGCTCACATGCAACAAGATGTACGCTCCCACCGCGACAATGTTGCCGTCCGCGTCGGCCAAAGCCACGTTAAAGTCGTTTCCCTCAGAGGCCACGGGCGATCCCGAGACGTGAATGATGGTCTTGCCTTGCTCGTCGTTGATTTGCCAAAGCCGGTGACGCAATACTTCAAACGTAACCGGGTCATTGCGCGGAACAAATTTGTAGGAATGCGTGTCCTCCACCGTTTTCAACCGGCACCCTCCTTGGGCTAGAAGGTCTGCGGCTTTCCTGGCCGGTTCATGCACGCGACGCAAAGGTAAGGATAAAGTTACGATACGGGTCAACGCGCAACATCTGACCCTCGTGCAAAGGCAGCGTGGTCCCAAAGGATACCAGCAAAGCAGGGCCTTGCACCTCATGACCAGGCCGTAACCGTTCAGCCTGAAATACGGGAACCTTGACAAAATCTTTCTCTGCAAAACTGTAGAAAGGTTTTTCCCCCACTTGGGCTGCCGCCGGATCACGGCCTGCCAGCGGGTGCGACTTCAGCTGCATCCGGTGACCCGTGGGGACGATCACCTCTAACCGCAGGTTCAGCAGTTCAATCACCGTCACGGGAGAGCTGGCGCCGTGCCCGTACTTCTGTTCATACGCGCGCTTGAAGTCTTCGACAAGCCGGAACAAGGTTTGCTCCTGACAGCCCGCTTGTACCTGCAAGCCGACCACCAACTCGTGAATCTGGTTGAAATAGCGCAGGTCCGCACTGTAATGAAACACCGCCTGATGCGCCGTCAGCTTTTCGCGTTGTAACTGCTGCTGCGCCTTCTCTGTCAGCGACTGCACAATGGCCTGGATGTCGGGTAGGCGGCTGACGTCGATACACCCGCGCTCATCGCGCAACACAAACGGAAACGAATGCACGTAGCTATGGCGAATGTCCGACTGGCCAATCCCAAACGCTGAAAACACGGTGGCCAGTTCTGGGACAATCACTTCGCGGATACCGATTTCCGGCCCGTAGCCGGTACAGTGCGTGGGACCGCAGCCGCCGTAAGCCAGCATGCTGAACTCACGCGGGTCATAGCCGCGTTCCACCGTCGCCATACGGATCAAATCGGCCATCCGGGCGTTGACAATTTGATACACAGCCGCCGCCGCTTCCACCACGTCCATTCCGGTAGGATCTGCCACCTTCCGGCGGATGGCGGCTTCCGCCAGCTCGCGTTGAATACGCATCCGGCCCCCGAGGAAGAAATCGGGATCGATATAGCCTAACACCACGTCAGCGTCTGTGACGGTAGGGAGGGTCCCGCCTTTGCCGTAACACGCCGGCCCTGGGTTGGCCCCCATGCTTTCTGGGCCCACCTGCAGCGCCCCGACCTCGTTCAACCAAGCGACACTGCCACCGCCTGCGCCTACGGTGACAATATCGACTGTCGGGATGGCGACCATCTGCCGCCCAATCAGAGTCATAGGCGTTTTCAACGGCTGGCTTGCCACCACCAACCCGACGTCAAAGCTGGTCCCGCCCATGTCGGTGGTGATGAGGTGGGTTCTGCCCAACATCTCACCCAGTTTGGCACTGGCCATCACCCCGCCCACCGGCCCGGACAGCAGGGTGGTGATGGGGGTTTCTTTGATTTCGGCGGCGGGGGCTAAGCCGCCGATGGACTGCATGATCAAAGGTTCTCGCCCATACCCGGCGGCGCTTAAACGGCTTTGCAGTCCGTCTGCGTAGCGGTGAAAGATGGGCCGCAAGTACGCGTTGACGGCCGTCGTGTTGGCTCGCTCAAACTCGCGCAAGATGGGCACCAACTCGCTGGACGCCACCACGTGCAGCTGCGGAAATTCCGTCCGGACCATGTGTGCAACCTGCTGCTCGTGGCGCGGATTGCGAAACGACCACAGAAAGCACACCGCCAACGCCTCGATACCTGCCGCCATCAGGTCACGTACAGCCTGTCTGGCCTCCTCCAGGTTGAGCGGCACCACCACCTCCCCGTCGGCGTCGATGCGCTCGGTCACCCCTTTGACCCATGCACGGGGAATCACGGGGGGCGGCGGGTCTGTATGGCGGTAGTCGAGCAACCGGTCTTCCTCTAAACCGGCCGTCCGCCCCAGAACGCGGGCAATCACCAGCGTGTCTTCGAACCCTTTGGTGATCAACAGCCCTGTCCGCGCCCCTTTACCTTCGAGCATGGCGTTGGTGGTGACGGTGGTGCCGTTGAAAATCATCTGTGCGTCTGCCAGCAGCGTGGAGAGGTCTGTGTCTGCCCACTTGGCCAACTCCGCGATGCCCGACAGGATACCTTCAGGGGGGTGATGTGGTGTGGCAGGCACCTTGGTATACGCATACTCCCCGCGTTCATCACAAATCACGAGATCGACAAACGTGCCACCCGTGTCCGTCGAGATTAAGTACTGGCGAGTCAACGCCGCGTCCCTCCCCCTCGGCCGCTCACCTGTCCTATCCTGAGGCTACGCTTCTAGTATAATGAAGAGTATGAAAACAAGATCATAAAAAGATTCTGATGTATGATAAGATTGGGTTATGTGTGAGAAGCAGGGCCGACACCTGGCCCCAGTGAAGGAGGAGCGGGGTTGGAACGCCTGACGGACCTGCAGTCCATGGGACGGGCCTTTGCCCGGTATATCCTGGACATTCGCCAAGGATGGGCTGCTGCCTCGCCAGAGGTACGCGCCAAGTTGGTGCGGGACAGGATGGAAGATCTCTTCCGCGAAACCCCCGCGACCGACCCCTGGATCCAGCGATTGTTGACTGAGCGGCCGGCGCACCTGGAGTTGTATCGTGACCCGGAGGCAGGGTTTGTGCAAATGGCCCATTACCACTCGCCAATGCACGCCTCTCCACCGCATGATCACGGAGAACACTGGGTGGTCTACGGGGTGTACAGCGGGGACATTGAGATTTGCACGTACCGTTGGTTGCCGGACGTGAAGGCATTGCGCACCCTCGACCGTCACCACCTGACCTCCGGGCAGGCCAGGATATACGCGGCCGGGGACATCCATGCTACCCGCCAGTGCGCTGCGCAAGGATCCGTGGTGTTGCGCTTTTTAAGCACAGATTTAAAGCGCGTCCCACGGTCACATTACCGTTGGGAAGACGTGACAGAGGAGGTGGAATCATAGGATTGGCGGGAACGTGTGGGAATCGAACCCACCGGCGACACACCGTGCCGCCCGCTCGGTTTTGAAGACCGGGAAGGACACCAGTTCCTCATCCGTTCCCCCGCCAGGGACAGGCAGCGAGCCTGTCCCTGTCTGTTGCCATCCCAAGTATAGAAAAGCTGGGTGTCCCTTGCAACGCCCTCCCTCCGCCTACGGGGGTGTTCAATGCTTCCTGAAACGCCTTCAGGTGACAGGTTGACCCGCCGCCAGCCGGCAAGGGCCTTGGTCTCCTCTAGAACCGGCGGGCGGGCTGCAGCAGCCGCCCTGTGCGCACATGGACCACGCCGGCTGGAGTCAGCCGCACTTCCGGCAGGTGTGTGGCGGAGAGAAACTGCAGGGTGTAAAACGGGTCTTCATGCCGGTACCCGCGCTGGCGCAACAGCTCTTCAAACCTCTGCACCTGCGGCATCAGCTGATCCATGGACAGCGGGCTGACCATGCCTAACACGGGCAAAGGCAACGCGCCCAACTCTTCGCCGTGATCAATCAGGCAGATACCACCGCCCATGGCCAGCACCCGCGCGGCGGCGGTGGCCATCGCCTGCGGATGGGTACCGAGTACGGCGACGTCCCCCGTGAGCGAATAGGTTGAGGCCAAGGCTTGCCACTCTCCCAACCCTTCCGCCAAGGCTGTGGTCACCCACCGGCCGTCGCGGCTGAGCAAAGCGGCGTACAAGCGGCCGTTCCCCGGTGCCGGCAGCCCCCCCGCAGCGGCGGCCGACACGGGCTGCCGCGCCTCGGTGATCACCGCGTTGCGAAAGCCAATGACTGGGATGGGCTGGGCAAGGTCGGGCAACAGCCATTCGACGGGTACCGTCCGCTGTACCGGCGGGGTCAGCGCTCCGAGGGACGACCAGTCCAACGCCGGTTGAGGAACTCGCCATCGGCCTGCTTCTGCCACCCACTCGCCATCCGCCATCACCCGAAGTGGTGTGGGTGCACGCAAGTCTTCCAAAAAAAGTATGTCTGCCAGGCGTCCAGGGCTCAGGCTGCCCACCTCGTGTGCCAGCCCGTAGTACAGCGCCGGGTTGTAAGACGCCGCTCGGTACGCCCAAGCGGGATCAAGCCCGGAGTCCATTGCGATGCGGACACACTCGTCGATCAGCCCACCAGCCAGGCCCTGTGGGGGTGATCCGTCGGTGGTAAAAAACACGTGCGGCCACACAGAAACTGGCTGGTCTATCAACCCTTGCACGAGCGCTGCCAAATCCGGCCGGATGGTAGAGTGGCGCAACGCGGCGTGCATGCCCAGGCGAACGCGGTGGAGCACGTCTTCAGCGGTCATGCTTTCATGGCAAGCGGTGGCCCCGGCTGCAGCCACCCGTGCCAGGGTACGCCAGGACGCCCCCGGGTTGTGCGTCTCTAGGCGTGGTTGGTGCTGCCAAGCCCGCCACACGTTGGCGGTGGCCTCTGGCTGCCCGTCTAACACGTCGCGCCACTGGGTCCACTCCCCCGCCTGAGCGACGTCGGGATGTGTCAACAGTCGCTCCATCCGCTCGGCGTTAAACCACGCGGCTGCCGCCGCGTCTTCCGTTTGCGGGTCGATACGGGCCCACCACAACAGTTTGAACGGCGGTTGCCGCATGGCTTCCAGCAGCGCCGCGAGCGCAGGTTCTGTTAAGTTGAGTGCGTACGGCAGGCTGTCGCAGATCAGCACAGTGGTACCGCGTGCCAAGGCGTATTCGGCGAGCGCCTGTGGCCCGTAGATTTGAAACGGGTGGGCGTGCGGCTCGATGTAACCAGGAACCAACACCTGCCCTTGTGCGTCAATGATGCGTGTGGACTCATCGACGCGCGGTTCATCCGGTCCGACGTAGGCAATCCGCTGGCCGCTCAAGGCGATATGCAACGGCCACACCTCGCCCGTTTGGATCAGCAGCACCCGACCATTGCGAATCCATGTACTGGCTGGCTGCCTACGGGTGGCCACCGCCACCAGTCGTTCGTAGTCTGCCAGGGAAAGCTCCCGCAGGCGCGTTCTCATCGGCATGCGCGTTCCTCCTGTTACGTCTTGCTTGACTCCTGCGGTTATTGTAAAGCAACACGAGGCGCAGAGCCTAACGGAGGGGGCTGTTGGTCTTTCATTGCATCCTAAAGGGCTCGAAAAGGTCATTTATAAATAAACTTCAATTCCCAGGATTAGGAGGCATTGTGACATTGGGAATCGTTTCCAAAGGTTGTGCCTCGATGGTGTTTCCTTGCTTAATATTTTTTACAATATAAAAATTTTCAATGGGGTTATTGGTCTTTGGGTCGATGGTGATGCTGCCTCGCGGACTATTGATTGTAATCCCTTTTAAAACTTTTATCAAATCTTTTGAATGGAGGGGACGAGATCAAAAGTCGTCTTCCGACAACGTGACTTCGTTCATCAAATTGTACATGTTCACAATTGGAAAAAACGGTCCCGTTCCT
>JAILZF010000083.1 GCA_023512635.1 Alicyclobacillus sp. | reverse complement strand
CTCTTACTGGGCTATATGGCAGAACACACACTCGGCCGGCGCTTGGCAGATGGCGCTGAGCGCGTGCGCATCTTAGGCGAAGAGTTTCGCGTGCGTGCACAAGTCGAGCAGCTCCATTCAATGTCAGCGCATGCTGACCAGGAAGAGCTGACTGCGTACCTTGATCCATTACGGGATCAAACCGAAATACTCTTTCTCGTCCACGGTGAGCCGAACTCCCAAGCTCTGATGGCATCGAGACTCAAGAAAGCTGGGTGGAAGGATGTACACATTCCCTCCCGTGGAGATCGGGTCGAACTCTAACGTTCTTAGTACTGTGCAAGAAGTTGCAGTTGCAGTGCTCATTGATGCTGGACGCATCTTTCTTGGTCAACGGCGTACGACAGCACGCTATGGAGGAGTATGGGAATTTCCTGGTGGCAAAGTTGAGAATGGGGAGACACCGGTCGATGCGCTCGCCCGCGAGCTTCGCGAGGAACTTGGGATAGAATGTTTCAATCCTCGATACCTCGGAACGTCGGAACACGCCTATGCCGATGGTGGCACCTTCCGCGTGTGGTATTACCTTGTTGACAAATGGTTTGGTGGCCTACGAACTGATCTCTGGGAGCAGGTGGTGTGGGTGCATCCGGACGAACTATCGTCGTATGCAATGTTCGAAGCGAACCGTTCGATCATCCCTGCGATTACAGCGTCCATTGAAGGCGAGGATGAGCGATTCATGCGCATAGCACTTGGAGAGGCAGAGCGAGCAGCTGCTCGAGGCGAAATTCCCGTCGGTTGTGTCATTACTCGCGAAGGTGCGATCATCGCACGTTCACACAACCGCACGGAAGAACGTCGAGCTGCGACTGCACACGCAGAGTTACTTGCAATTGCACAAGCTCTTGAACATCGCCGATCGAAGTGGCTCGAAGGTTGTACGCTCTACGTCACGCTGGAACCGTGCAATCACCACGGTCGTACCCCGCCTTGTACCGAAGCGTTGCTGACGGCGGGTGTCGCCCGTGTGGTGGTGGCCGCCCTGGACCCGAATCCGCGCGTCAACGGAGCAGGCGTGCAACGCCTGCGCGACGCCGGGGTGGAAGTGGTGACGGGGGTTTTGCGCGAGGCGGCGGAACGTCAAAATGAGGTGTTTCGACACTGGGTGTGCAAGCAGCGGCCGATGGTGATTTGGAAGTGTGCGGCGACCCTCGACGGCCGGATTGCCGCCGAGACTGGGCACAGCCAGTATGTAACGGGTGCAGCGGCGCGTGCCCAGGTGCATAACCTGCGGCGCTCAGTGGGCGCCATTGCGGTGGGCATCGGTACCGTTTTAGCGGACAACCCCAGGTTGACGGCGCGCTTTCCCGGTGTAGCAGAAGACGCGGTTCGGCAACCGCTGCGTGTCGTCTTTGACTCCCGCTTGCGCACGCCAGCGAGTGCAGCTTTGTTGCAGCCTCCGGGCAGGGCCATGTTACTGGTGACAGAGGCAGGCCTCGCAGCAGCTCCGCCGGCTCAAGTGGAACAGCTCACCCGTCAGGCCGAGTTGGTAGTGGTTCCGGGTGATCAGCATGGGCGTGTGGCGCTCCCCGACGCGTTGGCTGAACTGGGTCAGCGCGGAGTGGCCAGCCTGTTGG
Organism: Alicyclobacillus sp.; assembly: GCA_023512635.1. GTDB lineage: Bacteria > Bacillota > Bacilli > Alicyclobacillales > Alicyclobacillaceae > JAILZF01. The sequence continues at coordinate 4,063 of JAILZF010000083.1, read as the reverse complement.
TTGAGGGTGGCAGCCGACTGGCGTCCGCGCTGATGCGGGGTCATCTGGTGGATAAAGTCATTTATTATATTGCACCCAAATTATTGGGCGGCGGCTGGCCGGCGTTGGAAGGATTGGCGCCAGCCACGATGGCCGCAGCCATCGAGTTGGAGCGATTGGAAATCACCCGTGTGGGTGAGGACGTATGCATTCAAGGCTATCCACTCTATCCAGATGGGACGCAACGGTAAGCGCTGCAGGAAGGGGGGAACTGCGTGTTTACGGGGCTCGTAGAAGAGGTCGCGGCGGTAGAGCGGATCGACCGGGCTGCTGGGGGTGCTCAGCTGCGGTTGCGCGCCCAACGAGTGCTGGAAGGGTTGCGCCTGGGCGACAGCATCAGTGTCAACGGTGCATGTTTAACAGTGGTGGCGTTTGGTGCCGGTTGGTTTGCGGCCGATGCTGTACCAGAGACGCTGCGCCGCACCAACTTAGGGGCGCTGGTCCCGGGGGACGCGGTGAACCTGGAACGGGCGCTGCGCGTGGGTGAGCGCCTCGGCGGCCACTGGGTCACGGGACACATCGACGGCGTGGGGGTGGTGCGGTCTCTGGAGCGTGAAGGCCTGGCCAGTGTCATGACCGTGGCGGCACCGCCGCAGGTGATGCGGTACGTGGTTGAAAAGGGATCGATTTGTGTGGACGGGGTCAGTTTGACGGTGATGGACGCCACGGCCGACGCCTTCCGCGTCTCGGTCATCCCGCACACCGGGGCGCATACGACCCTGCAGACGGCACGGCCAGGCCGCCGTGTAAACCTGGAGTGCGACCTGCTGGCCAAATACGTCGAACGGTTGTTGCAGCAGGGGATACCCAGGGGCGCGAGTGAAGCGCCTGACTTGATGTCTGCCCAGGAGAGCAGCCAGGGGAGGCTCAGTGAGGCGTTTTTACGGGCCCACGGGTTTGCTTGAGTGGCGAAGCAGGCGGGCATTGGGACCGTGGTCCGCGCGCGGGTGCGATGAGGAAGCAGGGCCCATGGCGGCCTTGGCAGTACCGCTGGCTGCGGGCCAGGTAGACGGCGAGAACAGAGAGGCGCGGGCCGCGGGCCAGCAGCCAAAAGAGAGGCGATAGGACGTGTTTGACTCCATTCCGGCCGCGCTGGAAGATTTGAAGCAAGGGAAAATCGTCATTGTTGTCGACGACGAAGACCGCGAGAACGAAGGAGATTTTGTCGCGCTCGGTGTACATGCTGACGCTGCGGTGGTCAACTTTATGATCACCTATGGGCGCGGATTGCTGTGCGTGCCGTTGACGCCGGACCGCGCCAAGCGCTTAGCGTTTTCAGCGATGGTGGAGCGGAATGAAGACTCCTACGGGACCGCGTTCACCGTATCGGTGGATCACGTCGATACACACACGGGCATATCGGCGTATGAGCGGGCCCAGACGATTGCCGCCATTGTCCGTGAAGACAGCCAGCCGTCCGACTTTCGCAAACCTGGCCATGTCTTTCCACTCATCGCCAAACCAGGGGGCGTGTTGCGCCGGGCGGGTCACACGGAAGCGGCGGTCGACTTGGCGCGGTTGTGCGGGGTGCCGCCCGTCGGCGTCATTTGTGAAATTCTCAACCCGGACGGTACGATGGCACGCCTGCCAGAGCTGCAGGTGTTGGCGCGGCAACATGGGTTGAAGTTGATCTCGATTGCTGACCTGATTGCCTATCGCAAACAGTCGGAGAAGCTGGTGGAGCGCCAGGCGGAAGCGTTTTTGCCCACCGCGTACGGAGAGTTTCGAGCGGTGGTGTACACCAACCTGCTGGATGACAAAGAGCACATCGCCTTGGTCAAGGGCGACTTGGACGGGAGCCCCACGCTGGTGCGTGTGCACTCAGAGTGCTTGACGGGTGACGCGTTTGGCTCGCTGCGGTGCGACTGCGGACCGCAATTGCAGGCTGCTTTGCGGCAAATCGAGGCGGCAGGGAAAGGGGTATTGCTCTACCTGCGCCAAGAGGGGCGGGGGATAGGCCTGCTGAACAAAATCAAGGCGTACGCTTTGCAAGACCAGGGAGCGGACACGGTGGAAGCGAACGAGCGCCTCGGCTTTGCGCCCGATTTGCGGGACTACGGGATTGGAGCACAGATTTTATACGACCTGGGCGTTCGCAAGATGCGCTTGCTGACCAACAATCCGCGCAAGGTCAAGGGCATCGAGGGGCATGGCTTGCAGGTGGTCGAGCGCGTACCGCTGGAAGTAGCTTGCAATCCCTACAATGAGCACTATTTGCAGACCAAAAAGTTGAAGATGGGGCACTTGCTGCACCTGTAAACGCAGCAGGCGGCTCCTAACGCAGTGAGGAGGCAGAAGGGTGCACGTATATGAAGGTCATCTGTTGGGACAAGGGTTGCGCATCGGCATGGTGGTCAGTCGATTTAATGAGTTTATTACCACCCGCTTGTTGGCAGGCGCATTGGACGCGTTAAAACGCCACGGGGTGGACGAAAACCAGGTAGCCGTTGCGTGGGTACCGGGAGCGTTTGAAATCCCCTGGGCGGCCAAGCGCATGGCCGAATCTGGCCGTTATGACGCCGTGATTGCCCTTGGGGCCGTCATTCGCGGGGCCACGCCGCACTTTGATTACGTCGCAGCAGAAGTGGCCAAGGGTGTGGCCCAAGTGGCGTTACATTCGGGGACACCTGTGGTGTTTGGTGTCCTGACCACCGATACGATTGAACAGGCCGTAGAGCGCGCAGGTACCAAGGCAGGCAACAAGGGCTGGGAAGCGGCGCTCAGCGCCATTGAAATGGCCAACCTGGGGCGCGTGCTGCAGGGTTGATCGGTATTGCTGAACCCCGCCTGCGTACACAGCCCCTCGTTCGCAGGCGGAGTCTGCCCTGGTTCTTCCCTGCAGCAGCCGCAAGCGCCCGCAGCACTCGGCGGGCGGCACGTTGCCATTTTCCCAAGCCTGCACACTGGACAGTTGTCAGCGCCTAGGACAGGCAGCGAGGCGGTTAATGCGCCTCTTCACCGCTGTTGCGGATGTGTTGGATGGCTGCCACCAACAAGGGCAACAACATCACAATCATGCCCAAAAATTTTAACCAAGCCGGCGTTTTAATCAGAACGACCATGAGAAAGCCAATGACCACGACGACCGCGTTGCCGAGAAACTTGCCGACCATCTCCGTCCTCCTCTTCCCTCGTCCCGCCGGATTTGTCCGGGACCCAGGAGCAGGCCGCTGCTGCCCTGGCCTGCCTGCAGTCTCCGGGGTCTTCCTGTCCGCCCTTATTGTACCCTGGCCTGGGCGGGGGATCCACTCACCGTCAGAACCACTCGCTTCCCGTTCACATCCCATTCCTTCGTCAGGTCTCCGTCCATGGGGCCAAGGACAAACGGCTCAGCCAGAACCGTCTGGCGAATGGCGGCTTCATGGCGGCGCAGCACCGCCCACAGCTCGTCATCCGCCTGCACCGCAAATGTCACGCGCTGGGTGACACCGTAATCCACTTCCTTGCGCATCATCTGCATCTTTGAAATCAACTCGCGGACGTACCCTTCTTCCACCAGTTCCGGGGTAAGCTCCGTGTTTAAGCCGACAAAGCCGCGCGGTGAAACGGTCACCAAACCAGGGAAGATGGCATGGTAACGGACTTCAGCATGGCCTGCCGCTTGAGAGATCACATGCCCTGCCAACTCCACTTGGCCCGTCTCGGCAAACTGTTGCACCAACGCCGGGGTGGCCTGCTTGGCAGCCTGATTAAGCTGCGGCACCAGCTTGCCGTAGGCGCGTCCGACCTCCTTGAGGTTCAAATAGAGTTCCGGCCGGGCAATCTCAGCCAACTCTGTGAACACCAGTTGTTTTACGTTCAGCTCGTCACACAGCACCTCAGCAAACTTTTCCAAGACGCCCCGTTTGGCAGTTGGGACGTAAAGCGCCGAAAGGGGTTGGCGGGTCTTGATTTTGCTCTCATTGCGCAAAAACCGTCCGGCCTCCACCACGTGCAGCACTTCGTCCATTTCCGCCAGCAGGGTGCGGTCTATCAACGCCTCGTCCGCCACAGGAAAATCGCACAGGTGAACACTCTCCGGGGC
>JAILZF010000082.1 GCA_023512635.1 Alicyclobacillus sp. | reverse complement strand
TGTCAGTCCGCAGCGCCACGGGCAGGCCCATGCGCAGATGCCGCCGGCGCGCGAACGCCGTCGAACTCCGGCGAACTGGGATCTCATTCGACACGTTTGCCGCAAAATCCTGTTGAACAATATGTGAAGGGATAAACAGGCCGATTCACCGCAGCTCAGCGTGTCCGTTGCGTAACGCCCAAAGCACCGCCTGTGTCCGGTCACTCAAGCCCAGCTTGCTGAACAACCCCGACCACACGTTGCGCACCGTCTTTTCTGCCAATCCTAGCACCTCGGCGATTTGAGTGTTGTTGAGTCCGTCTGCCGCCAGCTGTAAGAGCAGCCGTTCGCGCTCACTCAGGTGCACACTCTCATCCCAGGCGCGCGCCGGAAACAACGGCTTGCGCAGCTCTGCCAGGACCTGCGGGGCAAGCTGCGGGTGTATATAGGCGTGACCTGCAGCCAGGGCACGCAGGGCGCGTAACAATCCTTCTGGGCTGACGCTATGCAACACATAGCCATCCGCACCCGACTGCAGCGTACGCAACAAATCACTGTCGGCAGCCGGCGGGACGAGCAACAGCAACACGCGGACGCGCGGATCGCGCTGTTTGCACGCTTGAACCCAGGAGCGGAAGGGAGCGGTAGCCGGGTCACAGCCTAAAATCACGATGTTCACCGAATGGGCTCTGGACTCCAACTGGTCAAGCAAGGCCTCCCATTGGTCATATCCCCCTGCGTACATGGCTCCCGTCCAACGCTGGATCACCGATTCGATGCCCAGTCGTACCAGCGGCAGTTCGACACAGACGTGTACGGCCACCCGCGGTCTGTCGATGGTGCGTTCCCCCCTCTCCAAATGTAGACGGAACGTACAGATCACGCCTGCTCACACCGCAATGAGCGTAGTGTGAGCAGGTTAGTCTCACTCACCCGACTCTGTTGGGCTTTGTGTCGGACCCATGCCTGACGGCTGCACAGGGGTGACAGGATGAGACGAGCGATGGGCCTGGTCTGACCCGGCAGGCGCCTCCGCGAACGTCCAGGCGCTACGCAGCGCAGCCAATCCCCCTAGGGCGGCCACCGCGTCCGACGGGACAATCAACTTGGTGGCTTGGCCATTGGCCACACCCTGCAACGCTTCAAAGGACTGGTAGGTTAAAACGTTTGCGTCTAGTTGTGCGGCGCGCAGCATCTCAATACGGTTTTTCTCCGCTTCCGCCACGAGCCGGATGGCTGCCGCCCGGCCCTCCGCTTCTAACTGCTGCGCTTGGCGCAGGCCTTCCGCTTGGCGGATGGTCGATTCACGCTCTCCTTCAGCACGCAGAATGCGGCTTTGCTTTTCCCCTTCGGCACGCAGGATTGCTGCTTGCCGCTCCCCTTCCGCTTGCAGAATGCTCGCGCGCTTTTCTCGCTCAGCTTTCATTTGCTTTTCCATGGCATCTTGGATTTCACGCGGCGGCTTGATGTCGACAATCTCCACGCGATCAATGCGTACGCCCCACGACTCGGTCACTTCATCCAGGGCTGCACGCAGGGCAAGGCTGATCTTGTCCCGCCCTGCTAAGGTTTCGTCCAGTTCCATTCGGCCGACCACCTGGCGGATATTGGCGGCTGTAATATTCTGAATTCCCTGGACCACATTGGCAATATTGTAGGTTGCCATGCGCGGATCCACCACGGTGTAAAAAAATACGGTATCTATCTGTATTTGTACATTGTCTTTGGTAATCACCATTTGTGGCGGAACAATGACCTGTTGCGTGCGCAAGTCTAGGACCCGTACCACACGGTCGATAAACGGAATGATGAGATTAACCCCTGGATGCAACGTCGCTTGGTACTTGCCGAGCCGTTCGACGATAGCCACCCGTTGTTGCGGAATAATGCGGACGCTACGGACCACGGCTAGCAGCGCCAGCAACATCACCAGCACCAGGATGACCGCTGTGACCATCCTTCCCGCCTCCTTTAGCTTTCCGCCTCCGGTACGACCGATAACACGGTGCTGTCTACAGCCAGTACGCGTACCACTTGGCCTGGGCGCAAGGCTTGCACGCTGCGCGCACTCCACAGTTCACCCCGTACCCGCACGGCCGCCAACCCCCCCGGTTCCGGCGCTGAGACCACTACGCCCCGGCTGCCAATCAGGCTTTGCCTTGCAGACTCGCCCACGCCTGGCGGGGGGCCGGCGGTCCGGTTTTGCCGCCAACGCCTAGCCCAGCGGCGTGTCAAGAACAGGCTTGCAGTACTTACCAAGACAAAACACGCCACCTGAACAGCCAACGGCAGAACCAGAGCGACAGCGGCGGTACACAAGGCGGCCACCGCCAACCACATCAAGACAAAGGTGGCCGTTGCCAGTTCGCATGCCGCTAACACCAGGGCGGCCACCAACCACAGCCAAGCCGGCACAGACATCCCACCTTTCTCCGTCTGCGCTGCCGCCAGTGGCGCTGTTCAGCTGCGAACCTGGCCCGTACCGCGTACACGGTACTGGTAAGTGGTTAACTCTGGCAAACCCATCGGCCCGCGTGCATGCAGTTTTTGCGTTGAAATGCCCATCTCTGCACCAAAACCAAACTCAAACCCGTCGGTAAAGCGCGTGGACGCGTTATGGTAGACGGCTGCCGCGTCGATACTGCTGAAAAAGCGGGCAGCCGCCTGAGTGTCGGCTGTGACAATCGCTTCCGAGTGCTGTGAACCGTAATGGTTGATGTGTTGTATCGCCTCGTCCAAACTCCCGACAACTTTGACCGCCATGATCAAATCAAGGTATTCTGTACTCCAGTCCAATTCCTCTGCTCTCTGCAACAAATCGGCGGGTACCACACCCTGCAGCAGCGTATAGGTTTCCGTACAGGCGCGCAGTTCTACACCGCGAGCTGTCAACGCCTGCCCGACCCGCGGCAGAAACGCTGGCGCCACGTCCCGGTGGACAAGCAGTGTCTCAGCCGCATTACAGACCGAAGGACGCTGGACTTTGGCGTTGACCACAATTTCCACCGCCATGTCCAGGTCGGCCTGTGCGTCAACGTACACGTGACAATTGCCAACCCCTGTCTCGATCACAGGGACCACAGCGTGCTCTACCACATGTTGGATGAGACCGGCCCCACCCCGAGGAATGGCCAAATCAACCCAGCCTTTCGCACGAATTAATACATCCACCACCGCTCGATCCGGAACGGCCACAAACTGCAACGCATCTTCCGGGACCCCCGCGGCTTGCAAGCCCCGCCGCATGGCGGCGGTGAGAGCGGCGTTGGACGACTGGGCCTCTTTACCGCCGCGCAGGACGACTGCGTTACCGGTTTTCAAAGCGAGGGCAGCCGCGTCGACCGTCACATTCGGCCGCGACTCATAGATGATGGCGATCACGCCAAACGGCACACGCACCTTCTCAATATGCAAGCCGTTGGGCCGTGTCCATGCAGCCTCCACCTGCCCCACCGGATCGGGCAGGGCGGCAACTTGCTCTAAGCCTTGGATAACCTGGTGCAGCCGTCGTTCATCAAGCATCAGCCGGTCCATGCGCGCTTTGGTCTCGCCTTGGGCGTGAGCTCGCTCCAGGTCTGTCTGGTTGGCTGCCAGGATGGCGGCACGGTCGGCCCAAATGGCCTCTCCCATGGCGTGCAGGGCTTGGTCCTTCACCGCTCGCGGTAACGGCGCCAGCAGACGAGCTGCAGCTTTGGCTGCCCGCAACTGGGCTTCAACCTGCGTATGACCTTCAACCGAGAGCGCCATCGGCGCCCACCTCCTCAACGAGAATCAGGTGATCGCGGTGGATGACTTCGTGCAGTGGCGGTAACGTATACCCTGCGGCACGCCGCTCCAACAAAACGCGTAAATCCCCTGCAGAAAAGTGAACGATACCTTTGGCCACGAGAGACCCGTCGAGGCTGCGACAGGCAACCACCGCTCCTTCTCGAAAATCGCCGGTGACGCGGACAATCCCCGGGAAGAGCAGGCTGGCTGCACCGCGACGTAAGGCGCGCACTGCGCCGTCGTCAATGTACAGCTCCCCTTCGGCTGCCGTGCCGTGTGCCACCCACGCTTTTTTCGCAGGCATGCGGCGACGGGCGTGAAACAGCGTACCCACCGACTCGCCGCTGGCTACGCGCAGCAAGACGTCGGGGGCGTTGGCGGCGGCCACCACCACTTCGATGCCGGCGGAGGTTGCAATCTTGGCGGCGTTGATTTTGGTACGCATCCCGCCAGTGCCGACCTGGCTGCCGCTCCCTCCGGCCATTTGTTCTAATTCGGGGGTGATGGCGCGGACTTCACGAATCGGTTCGGCTCCCGCGTGTGTCCGCGGATCGGCCGTGTATAAGCTGTCAATATCGGTTAGCAGTACGAGCCGGTGGGCGTCCACCACGAGCGCGACATAACTGGCCAGGGTGTCGTTGTCTCCAAAGCGGATTTCGTCGACGGCTACCGTGTCATTCTCATTGACCACGGGCACAACGCCACGCTCCAACAGTGTGGACAAGGTGTTGCGGATATGCACAAAACGGCGTCTGGCATGCAAGTCGGAACGACTCAACAAGACTTGACCAATGGCCAGTCCCCGTGCCGCAAACAGCTGTTCATAGACACCAATCAGGAGACCTTGTCCGACCGCAGCGGCAGCCTGTTTTTCCGGCATCGTCAGGGTGGCCCGGCGCCAGCCCAACCGGCTCACACCGGCTGCAACCGCTCCAGACGAAACAAGGACCACCCGCCACCCTTGCGCCTGCACGCGTGCCAATTGATCGACCAACCGCTCCAATTTAGCGGGATCGAGCTGCCCGTGTTCATCCGTAAGACTGCTTGAGCCAACTTTAACAACCATGCGCGGGGGTTGCACGGGCCTCCCTCCTCTCGGCAGCGGTCCTTGTACGTATCACAGGGCTGACCATACCTGTGAGAGCACGGGTCGACAAATACATGAGTCGCCCTAGCACAGAATGCAACAAGCCCTTTCCCCGGATGGGCGAAAGGGCTCTTGAGTCCGCCACGAGTGCGCGCCGGCCACATCTCGCGCCGTATTGCACGCCGTGCCCAAACGCGTCCGTATACCCGCATTTATACCTTGGCATCAGTCAACTGTCAACCGGGGATACGTCCTGGACTACGTTAAGCGTGAAATCATACAATCATCATACCACAAACAAAGAGCACAGAAGCGGGTCATGGTGACACCGCCGAGCCCTTGCATGGGACCCAGATAAAGGCCCCTCCTATGCAAAGAGGACCCAGGGGCTGCGGACCTTGCTCCGCTTGCCCCTGGGTCCTCCCCGCGGGTCTTTCTCACGCCTGGCAGCGTCCTGCTCTCCCAGGGGCTCCCGCCCCTAGTACCCTCGGCGCTGGAGGTCTTCACGGTCGTGTTCGGGATGGGTACGCGTGTTTCCCCTCCGCTATGGCCACCAGACTCGTACCCTCGAAACTGGATGCGAACGTGCTTTCCCACGCTTCCCCAGGTGAAGACCTCGACCGATTCGTATCCGAACGCTCCACGTGTCACCACGCTTCCACTTCGGACCGATCTACCTCGTCTTCTTCAAGGGGTCTTACTCCCTTCCCGGGATGGGATACGTTATCTTGAGGCAGGCTTCGCGCTTAGATGCTTTCAGCGCTTATCCCTCCCCGACTTGGCTGCCCAGCCGTGCACCTGGCGGTACAACTGGTACACCAGCGGTCGGTTCGTCCCGGTCCTCTCGTACTAAGGACGACCCCTCTCACGTATCCTGCGCCCGCGGCAGATA
>JAILZF010000081.1 GCA_023512635.1 Alicyclobacillus sp. | reverse complement strand
ACGTGACCAGCGGCAGCGACATGACGGGGATGATTACACTGTTCGACGTCAGCAACAAATCGTAAACCTCCGCCAACTACTAGGGGCGCAGCACAGCCCGACGGCTGTACGTCTGCGCCCCATACCCACGCAGAACAACCATACGCAATCCATGGTATCGAGGGGAATTTTATTGTAAAAGCTGCTCCAACTCCCCTAAGTGTCCCAACACCTGTTGCAAGTCCTGACGCAGTTGCTTTCCGTCCTCAAAATCCACCTCCAGGTGGCGCTGTTTGGCGGCCGCGAGAAAATCCGGGTCTTGCAACACCTGTTGCACAGCAGCTTGCAGGGCCGCCGCCCGTTCCTCCGGGACTCCAGCTGGCGCAGCGATGTCTTTGCCCAGCAGCAGCAGCGTCGTCATGGTTTGCAACGCCGTCTGTGTTTGTCCTGCCAGTGGCTGCTGATGCAGCAATGAACCCAAGGCCGGCACACCCGGCGCCAAAGGTGACGCCTGCATGGTCACCACCAACAGCGGCTGTGCCTTTTTCGCTTCCATCACGCTCGACCATACCGAGTAGTCCCCAGCTGCCAGCTGCCCGTCTCCGCGCAGGAAACCCGCCACCTGTTCCTTGCTGCTGGAGTAACCGTACACCATGGAAAACGGTACCCCATAGGCGTGCAGCACCCCTCGCACCGCCATATCGCCCACCGAGCTACGGATGTCGACCACTTTCATGGGGGTGCCGCGGTACTGCAGCAAGTCGTTGATGGAGTGCACTGCAGTGTTCGGCTGGGCATAGATACCCACCGTGTTCTGCGTCACACGACCTAGCCAAGTGAACTTCGACAAATCGAAGTCTTCACCTGGAACGTGCTCCATCTTATCGGCAACATCACCACTGGTATCCACCATACCCAGGGTTAACCCATCCGGTGCAGCCAAGGACAACTGATGCGTGCCAATCAGCGTGCCTGCGCCCGGGATGTTGACCACATCAACTTTCGCGTCCAACACCTTGGCCAAGTAGGGCGCCATCAACCGCGCCCAGGTATCGTAGCCGCCGCCGGGCGAATCAGGGGCAATCAAGCGTACAGTCTTGCCTTTGTAGAACGTCCAATCGGGCGCTGGCGCAGCAGTGCTGGCTGGGGTTGTCGTTCCCGCTGCAGCGTTGGCCGCAGCTGGGGCCGCGTTGTTGGCCGCGTTCCCAGGGCCAGTCGTTACGCTGGCCGCCCCACCGCACGCGCTTACACTTGCCACCCCAAACACCGCCACCGTACAAGCCAGCCACCGCCTTGCGCGCATTCGCCTCTCCCCCTTTGCTGAACCCGCAAGTCCATCTCACGCATCCAGCGCCGCCAAGACACCACCATCCACCAACAGGTCCACTCCTGTGATAAAGTCCGCTTCATCACTAACCATGAACACCACCGCGTGCGCAATGTCGAGCGGGCGCCCATTGCGGCCAATCAGGTTTTTCACTTCTCCCGTCTTACGCTCTTCCTCTTCACCTACGGGAGACCCGATTTTATTCGGCGTCACGGAGTTGACGCGGATACCGTACGGAGCCAGCTGGGCCGCCAGGGTACGCGTAAAGTTGAGGACACCTGCCTTGGCAGCCGTATATGCCGTGGCACGCAAGCGCCCGCGGTGTCCGGACGTCGAAGCGATATTGACAATGCGACCGCGCGTGCCGCGTTCGACCATCGCCTGAGCAGCGTACTTGCTGCACAAGAATGTACCGGTCAAGGTGACAGCCAACACCCGGTTCCACTCCTCCACATCCAGTTCCAGCACAGTTTTGCGGTCAGTGATGGCTACGTTGTTGACGAGGATGTCAACCTGACCCCACGCCGCCAACACTCGGTCCACCATCGCCTGCACCGAGTCTTTGCTTGACACGTCGCATACCACAGCCAGTGCGTGGTCTGGAAACTGGCTGTTGATCTCGTCCGCCACCGCACTGGCCCGTCCCTCATGGTTGTCGACCACAGCCACTCGCGCCCCTTCACGCGCGCATTGGCGAGCTACCTCCGCCCCAATGTTGCGGCCAGCTCCTGTCACAATGGCTACTTTGCCCTGCAGACGCATACGCTCTCGTCCTCCTCAGCGGGCCTCGTCAGGCCGCAGAATCAAGTTCCGCCACTCGTCCATGCCAGCTGTCATCCCAGGGTAGACAACCACCGTGGTGTCGTACTGTTCTACAATCGCCGGACCGGTCAGTTCCATGCCGGGTGATAGGTGCTGCCGCAGGTACACCGGCACGTCCACCTCTCCCGTCTCTTGGAAATAGGCGCGACGCGTGGTATAAGGTTCCGGACGCGCCCCTAAGACGCGCTCCGCCCGGCGCAGGTGCGGCCGCTCCACGCGCCCGACCGCGGTTAAGCGTGCCTGAACCCAATCCACCTCTGCGTCGTCTGCACGGTGGCCAAACCGTTCCTCATGCAGGTCGTCAAACCGCCGTCGGATCTCCTGCATGTCTTCCAGCGTTTCTGGCCAGCGCGCTAAGGGTACGGTCAGTTCGTATCCCTGACCGCGGTAACGCAGGTCGACACCCGCTTCAAACGCCATCTGCGCCGGTGCAAACCCTTCACGCGCGAGGATGGCGGCGCCAGCCTCACGCAGTTCTCCCAGCAGCGCTGAGACTTCGCCTGGGTCCGTCTGCGCCCAGGGTTTTAAGCGAGATCGCATCAAATCGTGACGGACGTCGGACAACAGCAGACCGAGCGCAGAGAACACCCCTGGGTACTCAGGGACAACCACCCCGCGCATCCCCAGGTCGAGCGCAATCCGACCGGCGTGGATGGGGCCGCCGCCGCCAAACGCCACCAAGTAAAAGCGGCGCAAGTCGTAGCCACGTTGCGAAGAGATGGCTTTCACCGCCTCCGCCATCGTCACGTTGATCAGGCGAATCACCGCGTCCGCCGCGGCAATCATCGAGCAGCCCAGCGGCTCCGCAATCTGCCGCTGCACCGCAGCCCGGGCTGCTTGGAGGTCGAGTTGCAACTCCCCCGACAAAAACACAGGATTGAGATAACCCAAGACAAGGTTGCAGTCGGTGATGGTCACCTCGTGACCGCCACGACCGTACGCCACCGGTCCCGGGTCTGCCCCGGCCGAGCGCGGGCCAACTTTGAGTGAGCCCACCGAGTCCAGCCAGGCGATGGTGCCCCCGCCCGCGCCCACCGTATGAATGTCCAACAGCGGCGTCGCCAGGTCGTAACCCGCGACCTTGGCGCGCGTGGCCATCGACGGCCGCCCCTGGTGAATCAGACTGACGTCACAGCTGGTGCCACCCATGTCAAACGTAATCAGCTCGCCTTCGCCCATCTGCGCGCCCAACGCGCACGCCGCCATGACGCCAGCCGCCGGACCGGAGAGGGCGGTGGTGGAAGCCAGCGTGCCTGCTTCCGCAAACGAGGCCACACCGCCGTTCGACTGCATGACAAACATCCGCTGCGGCTGTAAACCGACGTTTAACAAATTGCGTTCCAGCCGCTCCAAGTAGCGTGACAACACCGGCACCAAATAGGCGTTGACCAGGGTCGTGCTCATACGGTAGTACTCGCGGATTTGTGGTAAAACGGCACTCGACAACGACACCGGCAGGTCCGGCGCGACCTCAGCAGCGATTTCCGCCACGCGCTGCTCATGCCCAGGGTAGAGGAACGAAAACAGCAGCACCACCGCCAGCGACTCTACACCCATATCGCGCAGCCGCTCGAGTTCCGCCCGTACGCGCGCCTCGTCCAGCGGACGTACCACCTCGCCGCCCGCACCCACGCGTTCTGGCACTTCGGCCGTCGCATCCGGCCAGACCAACGGCCGACTTTTCTCGTAATTTAAATCGTAGATGTACTTGCCAAATCCGCGGCTCTGCTCACGAACCTCATAGATTCCGCGAAACCCTTCTGTCACCAACATCCCAACACGAGCACCCTTGCCCTCAATCAAAGCGTTGGTACCTACTGTGGTGCCGTGTGAGAAAAAGTGCACATCGCGGGCGTCGAGTTGGCGCTCGCGCAACACCTTGCGAACCCCCTCGACGATCGCGCGTGACGGGTCGTCAGGCGTCGACGACACCTTGGCGATATGCACATCCCCAGTGCTCTCATCATGCAAGACAAAGTCACAAAATGTGCCGCCCGTGTCGACGGCAATTCGGTACGCCACCCGTCATTCCTCCTCAGTCACTCTGGTTGTCGCAACGGCGGCGGCTGCCGCCACGCACTGCTCACTCGGACGACCCAAGGGTCAACGGTGCCGTTTCTCCAGGTAGCGGCCAGTGGCGCACATAACCAAAGCGGCGATCCCGCTCGAGCAGCGCTGGGTCTCGTTCCTCCGGGTTGCCTACTCCGCCGCCGCCCGGTACTTCAAGCGCAATATGGTCGCCGCGGCGTAAAATCAAATCTGACACGCGTGATCCCAAGACTTCTTCCGCACCGCCTTGCCGCTGCACCACCAAGCGCCCTGGCCGCCCCGGCCAACCACCATCCAGGCCGAGTGGCGCCACGATATGTTTGTCTGAGCGCACGTTCACGCGCACCTCGTCAGCCAGGATTTCGTACTCACGGCGAAAACCCAAGCCTCCGCGCTGGCGGCCCGGACCGCCGGAATCGGGAATCAGCTCAAACTTGACCAAGCGCACCGGGTATTCACTCTCAATGATTTCAATAGGCGCGATGTGCGCATTGGTGTGGTTGACCGTGGTGCCGTTGACCCCGTCCCGGTCGACGCGTGCCCCCGAACCGCCCCCAAACAGTTCGTACATCACAAACGGTTCCCCCGTTTGTGGATGGCGTCCGCTCACAGCCAAGGATCGGCTGCCCGCCCCACCTGCCACCCGCCGCTCCGCGAGCGGAGACAGCGCTGCAAACAACGCCTCCTCCAGGGCATGGACAGTCGGGTTGTAGGTATTCACTGGCGCCGGATAGCGAGGGTCAACGATGGTGCCGGGGCGCGTGCGCAATGCAAACGACTCAAGCAAGCCGTAGTTGATGGATAAATTGGGGTCTATCAAGCACGTCAGAACGAATGCAGCCGCCGCACGCGCCAGCGGAGGACGGATGTTGGCTGGCCCGACGGTCTGCGGGTGGCAATCGGTTAAGTCGAACGTCAGCCGGTCTGCTTCTTTTATCACTTGCACGGATAACCGCAACGGGGTCTTGGTATCCATTCCATCGTGGTCCACATACCGCACAGCCCGGTAGACCCCGTCCGGCCAGCTGGCGATGGTCTTCAGAACACGTTGGCGTGTCAACTCGGCATTGGCGTGGGCGCGCTGCAGCAACACCTCCGGCTGGTCGCCAGCGAGTTCCTGCACCAGGCGCTCCCCCAAGCGGCAAGCCCCCAACTGGCCGCGCACATCCCCCCATACCAGGTCGGGCGTGCGCGTGTTGGCGCGCAGGATGTCCACCACTTCCTGCACGACTTGGCCGGCCCGGACAAAGCGGACAGGTGGCAATTGGATTCCTTCAGCAAACACATCGCGCGCCGTGGTCGGACAGCTGCCCGGTACCGGACCGCCAATATCGTTTTTGTGCGCCATCGTTGCTGCAAACCCGATATGCCTACCTTGCGCAAAAATCGGTGTAATGACAGCCAAGTCAGGAGCGTGCGGACTGCCGCCGTGGTACGGGTGGTTGATGAAAAAACCGTCTCCTTCCTCGAATCCTTCCTTTTCATAGCGGGCAATCACGGCTTTGGTACACTCAGTAAACGCCCCTAGGTGCAAAGGCAACACCACATGCTGCGCAAGCACCCGGCCACTAGCGTCGAGCAAGGCACAGCTTGCATCGTGTGATTCCCGTATGACGCTTGAAT
>JAILZF010000080.1 GCA_023512635.1 Alicyclobacillus sp. | reverse complement strand
TTGGGATGTT
Organism: Alicyclobacillus sp.; assembly: GCA_023512635.1. Taxonomy (GTDB): domain Bacteria; phylum Bacillota; class Bacilli; order Alicyclobacillales; family Alicyclobacillaceae; genus JAILZF01. The sequence goes on along the minus strand of JAILZF010000080.1, from coordinate 5,822 downwards.
GTCGTGGTGGGTGGTGGTCCGGCTGGTTTGATGGCTGCCATTGCCGCCGCTAGTACGGGTGCACAGACCTTGTTACTAGAAAAGGGTAACCGTTTGGGCCGCAAGTTGGCTATTTCTGGGGGTGGCCGTTGCAATGTCACCAATGCGAAACCCCTGTCAGAGCTTATGCAAAACATTCCTGGCAACGGGCGTTTCCTGTACTCCGCCCTGACGCGCTTCTCTAATGAGGATGTGCGCGCGTTTTTTGAGGGTTTGGGCATTCGTCTTAAAGAGGAAGACCACGGTCGCGTCTTCCCGGTGACAGACCGTGCGCAAACCGTCGTTCAAGCCTTGATTCAAAAAGCAAAGGACTGTGGCGTTCAATTCCGCTTGAACACCCCTGTTGCTGGATTATGGCTGGCAGACGGGGCCGTGTACGGTGTCTGCCTACAAGGTCAGCAGCGCCTGCCTGCGCATGCGGTGGTGGTGGCCACCGGGGGCTGCAGCGTTCCGAAAACAGGGAGTACGGGTGACGCTTACGCGTGGGCCGTGCAAGCGGGCCACACCTTGGTGGACCCCTACCCGACAGCGGTCCCGTTAACCAGCGATGAGCCGTTCATCCGTGACCGCAGCCTGCAAGGTTTGTCGTTGCGCGACACGACCGTAGCCGTCTACCACGGCCGCAAACGGCTGACCCAAGAAACGGGGGATTTGTTGTTCACCCATGTTGGCCTGAGCGGTCCCGTCGCCTTGCGTTGCAGCCATTATGTATCGGTGACACTGCGGCGCCACCCGCACGCGCAGCTGCTGGCGACGGTGGATTGCCTGCCGGAGACTGAGGAGGCTGATTGGCGCGCACACCTGCTAAGCGCCCGCAGCGAGACTCCTCGGCGCCAGCTGGAGACCGTCCTACGCGCCAGTCTGCCGGACCGGTTGGCCGAAGTCATTGCCCGCCGCAGTCAACTGGCTGGCCGGCCACTCGCGGAATTGAGCAACGCTCACATCGACCTGCTCACGACTCACGTCAAGGCCTTCCCCCTCCGCATCACAGGGACGTTGCCGCTTGCGCAAGCCACCGTGACAGGCGGTGGCGTATCGGTGCAAGAGGTGGACCCTCGGTCCATGGCTTCAAAAAAGTGTAGTGGGCTGTTTTTTGCCGGCGAGGTGTTGGACGTACACGCACACACAGGCGGGTACAACATCACCGTTGCGTTTTCCACCGGTCATGTAGCTGGCACAAGTGCTGCTGCTTACGCGATCGCCGTGCGCACGCACTCCCTGCAGACAACAGCGCCCGCGGGACCTGCCGCGGGCGAGTTCAGCCGCTCATGATCTGTTGGACGTTTTCCCTTACAACAGCTTCAGGGGTTACTGCAGATGACTCACCGAAGCGCCGTACACCCCGCCTAAGCGGCGGCTGTACTTGCCGAGTTGCGGTGTTCCGTAACGGCGGTGCGCTAACTCAGCCAAAGGCTGGCCGCGTGCCATGCTCTGGCTGGCCGCCGGGCCCATCACCGGGCCGGAAGCCTCGTCGCCACGGCCAATTGATTTGCGCCTGGATGTCATCCCACATGCACCTCCATGCGGCTGAACCAGGCTTAGGATACCCGCTTTTGTGACCGGTCAGGCACGAGCCAGTAGACCAACAACCCTGCCAGCGTGGCCCAGGCTATACCATTGTTCGGCAGACCGACACCGACAATAAAAATCACCGCCACGACAATCAGGTTTTTCCGATTCGTCAAGTCGACCCGTTCTTCTATCACATGGCGGATGCCCATGGCAGCAATCATCCCAAAAAGCAGGATACTAATCCCGCCCATGACAGGGACTGGAATGGTGTGAATCAGTGCCCCGACCTTGCCCAACAGACCGAGCAAGATGGCTATGACGGCTGCCCCTTGCAGCAAATGACTGGAAAATCGCCGGGTAAGCGCCAACACCCCTAAGTTCTCCGCATAGGTGGTCTGTGCCGGACCTCCAAGCAGTGAGGCTACTGCCGTCGCAATGCTGTTGCCTAGCAGGATGCGCGGAAATCCAGGGTCACGCGTGACGTCACGGGCGATGATTTCATTCAGCACAAACATATGGCCCAAGTCTTCAATCATCGTCACGAAGGCAATCGGCGCCATCATCAGCACCGCAGCCAAGCTCCCGTGCGGGAGTTGAACGTGCGGCCACGCCCAGAGCGGGGCTTGTTGCAGAGGCCGCCAATCGATGCCACCACGCAACCAGGCATAAAGGTAGCCTACAACAATTCCGACCAATAAAGGCAACACTCGTATTCCGGGTGAACCTGCCAGGTTCGCCATGATGGCAGCCGCTAAGCTGACAGCTGCGACATCCCAACGCACGGCAGCCATCTGTGTCACCGCTGTACCGGCTAGGGATAACCCGATAATGGAAACCACGGGACCCACCACCACAGGCGGAATGACCCGGCGCAAACGTGCAAAGCCAAGCGCACGTACAAGCAGTGCGATCATCAGGTACACCCCAGCCACAGCGAGCAGTCCTGTCGTCGCGGCGCCAGGGTTGTGTTGTTTGCTGACAAAGTACGCAAGGGGAGCGATAAACGCAAACGATGATCCGAGATACGCCGGCACCTTGCCACCGGTGATGGCATGGAACAACAGTGTACCAGCCCCGCTAGCCACCAAGGCGCTTCCCGGATCGAGTCCCGTTAAATACGGAACCAACACGGTAGATCCGAACATCGCAAAGACGTGTTGCACCGACAACGGCAGGTTACGAAGCCTGTGCACCAACGACGCCTCCCCGTCCCCAATGTATACCCCAGGCAGCATCATACACGAATCTGACCGCCAGCGCTTGTCCAGCCATATCGCCGGACCCGTACCGCGAGCTGCGCATAGCTTGCAACCCCCGCAGCGCAGACTACCCTTGTCGCCGCGGCCAGGAGGAGAGAAGCTGCGCGCGATGGACCACAAGGGAGGGACTGCGGATGCCGAAACCGGACGACCGCTCAGACAACGTAGAACGTTTGGCGGATGCGATTCAAAATACCATGGCCAACCTGCGCGAATCGCGGGATTTTTTAAAGGCGCACGGAGATGAAATGCGCCCGTCTGACCGAGCCGCGCTGGAAGCCAAAAACGAGCGCCGTGAACAAGCGATTGCCGGTTTCCGCCGCGAGATTAAAGATGAAGCGGCGTACCAAAGACAGACGTCGCGCGACAACGGGTAAGCCCGTCAGCCTGACGATGGGGCAAGGCTTCAGCATACGCGGCTGGAGCCTTGCCTTTTTTCTGCAACCTGTGACATGCTAACCTGAGACATGCAGCCAGGGGATTGTATTTCTAAGTAGCTGTCCTAAGGGGAGTCGGACATGCAAACTGCCGTACGCAGACTGATCCTAGCGTCAAGTTCCCCGCGCCGGCGAGACCTGTTGCAGTCGCTAGGGCTGCCTTTTACAGTGGTGGCCAGCCATGCGGATGAATCGGTGGCCCCGGGCACGCCTCCGGGAGCATGGGTGGAACAACTCGCTGTGCGCAAGGCACAGGTTGTCGCCCAGCAACAGCCGGCTCAGCCGGTCCTGGTGGTGGCGGCCGATACCATCGTAGTGTTAGACGGCAAGGTCCTCGGCAAACCGCCTCAACCAGCCGCAGCCATCGAGATGCTGCAACAACTGCAAGGCCGCGTCCACGAGGTGTACAGCGGGGTGTGCGTGTGGCACCACCCGGAGGGGCAGTACCGCTGTGGTCACCGCTGTACCCGTGTCTGGATGCGGCCACTGACCTTGGAACACATCCAACGTTACGTTCGCACCGGCGAACCCTTGGACAAAGCGGGATCGTACGCGATTCAAGGGTTGGGCGCGACCCTGGTGGAAAAAATCGACGGTGATTACTTTACCGTGGTGGGTTTGCCTTTGAATCTACTCAGTGATTTGCTGGCAGAGGCCGGGGTGGCACTTTTTTAACCCAGCTGCCCCGGGGTTCTGCTCACCAACTCCGCCAAGCAGCCCAAGCCACGAGCAGCCATCCGGCCAGAAAACACAGACCGCCTAGCGGAGTGATGGCACCCAAAGCACGGACACCCGTCAACGCGAGGGCGTACAAACTGCCAGAAAACAGCACCACGCCTGCCGTGAACAACCCCCCTGCCCAGTACCATGCGTTGGACGTGCCGAGCGTAGCCGCCAATGCCGCCACCATGAGCAAAGCCAGTGCATGGACAAACTGGTAGTGAACCCCTGTCTGAAACACGTCTAACATCTCGGATGACAATCGCTGTTTTAACAGATGGGCGGCAAATGCCCCAAGGGCGACCGCAAGAAAACCTAACATTCCGCCGATGGCCGCATATACGCGAATCAAGAGGCCCTTCCCCCTTGCCAGCGGCGTGCCAGTTCTACAAGCGTACGTACCATCACTCCAGTGGCTCCTTTCGGCCCCATTGGACCTGCCTTCTCAGTCCAGGCGGTGCCCGCGATGTCCAAGTGAATCCAAGGAGTGTCACCGACAAACGCACCGATCAACAGTCCTGCGGTAATCGTTCCTGCCGGCCGACCACCTACGTTTTTCATGTCGGCAATGTCGCTGCGCAGTTGCTCGCGGTACTCAGCAAACGTTGGCAACGGCCAAACTTTTTCGCCGCTCGCAGCGGCTGCAGCCTGTAGCTCTTGCAGAAACCGCTCATCGTTGGTCAGTGCCGCCGTGGTGACTTTGCCTAAAGCCACGACCACAGCACCCGTCAAGGTCGCAATATCCACCAGGTGTGTCGCCCCCAGCTGCTTGGCGTACGCTACGGCATCAGCCAGGATTAAGCGGCCCTCGGCATCGGTGTTTAACACTTCTATCGTCTGCCCGGTCAAGGCGGTGATGACATCTCCGGGTTTCAACGCCTGGCCAGAAGGCAGGTTTTCACAACAGGGGACGACAGCCATGACGTTGACGGGTAACTTCAGCCGGCTGATGGCCCACACCGCAGCCAGTGCAGCCGCCCCGCCAGCCATATCCATCTTCATTTCGTCCATGTTCGCTGCCGGTTTGATGGAAATACCTCCAGCGTCAAACGTCACCCCCTTGCCAACAAACGCTAAGACGTCCTGCCTTGACGGCTTACCCTGATATTGAAGTACCATCAGTTTGGGAGGCTGGTCACTGCCTTGGCTGACGGCCAACAACGCCCCCATCCGCAGGCGTTCCATGTCAGCCCGTTCCAGAACGGTCAACTTCAAACCTTCTGCAGCAGCGAGTGTGGCCACTTGCTCACACCAGGCCGCCGGGGTCAGCAGGTTGCCCGGCGTATTGACCCAATCGCGGGCAAGATGGACAGCTTCTGCACACACCAGCCCGCGTGTGATTCCTTCAGCGACACCTGCATCTGCCGCTGTAGCCAGCCATAGCTGCTTCATATTCCCTTCCGTCTTCTGGTCTTCCCCGCTCACGTCTGATGCTGCAAAGCTGGATGTCGTATGCATAGCAGCCTCTGAACGGCGAGTGGCTTGTGCGTAACCGGCAAAGCGGTATGTAGCAAGCGCAGCCCCTTCGACAAACGCCTGGGCCAGTGCTTCCTTGCTGATGCCCGGCAGGTCAGAGCCAAACAGGCTGCTGCCCAGGCTTTGCAGTTTGTAGGCTGACGCCTTGCGCAACAGCCGGCCAGCCGCCAGGCGTACACCATGGACGTCCAGTTCAGCCCGCTCTCCCAAACCCACGACAGCCACAAACCGGGCAGGCACGTTCTCGAATGTCGGGAAAATCAACACCTCATGGGCCTGGCCGGTGATATCACCCCGCGCCCGTAACTGGCTCAACCAACCGCCCAAAGCCTCATCGAGTTCAGCGACGCCTGCGCCAGCCCAATCGTCACCCTTATAC
>JAILZF010000008.1 GCA_023512635.1 Alicyclobacillus sp. | reverse complement strand
GGATTTATTGGTGAACCGCCGCTGTTGCAGGCAGCCGTCTTGATTCCATTGGTGGAGCGTACGCCCGGGTGCATCGAGGTGCTGTTTGAGCAGCGGGCGTTTACCTTGCGCCGCCAGGCGGGGGAGATCTGTTTTCCAGGCGGGCGTTTTGAGGAGGCACAAGACGCCGATGTCAGCGCAGCGGCCGTCCGCGAAACGTGTGAGGAGTTGCGGGTTGCGCCGTCCGATATCGAGTGTCTGGGACCGCTCGACGTGTTGGTGGCGTCGCCGCAGACCTTGATCTTCCCGGTGGTAGGGCGGTTGCGTTACAGCGGACCGCTGCAACCTAACCCGGCTGAGGTGCACGAGGTGTTTACTGTGCCGCTTAGCGAATTGCTGGCTTTGCAGCCGCGCGCCTACACGCTGCGCTTTGTGCCGCAGCCGCCGCCAGATTTGCCGGTGTCCCTGTTGCCGGGGGGGACGATGTACCGCTGGCGGGAGATCACGCGGACGGTCTACTTCTACGAGGCGGGCCAGCGCGTCATTTGGGGCATGACGGCGCGGATTCTGAAACACTTCTTGGAGTTGGTGAGGAGTGTGGTATGATGCCGGTGGGGGACAAGCGAGGGTTGCAACGGCGCAGAAAGGACGGCGGTGGATGAAACCCATTCGCAAAGCGGTGATTCCGGCTGCAGGGTTGGGCACGCGGTTTTTGCCTGCCACCAAGGCGATGCCCAAAGAGATGCTGCCGATTGTCGACAAACCCACCATTCAGTACATCGTCGAAGAAGCGGTCGCAGCCGGCGTCGAAGACTTGATCATTGTCACAGGCAAGGGAAAGCGCGCGATTGAAGACCACTTTGACCGCTCTGTCGAGTTAGAAGAGTTGCTCACGCAAAAAGAAAAGCCAGAGGTATTGCGTGAAATTCAACGCATCACCGACATGGCAAACATCCATTACATACGCCAAAAGCAACCGTTGGGGTTGGGGCATGCGGTGTGGTGTGCACGCCGCTTTATTGGGGATGAACCGTTTGCGGTACTGCTCGGCGACGACATCGTCTGCAGCGATGTACCCTGCTTGCGCCAGTTGATGGACGTGTACGCAGAAACGGGGGCGTCGGTGATTGGTGTTCAGACTGTGCCGCGGGATCAAGTGTCGCGCTACGGCATTGTCGACTCAGAGCCGATTGGGCCGCGCCGCTCACGTGTACGCAACCTGGTGGAAAAGCCTGACCCTTACCACGCTCCGTCGAATTTGGCCATCATTGGCCGCTATGTTCTTACACCCAGGGTGTTTGAGTACTTGGAACGCGGGGAGATTGGCGCGGGCGGTGAGATTCAACTCACAGACGCACTCAACGAACTGTGCCGTTTAGAGGACATGACGGCGTATGAGTTTGTGGGGCGGCGTTTTGACGTGGGTGAGAAGCTTGGTTTCATTGAGGCGACGCTGGAACTGGCCTTGGCGCAACCAGAGCTGCGCGACGCCGTGAAGCAGCTGGTGCGGCGCCTGGCGGCAGAAGACAACGGCCGCCAGGCGCGGTCTGCGGAAACGGCGTAAGGGCAGGGCACCGGGGCCACGGCGGCCCCTTTCAGTGTTCTGTGACCCGCCCGTCCGCGTGCACAGTCAGCTGCAGGTTGTCAATCAAACGCGCCTGGCCCACGTAGGCAGCAACCGCCACCATCACACGGCCTTGCAGCACGTCTGCCGGCTGCAAGGTCTCCCAGTCCACCACTTCTGCATAATCCAGGCGCACCCCGGGTTCGGCAGCCACCCTCTGCGCTACCTCGGCAGCCACGCGCCGGCCGTCGCGCTCGCCGTCTGTGATCAGCGCCTTGGCGTGCTGCAAGGCGCGGTACAACACGGTGGCGTGGCGGCGGTCGTCCGCTGACAGGTAAATGTTGCGCGAGCTCATGGCCAACCCGTCCGGCTCACGCACCGTGGGCACCGCCACGACCTCCACGGGGATGTTCAAATCGCTCACCATGCGCTGGATGACGGCCAACTGTTGACCGTCTTTCTGACCAAAGTAGGCGCGATCCGGCTGGACAAGGTGAAACAGTTTGCTCACCACCGTGGCCACGCCGCGGAAGTGACCGGGCCGGCTGCGCCCGCACAGTGTCTGGCTGAGGTCCGGGACCTCGACAAACGTGGCCAATGGCCGGGGATACATCTCTTCGACACTCGGGGCAAACAGCAGGTCAACCTCGTGCTCTTGCAGCAAGGCGGCGTCCCGTGCCAAGTCGCGCGGGTAGCGCGCGAAGTCTTCGCGGGGGCCGAACTGCAAGGGATTGACGAAGATGCTGACCACCACCAGCTCGTTGTCACGGCGCGCTGCGTCAACCAAGGCCAGGTGGCCGGCGTGCAGGTAACCCATGGTGGGAACCAAACCCACGCTTTGGCCACGCTGGCGGGCAGCCTGGACAGCGCTGCGCAAATCGGCAATCGTCTGAACCTGCCTCATGCCTGGTGCCCTCCTTGTGGTGGCCCATCCGTTGCGTGGGTTGCATTCAGCAGTGGAGCGAGGGCTTCAGCTTCCTCTGGCTTGAGGTGAACCGTTTGCTCTGGACCGGGAAACACGCCGTCCCCCACCTCTTGGATGTAGGTGGCGGCGGCCCTGCGGATGGCATCCGCCAGCTCGGCATAGCGCTTGTTGTGTTTAGGGACGTAGCCTGAGGTGTAACCCACAAAGTCATGGAAGACCAATACCTGTCCGTCGCAGTCCGGCCCCGCGCCAATGCCTATGGTCGGAATGGGCAGTTCGCGCGTCACGCGCGCCGCCACTTCTGCCGGAATCAGTTCCAACACAATGGCGAAAACCCCCGCTTCCACCAGAGCGCGGGCATCGTCCAGCAATTGTTCGACGGCCGCTCGAGTGCGGCCCTGCACACTGAATCCACCGAGGGCATGCACAGATTGTGGGGTCAGGCCGAGGTGGCCCATGACGGGGATGCCTGCCTGAACCAGGCGGCGGACCAAGGAGGCGAATGCTCGTCCGCCTTCCAATTTGACTGCTCCCGCCCCCCCTTCCTGCATCAACCGCCCGGCGCAGCGCAGCGCCTCACCTTCCGGCAGGCTGGCGCACAAGAAAGGCAGGTCGGCAATCACCAGCGCTTGCTGCGCCGCCCGGCTGACCATTTCCGTATGGTAAATCATCTGTTCAAGGGTGACTTTCACCGTGGTTTCGTGGCCTTGAAACACCATGCCTAAGGAGTCGCCGACCAGCAAGGCGTGCACCCCGGCTTCGTCCAAAAGCCGGGCGGTCGGGTAGTCGTAAGCTGTCAACATAGCAATGCGCTGGCCTGCTTGTTTCATCTTCCACAGCGTTTGTACCGTCATCTTGCGCGGCATGGCGCGCTCTCTCCCTTCCCAGCTGACCACAGACTCTCGGCTTTTATTGTACCAGTTTGGATGTTTATCCAGTGCGGGCTGTCAAGGCTGCGCATCTATATAGGAGTGAACCCGGCATCCAAGGTGCCGGGCGGCAGCAATCTACAAGGAGGGCCTGCTATGTATTACGGCGTATTTGGTGGTTATACGCGCTGGGCGGTTGTCTTCCTGATTATCTTTGTGCTGTTCTTCCTGCTCGTGCCTGCCTACACCACCACCACGTGCACCACGACGCAGGTGGTTTGAGGAGAGTCCCCGCCCGCCGCTCTCCCGTCATTCTGTACACTCTCTCCACCCCCGGCAACCGTAAAGCCCGCACGCAGCAACAGCGCCGGCGGCCAACCGCCGGCGCTGTAACGTCTTCGGCCCCCTCGCAGACGGACTTTGCGGACACGGACGACTCAGAAAAACAACGGCCAGCCCCAACCGCCGAAACCGCCAGGGCTCCCCTGACCTCCCGGTCCGCCTGGGAAACCGGGACCCGCCCAGCCCCCAGGCCCTCCCATCATCCCTTGACCTGCCTGCGGGCTGGGTACACCCCAACCACCGAATCCTCCTGGGGCTCCCCAACCCAGACCGCCCCAGGTTGGGCTTCCAGGGCGAGTCATGCCGCCAGGTCCGGGCGGATCGACCCGGTTGCTCGGTCCGCCTAGCCCACCGCCGCGGAAAGCGCGTGCGCCCCCCCACAAGCCAAGCAACAACAGCAAGGGAAGAAAGCAAGGCTGGGCATTGACATCCGCCCCGCCGATGGCGTAGGACACCGCCGGGCGACGTGTACCGTGCGCGAGAACGCCACTGCGCTGCTGGCTGGATGACCGCCTGTCTGCGGCGGTGGAAGGCTGTCGCTGTCGCTTAGGACGCTGCTTTTGCATGCCAGTCCCTCCTTATGAAACTGCTGTCAGCGTATGCGGCCAAGCAGCTGCCCGCTTGGACCGCCGCACAGCTGTCGCAGGTCAGGGCGGAAGCTGCGCTCGCGGTTGCCAAACGTGTCATACTAAAAATCAGGAAGGGAGCGAAGCGCATGCCATCAGGCCGGCCGCGGCAGCAGAAGGTGATTATTGTCGAGGGCAGCAGCGACCGTCAACGGCTGTTGCAGGTCTTGCGCGAACCGGTGCGCATTGTCTGCACGCGCGGCACCCTCAGTTATGCGACGCTGGAAGACGTGATTGTCCCTCTGCAGGGAGAAGAGGTGTATATCTTGGTCGACGCGGATGACCCAGGAATGGCGTTGCGCCGCCAACTCCGTCAAGAGTTGCCAAACGCCCGCCACTTGTATACGCGACGTGTTTACCGGGAAGTGGCGCGGACACCGTTGGAGGTCTTGGCCAAGGTCTTACACGACGCCCACTTTGAGGTCGACCCACGCTGGCTGCAGCCGCCTGGCCGGGAAAGTACAGCCAGTCTGTGGGAGGAGTGACGAATCCGGCTTGCAGACGGTGGAGCGGGGACACAGGGAGGATGTGTCTAGCCTTATGGTCAGCACGGGGAAGCGGCGGTACCGTGGTACAATACGGACAGGCGAGTTTCGCAGCCGGCTGACCCGGCCGGTTGTTACAACCCATCTACAGAGGCAGGAGGTTGGACAGATGGCGGAAGACAAACTGCGCGTCGCCATCGAGTACTGCACGTCTTGAGGGTTTTTACCCAAAGCTGCCCGGGGGGCAGAAGAGATCTTAAAGGCGTATCACCCGAAGATTTCTGAGTTGGTGCTGGTCCCTTCCTCTGGCGGTGTGTTTGAAGTCACCGTCGGTGGCAAGTTGATCTTTTCGAAAAAAGAGCTCAACCGCTTCCCAGAAGAGGGCGAGCTGCAAGAGCGAGCCGGCCAAGTCCTGGCTTGACCGACCGGGGCGGGCACGGGCCGGGGGTGCCTGTGTCGCCTGTGGACCGGTCTGGTACCGGCTGCTGCTCGCCTGGCTGCAGAAGCGGCACAAGGCTGTCCTGGTGCGGAACGCACCGGGACAGCCTTTTTTGAAAGGGGACGTGGGCAGCGAACAGCGGCAAAGGCGCCGGAGTTCTGGGCCTTGATTTCATCTTATGTGTCAGAGGCTTGTGTGTCAGATGCGCGGTTTGGGTCAGTGGTGCCAGAAATGCCGGGGTTCACAGCTGGAGACGCTGGCCGGGCGAGCGCGTCGGCCACCACCTCAGCCAGCACCCGGGCGTGGTTATACACGGGGTCGCGCGCGGCGTACAACAGCGTGACGGGGGATTGCTGGACCATGGCCAGCAACTCCTGCAAGCGGGCGCGTGCGGCAGGCACCGTTTGCAACTCTTTCTGGTACTGTACACGGAACGCGGGGAAGCGTTCTGGCTGATGAGCAAACCAGCTGCGTAACTCTGGGCTAGGGGCAATCTCAGGCCACCACGCGTCGAGTTGTGCCGCCGCTTTGCGCAAACCACGCGGCCACAGGCGATCCACCAGGATACGCTGTCCGTCGGTGGGGCCTGGCGGGTCATAGACACGTTTGAGTTGCAACCCGTGGGGACCGCCGGAATCAGCGGTGCTAGCATCGTCTGGCGACGGCAGAGGGGATGCCTGGGAGGGGTGTGGCGGGCGCGGCCTGGGTTGGCCAGCAGGGTCTGGAGTGTGCGTTGGCTGCGGCATCGGGCAACACCTCGTTTCATGGAGCTGGTTCTGCTTGTACACTAGCGGATGAAGAAGGCATGAGCAAGGAGTGCTGGGGCAGGGGGAGAAGCGCGGAGCTGGACGGGTGCCTTGGAGGAGGGCGGGCCAGGCCTCTGGGAACGCCCTCCGCTGGTGTGAAGCGCTACAGACGAGGCCAGCTTTGATCTTTGAGGAATGGATGGAATCAGCGGGACGATTGGTTGTGGGGTTACAACAATGACCATCTGAAGATTGGAAATTATATTAGGAATACAAGTGAACGGTGAGATGAAAACGAGGGAGGGCGAGTGATGGGCTCACAGCGACGGTTTACGGCTGTGGCGATGTTTTCTGTGTTGTTGCTGGCGTATGTCGTCAACGCCATGGACCGGCAGCTCTTCCCGGTGTTGGCGACGGATGTTCGCCAAGCCTTACACCTGTCATTACCGCAAGTCGGATTGGCGTCAACCATCTTTACCCTAGGGATTGGTGTGGCCGGGATACCTACCGGCTATTTGCTGGCGAAAACCTCGCGTAAGAACGTCGCTTTGTTGGGACTGTTTGTCTTTTCTGCAGCGACGCTGTTGACGGCGTTTGCACAAGGACTCCCGGACCTCTTGTTGTACCGGTTTGTCTCTGGAATGGGCGAGGCCATGCAGTTGACGGCTCTTTTGGCGATTGGCACGACCTACTTTCGGCACCATCGCGCAGTGGCTGCCAGTTCTCTGAACTTTACGTTTGGAATTGGGGCCATCATTGGTCCGAACCTGGGGGCCTGGATTCTCAGCCGTTCGAATTGGCACGCCCCCTTTGTCATGTTTGGCTTGATTGGCGGGGTAGTCTTGGTCATCTCGATGGTGGGAGTACGCACGTGGTTGACGGAAGTTCAGGCCGATCCCGTGGTCACAGCAGATTCTCCGGATGCGCACCTGGCTTCGTCCATCTGGGCGCGGACCCCTGCGGTGTTGGCGTTAGCAACCGTTTTTGCAGGATTGGCCATCTACGGGTATTTGGGACTGTATCCAACGTACCTGCGGGAGGCGTTGGGGTTTAGTCCGGGAGCCGCTGGGTTGGCGGTGAGTTTTTACGGGTTTGGGGCGTTGCTCTCGCTCGTGGGCGGCTGGTTGGGAGACCGTTGGCGCTATACACGCCTGTTGATGCTCTCCCTGGTCTTGTCGGCCATCAGCGGTGCCCTGCTGTTTTCCGGTCTGCATCAGTCGCTAGCGTTACATATTCTGTTTTCCTTTATATTTGGCGGTGCGGTCAGCGGGATGGTGTACGCGAATCTGTCAGCAGGCATCATCAAATCGGTGCGCAGGGAAAAAGCCTCCCAAGCCTCGGGCCTGTTTGTTTCCAGTCTGTATATCCCAGCGGCATTTGCAGGGTATTTGCTCGGGATGTTTAAACAATTCATGGGTTGGACAGGGGCTGGCATGCTGATGCTTTCTGGGTGTTCCTTGATTGCGGCGGTGTTGTGCGCAGTATCCGGGGCTGGCACACCGCCGGCAGCGGCGCGTACGTCGGCACCGAGCAGCCTAACTTAAAACAGAAACCCGCGCAGGTCCCGGCACCGACTCTACAACGGGTCTTGCACAGGTATGCAAAAAGGAACAGGAGGTCGAACGGTGCAGTCCCAACGCAACTCGGATGGAGCTATTCCCAGTGGTTTGCCGCGTAAACGGGTGACGTTGTTTACCCTGGGCGGGACGATTGCTTCAGTGCACAGCCAGGGTGCAGACGGCGTGCTGCCGCGCCTGACGGCTGCCGATTTAATCCGGGCGGTGCCGCAATTGGACGCAGTGGCTGAGGTGCGAGCGGTGACGTTTCGCCAGCTCCCTTCGGTCGACTTGCGTCTGCCGGATGTCTTGGCGTTGGCCGCAGAGATTCGCCAGGAACTGGCGGGTGGAGCGGACGGCGTGGTGGTGACGCAAGGAACAGATACCTTGGAGGAAACGGCGTTTTTGCTTGACTGCCTGGTCGATCACGATGCGCCCGTGGTGGTGACGGGGGCGATGCGCAACCCAGAGTTGCCTGGGGCGGATGGGCCCGCCAACCTGCTGGCGGCGGTGCAGGTGGCAGCGAGTACAACATGCCGCGGCATCGGGACCGTGGTCGTGATGAACGACGAGATTCACGCGGCGCAGTGTGTCAAAAAGACAAACACGGCCAGCCCGGCGACGTTTCAATCACCGGGAACCGGCCCGCTTGGTTGGGTGGTGGAGGGCCGGCCGCGTGTGCTCTTCCATCCGCGGCAGCGGTGGCGGTTGTCTGTGCCGCCGGAAGCAGCGCCTGCTCCTGTGGCGTTGGTCAGGTTGGGCCTAGGGGATGACGGCTGGCTACTGCAGGCGGTTGCCGAGCTACCTTACCAGGGAGTCGTGGTGGAGGCGTGCGGGGGCGGACATGTACCCTCGTGGACCGTGGACACGTTGGCGTCGCTGGCGCAGCGGATGCCTGTGGTGTTGGCTTCACGCACCGGCAGTGGGGAAGTCCTCCGGGCCACGTACGGTTTCCCTGGGTCTGAACGGGATTTGCTGGCTCGCGGACTGGTTGCGGCGGGACGATTGGACGGCGTGAAGGCGCGGTTGTTGTTGCAGCTGTTGCTGATGCGTGGCGCCAGCCGTGCGGACATGGAGGCGGCATTCCAAATGTGAGCGAGGGTGGTTTTCCAGGATGTCTGTGGAGGATGGATTGGAGGCGGAAAAGGAGGGAGAGGTGGCGCGGGGCCGCGGCTTGCTGGCGCTGCTGAGCGCAGAGGGGTCTCATGCACGAACTGGGCACCCGTGGTAAGATGGCGGTGTCGATGGAGGTGACGTGATGGGGGACCACTCGCAATCGGAGTATGTGCTGCGCCTGCTGCGGGAGAACTGGCGGCGAGAGATGGCGGCCGCGCGGATGTATGAAATGGCTGCAGCGCAGGAACGCGATGCACACCGGCGCGAGGTCTTGCTGCGCTTGGCAGAATTGGAACGTAAGCACGCTGGGATGTGGGCGGACCGGCTGGTGGAGCGCGGAGAACACCCGGAACAGTGGCCGGTACCGGAAGTCCAGCTGCAAGGTCCTGTGTCCGGTCAATGGCTGCGCCAAATTGAAGCGATGGAGACGGGGAACGCGGCCTGGTATGAGAGCTTGCGCCACGTCTTGACCGATCCCGATGTGGTGCAAGTGATGGACCGAATTGATGCGGATGAACAGACACACGGTGACTTAGAAGCGCTCCTGGAAGGTCCCGCTTCAGCTGAGCGCCGGTTGCGCCGCTTGTGGAAGGGAGAAGCGCACCGTCAGGGCACCGGTGACTGGCTGGGAGATGCTATCTACGGGGTGAACGACGGCCTAGGGGCCATTTTCGGGATCATCTCCGGGGTGGCTGGGTACACAGCCAATACGCATACCGTTTTGGTCAGCGGGTTTTTCGGTGCCTTGGCGAGTACGTTGTCGATGGGCGCCGGGGCGTGGTTAGCCACCAAGTCCGAAAATGAGGTGATGCAAACCACGCTAGCCCAGGAGCGCGCAGAGATTGAGGAAGACCCGGAACACGAGGTCGAGGAGCTGTCGCTGCTTTACCAGTTGAAGGGTTTTCAGGCGCCAGATGCGGACCGCATCGCCCGGCACATCTCACAAAACCCAGAGCAGTTTATGAAAACCATGGTTCAAGAAGAGTTTGGATTTCATGAGGCGAGTCTGGGTAATCCATGGAAGTCGGCTTTGTCTGGCGGCGTTGCCACGTTTGTCGGGGCGTTTATTCCGTTGATCCCGTTTTTCTTTATGAGTGGTTGGCCGGCGATGGTCACAGCGGCCATCATCAGCATTCTCGCACACTTTGCCGTCGGGGCAGCCAAGAGCCTGGTCACGGTGCGCAGCTGGTGGGCGAGCGGACTGGAGATGACCTTCGTCGGCGTGTTGGTGGGCGTCGTCTCGTACGGCTTAGGGGAACTGGCTGCGTTGGTGTTTGGCGCGAACTTAGGATAACATCCCGGCCTGCGCAGGCTGCGCCACCCCCGCGTGCGGTCGCCGCGACCGCGATGGCCCCGCGCGCAGGCCGCGCCGTCCCTGCATCAACTCCTTACTTTAAACCTTTAGGTCAAACCTTTAGGTCAGGCCCATGTTGAAAGTTGAATTCACACAAGGTGGTCAGGAACACCTCCAAGGCTTTCGTGCGAAATTGATGCGCACGCAAAACGTAAGAGAACCAGCGTTGCACAGGGTGACTGAGCAAGGGCCGGCAGCAAAGAACCCCGAGCGTGCGTTCTTTGCGCACCGCCCAGCGAGACAACAAGGCCACCCCCAAACCGGCTTCCACCGATTCTTTAATCACTTGAATGCTCCCCAGTTCTAACACGGCGGCAGGGCGGATTCCCATTTCCTCCCACGTGCGCTCCGCGATTTCGCGCGTGCCCGATCCAGGTTCGCGCACCAACCAGGTGGCTTGTGAGAGTGCCTGCGGATCGACCGCGGCCGCTTGCGCCAGCGGGTGGCCGACGGGCAACACCAACTCCATGTCATCCCGCAAAAACGGTGTCACCACCAGCTCCGGGTGGTGCACGGGCCCTTCCACGACACCAACATCCAGTTCACTGTGAGCCACTTGTTCGGCCACGCGGTGCGTGTTTTCAATCCATACATGCGGCTCGACTTGCGGATAAGCGCGGGTAAGTTGGGCGATGACGTGTGGCAGCACGTACTCGCCGAAGGTAAAGCTGGCGCCAATCTTGAGTGGTCCGCGCGGTGTCTGGGTCAGTTCCTCCAGCCGTCGTTGGGCCAAGGCGTATTCATGCAGAATGCGACGGGCGTGTTCATACAACACAGTCCCTGCTGGCGTTAACTGGATTCCCCTGCGATCCCGCTCGACCAGCGGTACGCCGTACCGTGTTTCGAGGGCGCGCATGTGCTGACTGACGGCCGGTTGGGTCAGGTGCAAGACGGCGGCTGCCCGTGTAAAACTGCGCTGTTCCGCGACAGCCACAAAAGCTGCCAGGGCGACATCCATGCAGGTGCCCCTCCTTCTCTAAAACCAAGGGCAGAGTCACCAAGGATTCAAGCAGCGGCGAAGAGCGCCTGCTTGAAGAGACGCGGTAGTAACATAATAATAACTTATCTTATTTTAATAAAACAATAATTTTACTTATGGTAGGTCCTTCCTTACCCTGAAGGTGTGAGGGTAGGAAGGAGCGTGGTGCCGGGATGCAAGCGGATCGACAGGTGGCAAGGGGATGGGGAAGGCCAGGGGCGGCGATGCATCGAGGGCGTGGCCGCCAGGTAGGCCTCTGGTTGGCTGGTGTGGGGTTAACCTGGGGGTTGGCAGGGTTGGGGTACGCGTTGGCCTTGGTCCCTGGGGTGAACCACGTGGGACCGTTGGCGTGTTCCATTGTCCTGGCAGTGGTGTGGCGCCATGTGGCCGGTTATCCGGAACGGCTGCGACCAGGGATTCAGTTTTCTGCGCGGCGATTGTTACGCTGGGCGATTGTCTTGGCAGGGGCGCAACTCAACCTGGTGGTGGTGGTGCACAACGGACTCGGGTTGCTGCTCCGCGATGCCGCCACCATCGTGTTTGCCTTGGGGGTAATGGGGTTGTTGGCACGCTGGGCGAAGGCGGATGGGACGCTGTCGTTCCTGCTTGGCGTCGGTACAGGGGTGTGCGGGGCGTCCGCCATTGCGGCGGTGTCGCCCGTGGTCAAGGCCGCTGATGAAGACACGGCGCTGGCAGCAGGCATGGTGGCGGTGGTGGGCACGGTGGCAGCTGTGCTGTACACGGTGGTACATGCGTGGTTACCGTTGGCTCCTAAGGCCTACGGACTGTGGTGTGGCATCAGTCTGCACGAGGTGGCGCAGGTGGCGTTGGCCGCAGCGCCAGCCGGCAATGCGGCTTTGGCACTGGCGTTGCTGGCCAAACTGGGGCGGGTGTTTCTATTGGTACCGTTGACCTTTCTGCTCATGCTCTGGCAGCGACGGCGTGGTGCGACGGTCGCCGATGACTGGGCCCGGCCGGAGTTTCCATGGTTTTTGTTAGGCTTCGTCGCCGTCAGTGCAGTCGTAAGCACCGCCACCTGGGCCGGTTGGCTGATTCCAGCCTGGCTGCTGCAAGCAGTAGCTGCCATCAGCAAGTTTTGGTTGGCAGGAGCGATGGTCGGTTTGGGCTTTCACGTACACGCAGGCAGCTTGCGCGGCCGCGCCCTGCGACCTCTGCTGGTGTTATGCGTGACCTCGCTGTTGCTTTCCCTAGGGACGTATTGGACCGTGTAGGCCAGACTCCCGCGCCTGATCACGCTCACGCGCTGCACGGGTGCCCGTACAGCCGCGCGAGCGGCCGCAGCGTTCGCAATCAGCCGCTCGCAAGCCTGCTCTGCCCTCCGTCACGCTATAGTTTCGTCAAGATTTCCGGGCCATGGTCAGTGACTGCCAGGGTGTGCTCGTATTGAGCACTCAGGCTTCCATCCACCGTGCGCGCCGTCCAGCCGTCCGGGTCCAAGCGGGTTTCGTACGATCCGATGTTCACCATGGGCTCAATCGTAAATGTCATCCCTTTGCGGATACGCGGCCCGCGATGGGGAGGGCCATAATGCAAGACCTCTGGGCTCTCGTGCATCTGCCGGCCAATACCGTGACCAATGTAATCGCGAACCACAGACAGTCCCTGTGCTTCCACAAACGTTTGAATGGCGTGGCCGATGTCTGAAATTTGATTGCCCACCACCGCTTGTTCAATCCCCTTGTACAGGGCTTGTTCTGTCACTTCCAGCAGATGTCGGGCTGCATCGCTGATCTGGCCTACGGCATAGCTCCAAGCCGAGTCAGCGTGCAGCCCCTTGTGCAAAGCCACCATATCAACCGTGATGATATCGCCGTTCTGCAACACATAGTCACTCGGAAAACCATGGCAAATCACGTCGTTGACCGAGGTGCACGAGGCAAACGGGTAACCTTTGTACCCTTTTTGGGCAGGTTCCATTTTATGACGCAACAAAAACGATTCGACAAATTGGTCAATCTGAAGCGTCGTGATGCCTGGGCGGATGAAATCGCGCAAGGCCGCGTGGCATTCCGCCACCACCTGGCCTGCTTCGCGCATCAACGCAATCTCGTACCGGCTTTTCGTGATGATCAATGCGCCATCTCCTCCCGCTGCTCGGTCAGGCCGGGTCCTCGCACTCATGACTTAATGTACCATACATATCCGTGCCGCCTGCTTTCTTAAGAAGGCGTTGCGTACAGAGAATTGCTCAACAAGCAGACAGCGCCAGCCACGACGCCTGCCACCAGCCACCAACGGAGCTGGCGCCGGTTCAGCGGCTTCTGCCGGCCGGGCATGGTCGCAATAAATAGCGTAACCCAGATAGCAGCCACCCCTAAAAACAGCACCTCCACTGCCACGTGCAACAGCGTGTGCACGGACATCCCCCCTTACGGAACACCAACATGGAAGTAAAATCCTGCCTTCATCCAAATCACACTCCGTCGCCTGCGTATGCAGTGCTACCTCCCTTGGCTGGTGCATACGATTCAGCAACCAGACGGTCGCTTGTCGCTTCGCGTGCGGAAGGAGGAGGTCAAGGTGCTACCCGTCCCCTGCACGCCTGGATCAGCGAGCGGCGGCACCGCGGCGAGTTCTGCAGACCACGCCGGTTCGCAGGTCTGGGCCACGCTGTTGCTCTGGTCGGGCACGTCCCTCATGCACGGGAACCGCCTGCTCTATAGCCATTTGCTGCAGTCCGCTTGCCAAGCCGGGTTGCGCTGCGGTTGGGCATCGGTCTGCGCAGAAGGTGTCAACCCCCATCAGGGGTGGCGCAGCGCCATCAGCGAGTCAGGCGTCAACGAATTGCCCGTCCTCCTCGAACTAGCCGGGCCAGCCGCAGCATTCGCCCGTTGGCGGCAGCAGGTTGCAGAATCGCTGCCTGCTGAGGCGCTGTTCTGTACGGGCGGTTCACCCGCCTCGGCTGGGGAGAGGGTCACTAGCGTCCAGATACAGGAGCAGGGCGCTGTCTGCCCGCCGGATCCACTGCCTGCCCGCCCGCCTGCCGAGGCAGCGGCGCCGTCGGCGGGCGGCAGCGAGACCGATGGCTGGCTGGAGGTGCGTGTGTTGACGCGTACCGACGCCCAGCTGCAAGGGCAACCTGCCTATGCGTGGGCCAGTGCCTGGTTGGCTGGCCACGGGGCGGTCTGGCAAGCTGTGCAGCGCGGCCTTGACGGTTTTGCACCCGGTTGGGAACTTGGCCGCCGCAGCGCGTGGTGGCGCGCTGCTCCCCAACCCGTGACAGTCTTGGCGTATGGGCCGGCCTGCCGTTTGCAACCAGCCTTGCCGGAACTGGCAGCGAAGACTCACGGCACAGCGTTGGTGCTCAGCCGTTGCGTCCAGCGCTGGGCGTGAGTGTAACGGCCGTCTGCCGCTCCTGCCAAGCGGAGAAGTACAGGTATCGGGCGGTCACCATGTGCAACAGCCACACGCTCGCCACCACGTAGAACAGGGTGAGGCCCGCAAACGCCAGGGGAGGCGCCAGTGCGGCCAGCGCCAGACCAGCCCCTGTGAGGACTGTCAGCACCACTGCCAGCGGCAGCATGGGCAAGAATCCGGCGAACAGCGCAGCCGTTGCGGTGCGCAAGGCCGTCCGGAAGTCCGGTTCACAGACCAGCGCGGCATCCGCAAAGAGAAAGACAAAACGGGCGAGCCACAGCAAGACCGCCAACAGCGTGGCGGTGGCCGGCCAGGCGGTACCCGTACCCGCCAAGGCCAGGGTGATGGCCGTCCACAGGCCATGCCACACCAGAAGCCGGCCAAAGCTGTGCACCGCGTCCGCCACAAAGCTGCGGGGGCTGACAGGTTGGCCGGTGTTGACGCGCACCAGCACACCGTAAAATCCCCCGGTGAAAAACACCTGCACCAGCAACACCGCCAACGGAGCCCAAGCGCCGAGGGTTTGGCCAGGAAGGACGATGTTCCACAGGGAAGGTATCAGCGTGGGCAGGTTGAGCAACAGCAAACGCTGGGTGGGTGCGAGCAAAGGAACGTGCGCCGCTGCGAGAAACATCCAGGACAAACCAGAAAACGCGCAGGCCAAGCCGGCCAACGCGGTAAACGCGCGCCAAAAACGCTGTCGCACGCACTCCTCTCCCCTCTCTGTCCGTCTTCTTGAACAGTCCGTGCTCCTTCTTTAGATTCCGCTAGATTCCGCTCACCGCCGGGAGCACCCCTCCGCTGAAAGCCGATTCCTTGCCAGCGAGGCCATCCACAAGCGGCAGGTGCAAGCGGGCAGGCAGGCCGCATCTCGAGGCGTAGCCTGGAAGGCCGGTCCGCCACCGGCATGGCAACCTGGCTTCATTCTACCTGGGCAGAGTGACGTTGTACAATCGAGCCAGGACAAGCCAGACAAGGAGGGGCCAGGATGATTGCCGGGGTCGGAACCGATATGGTTGAAGTGGAGCGCATCCGACGCGCTTGTGGACGGCACGGCGCGCGCCTGTTAGGGCGTGTTTTGGGGCCGCAGGAACGCGCGCAGGCGTCGGTGCTGTCTGGACAGCGCCTGGTGGAGTTTGTTGCGGGCCGCTTTGCTGCCAAAGAGGCGTTGGCCAAGGCGCTGGGCTGTGGTTTGGGGAGGTTGTCCATGAACTGTGTCGACGTGCTGCTGGGACCTGCCGGACTGGAGATACAGTTCACTCGGCCTGCGCAGCCGCCGCGCGGACGGTTGCATGTCTCCCTGACACATACGGCGCAACACGCCTTGGCGTTTGCCGTCTGGGACGTGCCGGAGGATTGTACTACCGATGGGACGGGCGGAATATAAGTATACCAATCCTCGGGGAGGGGAACGCGTGCTTCTCGTAACCAGCGAGCAGATGCAGGCGTTAGACCAACACACCATCGAAACGCTGAACATCCCTGGGATCGTGTTGATGGACCACGCCGGCCGGGCGGTCGCCGAGGCGGTGCGCGCGCGTCAGCCGCAGCGCGTGCTGGTGCTCTGCGGCAAGGGCAACAACGGCGGCGACGGCTGGGCAGCGGCGCGCTGGCTGCAGCACTGGGGCTGCCAGGTTCAGGTGCTCACCGTGATCGATCCGCTGCAACTCCGCGGCGAAGCGGCCTTAGCGGCAGCGTCCGCGTGCAGTTCAGGGGTCCCCTGGCAACTGTACCACCCCGGGACCCCACTGCCTGAGGCGGACGTGTACGTGGACGCCTTGCTCGGCACGGGGGCTGCCCGCCCGTTGACAGGGGTGTGGGCCACCCTGGTGGAGCAACTCAACCAGCAGTCGCGCTGGACGCTGGCGGTGGACGTTCCGTCTGGGATTGACCCGAGCACCGGTGCGGTGCCTGGGCCTGCGGTGCGCGCGCACGCCACCCTTTGTCTAGGCTTGCAAAAACTCGGGACGGCGGTCACACCGGGCTGTTTGTACGCCGGTGACGTGAGGGTGGCCGACATCGGCATTGCCCTGCCTGACCCGCAGACGGCCGAGGGGCCTGCGTGGGTGCAGTGGATATCCCGCTGGACGGTCCGCCAGGCGGTGCGGCCGCGCACCCCCGACACGCACAAGGGCAGCTATGGACGCGTTGCAGTGGTGGCCGGCGAGATGGCGGGTGCGGCGGTGTTAGCGGCGTGGGGTGCAGCGCGCGCCGGCGCCGGGCTGGTGGTGCTGGGCGGTGCAGCACCCGTCGCGGGGGCACCGTTCGAGTTTGTACAACGGCCCGGGGCAGCGGGGGATCTAGCTTGGTGCAACGATTGCCAGGCGCTGGTGCTTGGACCTGGGTTGGGCAGCCAGGCTGCGGCTTGGCGCCGGCTGCTGGACGCGTTTGCCGGGCCCGGAGTGCTTGATGCTGACGGCTTGCGCCTGCTCACGACAACCGATACGCACCTGCCGCGGTGGGTGTTGACACCGCACCCGAAAGAGTGCGCCCGTTTGTTGGGGATCACCGTTCAACAGGTGCAGGCTGCACGCTTGCAGGCGGCTCGCAGCCTGGCCCAGCGCACCGGCGCGGTGGTGGTGCTCAAAGGGTACCGTACCCTCGTGGCCGATCCGCTGGGACGTGTGCGGGTGAATCCGACGGGCGATGCCTCCCTGGCGACGGCGGGTACGGGCGATGTGTTGGCAGGGGTCATCGGCGGCCTGCTGGCGCAAGGAGCAGACCCATGGACAGCGGCGTTGGCCGGGGTGTGGTTGCACGGCCGTGCGGGCGAACTGGCGGGGGCACGCGTGGGGCCGGCCGGGGTGATGGCGTCTGACGTCGCGGCTGCCCTGACGGCCGCCGTAGCAGAGTGCCTCACCCCCGCCGCGACAGGCAGCCAGGGAGAACGTCAGGTCCTTGACCGGGCGGAAAGCCGGTTGAACGACGGATCTGGTCCTGTGGCATAGGCACCTGATACAGCCTGGTGTGAAGGGACAGCTTGGACACCCGTGCGGTCTGCCGGTGTGGAGCATGGCGCTCAGGGGTGGCTGAACGGCGTTTCGGTGGCGGTCGGAAAGGCGAGGTGGCGTATGCGAAAGGTCCATGTATGGGTGTTGGCACTGGGGGTGACCGCCAGCGTTTTGGCCGGTTGCGGCACATCCACCAAGCAGGCCATGACGCAGGTGCAGACACAACAACAAAGGTTAGACCAGAGCAACTACCAGAGCACGGCCACCATGACCGTGCAGATGGACAACGGCGCGCAAACCTACTACATCGCAACCGATTACGAGTCGCCCCAGGTTTACAAGATTGCGTTGGGCGACAGCAACAAGAACATCAACCAAGTCATTGTGCGCAATGAGCATGGTATGTTTGTCGTCAGCCCGACCCTGCAAAAAGTCTTCCGCTTCAACGGCAATTGGGCGCAAAACCAAGGCCATATCTACTTATACGACCAAATTTTGCAGCAGATTTTAACGTCGTCTGACGTCAAGGTTAGCAAAAAAGGTGACCAATACACGTTTGTCATGCCGGTCACCCCGGCCAACGATATCGTCACCCGGCAGCAGGTCGACCTGGCTGCCAGCACCCTGGAACCCCGGCAAGTGATCCTGTTTGACAACCAAAACAAGGCTGTGGTGACGATTCGCTTTACTTCGTTCAAAACGGGGGTCAAGTACCAGCCGTCCGACTTCGATCCGCAGAAAATCGCACAATCGGGCGCTTCCGCCAAACCCACCCTGGCGTCCTCGCAAGAGTTCGGCTACGTCGAACCACAGGTTACGCTGGGCGACAAGTTGAACCTGTTGCATCAGATGTCTGCCACCGACGCGGTTTTGCGTTACACAGGCAACCGGTCCTTTACCTTGGAAGAGTGGCGGCCTGACCCCGGGACGGCGGGGTTGCCCAACGGCCAGCTGGTTGATCTGTTTGGCGTCCCTGCGGTGTTGGCAGGGGACGGCAGCGCTCGTCAGCTGACCTGGCTGAACAACGGGGTTGAGTTCCAATTGACGAGTGCACAGTTAAATTTAGATGAAATGAAAAGCGTGGCGCTGTCGACTTTGGGCCAGGTTGGCAAATGAGCCGGACGGCGGAGCGGTGGGTCGCCGGAGGAAGGCCATTGTGCCAAGCACCTGCCGCTTCCCGGAAACAGGCGCGGGTCACCGCTCTGCCCCAGACGGTGGGGCAGGGTGTTTTTTTGCACCTGACCGGCAGGTGCCTCATGCACGAGAGCAGAATAGATTAGCAATGTGTCAAGTCTTTGACAGCCCTTTCAACCCAGGCTATAATACGGCTGCAACCGTGGCAAGCATGGGGAATGGCGCAAAAATTTGCCGACCGTACCTAGACGGAGGTGCCGGGCGTGACGAATCAAAAGCGCGTCGTCGTCAACATCCCGCAACAACTCTTGCAACAAGTGGACGATTTGGCGTTGCGGGAGCAGACCAACCGCAGCGAGATCATCCGTGAAGCTATGCGCAAGTACGTGTCGGAACGATGGAAACTCGATATACGCACCGCCATGCAGCAAGGGTATATGGAGATGGCGCGCATCAATCTGCGGCTGGCGTCTGAAGCCTTTCTTGTTGAACAGGAAGCAGGCAGCACAGTGGAACGGTTGGTAAGCGGGGTGTGACAGGTTGCAGGTGAAGCGGGGGGATATCTTTTTTGCCGACTTGTCGCCGGTGGTCGGCTCGGAACAGGGCGGCTTCCGGCCCGTTTTGGTCATTCAAAACGACATCGGCAACCGCTTCAGCCCGACGGTCATCGTCGCAGCCATCACCGCACAGATCCAGAAAGCGAAGCTGCCGACGCACGTCGAGATTCCGGCGAGTGAGAGCGGGTTGGACCGGGACTCGGTGATTTTGTTGGAGCAGATTCGCACCATCGATAAACAGCGCCTCACCGATAAAGTCACCCACCTGGACGCATCCATGATGAAGCGGGTCAATGAGAGTCTGCAAATTAGCCTGGGGTTGGTGGACTTTTAATCAGGTTCTCGACCCCCGGCGGGACGGACGCGTGCTGGATCATCCTGCGCCTGGTGGTTGCTGGAGGTCGCTGGCAGGAGGCGTGGTCCATCGTGATGCAGCCGTTGCAAGACTCACAGATCCGCGACCTTTCATTGGCCCCACAAGGACAGGTGAAAATCGCTTGGGCGGACGCGCACATGCCGCTGCTCCGGCAGTTGCGCGCGCAGTTTGAGCGGGATCGGCCATTTGCCGGGCGACGGATTGCCGTCTGTTTGCACTTGGAGGCCAAGACGGCCAACCTCGCCCTGTTGCTGCAGGCGGGTGGGGCCGAGGTGGCGGTGGCGGCCAGCAACCCGCTGTCGACTCAGGATGATGTTGTCGCTGCGCTGGTCGAGCGCGGGGTGACGGCGTTCGCCTGGCACGGCGCGACGGTCGCAGAGTACGAGCAGCACTTGCAGCAGCTGGCCGACGTCCAGCCGCACGCGTTGATTGACGACGGCGGCGATTTGGTGGCGTTGCTGCACCGCCGTGGCGGCCCAGCTTTAGCCCAGGTGTGCGGTGGCTGCGAGGAGACCACCACCGGCGTCCTGCGGCTGCGCGCAATGGCGGCGGCAGGCGAGCTGCGCATCCCGATGCTGGCCGTCAATGACGCGCGGTGCAAGCACCTGTTTGACAACCGTTACGGCACCGGGCAATCCGTGTGGGACGGGATTGTCCGCACCACCAACCTGCTGGTGGCGGGCAAGACGGTGGTGGTGGTGGGGTACGGTTGGTGTGGCAAAGGCGTGGCCATGCGGGCCAAGGGCCTAGGGGCACGCGTGATCGTCTGCGAGGTGGATCCGGTACGCGCGTTAGAGGCCGTTATGGAAGGGTTCGCGGTCATGCCGGTGGCGGCAGCCGCGGAGGTGGGCGACTTTTTTGTGACGGTCACGGGCAATCGCCACAGCATCCCGCGCGCCGCCCTGGAGCGTATGAAAAGCGGGGCGGTATTGGCCAACGCCGGGCACTTTGACGTGGAGATTGACAAACAGGCCTTGGCGGAGCTGGCGGTGGCGGTGCGGGAGGTGCGTTCCAACATCACCGAGTACCAACTGGCAGACGGGCGACGTCTGTACCTGTTGGCGGAGGGCCGGCTGGTCAACCTGGCGGCGGGGGATGGCCATCCTGTCGAGGTGATGGACATGTCGTTCGCTTTGCAGGCGCTCGGCCTGCGCTGGTTGGTGGAGCACACGCTGGCGCCAGGGGTGTATCCGCTGCCACAGGAGCTAGATGAACAAGTGGCGCGGATGCGCTTGGCCGCTTGGGGCGTCAGCCTCGACCACCTGACGGAGGAGCAGCGCCGCTACCTGGCGAGTTGGCAGTAAGCGGAGGGATGCGGATGCGCCCGCTGATTGGCATCACAGGGACCCGCCACGTCATCCCGGTGGCGGGGACGGGACCGGTGTTGCTTGGTGTGGTCAGTGCAGACGATTATGCTCAGGGAGTAGAAACGGCCGGCGGACTGCCGGTCGTTGTTCCGTTTTTAGAGGACGAGCAGGTTGTGCAAGCCCTCGCGGAACGGCTAGACGGCCTCGTCTTGGCGGGTGGGGAAGATGTTGACCCCGCCCGGTTCGGTGAGCCGCCGCTAGCAGGTTTGGGCACGGTGGTGCCGGAACGGGACGCCCTGGAGATGGCGTTGATTCACGCGCTTTGCGCGCAAGGGAAGCCGGTGTTGGGCTTGTGCCGGGGGATACAGGTGTTGAACGTGGCGTTTGGCGGCTCGCTTTACCAAGACTTGGGCAGGCAGTGGCGTGGTCACATCCAACACGCGCAAAAGGCGCGCCGTGACCACCTCAGCCACGAGGTGCGCTTGGCTCCGCACAGCCTGCTTGCGCAACTGTACGGAGGGCAGACTCGGGTGCGCTGCAACTCGTTTCACCATCAGGCGGTCAGGTCGGTCGGGCCAGGGTTGCGGGCGGTGGCGTGGGACGCGGACGGGTTGATTGAAGGCATTGAGGCGGCAGACGGCCGGTTTGTGGTAGGGGTACAGTGGCACCCGGAAAACCTTTGGCGGCGGTATCCGGAGCACCACGGGTTGTTTCGCGGGTTGGTGTCAGCGGCGTTGCAGGCGCGCCAGGGGGCTTCAACGGAATGATGGACCAAGGGGGTCCCCGTCAAGCGAGGGTGGCGGCATGTATCTGATTGCACCGCGGTTGCGGGCGGAACCCGCACGGTGCAGAGAGGAGGAGGCAGCCATGGCGCTTGTAACCCCGGTCTCCCGGCATCTGCAACTGCAGTTTCAGGCAGGGACGTCGGCCAACGGACAGCCTAAGTTGCAAAACCGCAATTTTGCCCACGTCTCTCCAGCCGCCGCAGACGACGACGTGCTGGCGGTAGGTCAAGCCTTGGCGGCGCTATGCGCGCAGCCGTTGTACGCTGTCACCCGCGTGGACCAGAGCAGTTTGGCGGCCGGCACCCCCGCGCCGGCGGTCACCACGGGCGCTGGCTCTACGAGCAGCACCGCGGGCGGCACGACGAGCGGATCGTAAACGAGCGGATGGCTATGACATGTAGACGCGGTGTGGACCGGCCTGCGCGCACGACTGGGACCCGCGGCACGTGGATACACCGTACGCGCCAGTTTGACGGGGCAATCACGTCTGGGAGGGGATGGCCATGGCCAGCAAAACAGTGCTGCAGTTGGAGTTTATGACCGATTTAAACCAGCGCGTCCGCCTCAACCTGCCGAATCCTAAACAGCCCGTGGACAACCAAGCGGTGCAACAGGCGATGGACTTGGTGGTCAGCAAAAACATTTTTGCCTTCCCGCAAGGCCAGGTGGTCAAGAAAGTGGGCGCCACGCTGGTGCAAACCGACAGTACGTCGTTGGCTTAACGAGGGTGGCCCCAAGCTTTGCCAGTCCCAGGACGCGGCTTCCTGGGACTGGCCAGGGCTGTGTCAGAATGGCCGCTGGCCGGTGAGGGTGTTGGCCCTGACGGTGCCAAGACCCTGTTGACAGTGTGCAGCAGCTGGGTGTACAAGGCTTCGTCTGAAGCTGCTTGCCAGCATGCGCCGTGGAGCCAGGCAAATGCAGCGCGTACACACAGTGCGCACTGGTCCAGACAGTCGTAGTGGCGTACACAAACGCGGCCGGGCAGGTGCGCGGCCACGCGCGCTGCTACCTGGGCTCCTGGGTTCTGCAGGCAAACCTCTAACTCCACCCCACCCTGTGCCTCGTCCACGCCGCCCCGCCTCCTCGCTGTGCAAAAGGGCTAGTCGGGCCGTGTCCGCCGGTAGAGCCAGAGACCGGCGACCGCTGCGGTACCCGCCGCAGCCAACCCGGCGAGCCACTTGTTTGCGGTTTGTAGCAACCAATCCGCATTCTCGCCAAACCAGTAGCCCACCCCTAACCAGGCGCCGCACCAAAGCCCGGCTCCTGTTCCAGTGTAGACCAGAAACGCACGCAGGTCCATACGGGCTGCCCCTGCCGCGTAGGAGCTGACTGCTCGCCAGCCAGGCAAAAACCGGCCAGGGACCAGCAGCAGCGGTCCATAGCGCAACAGCCGCCCGGCGGCCTGGCGTAAACGGGCACCGTCCAACCAGACGGCGTGGCGTACCGGTACTTGTTCCCAGCGCTCACCCAGGCGGCGGCCGGTGACGTAACTCACCAAGGCTCCTGTCAGATAACCGATCACGCTTGCCGCAAACGCCAATCCCCAGTTCAGGTCGCCACGGGCAGCGGCAAAGCCGTAAAACACGAGCGCAGCATCACCCGGAAACGGCAAACCGAGCGCTTCCACCACCAGTGCCAGCCAGATTCCGCCATAGCCCAGCGTGAGCACGGCGTCCGCCAGTCTACCAAACCCGTCCAGCACCCCACCGCCTCCCTTGCCCGTCCCAAAGATGCATACGCGCCATGGTCTGCCGTTTATGACCTGGACAGAGGGTACTGTTTCGCGTCCTGCCGGCAAACTTGTTATCATAAAAGGAAGCAGTGAGTGGCCTGACCCAGGCTGGTTCACGGAGAGGAGTTCGGTCCTTGGACGAATTTGCGCTGATTGACCACCTCTGCCAACGAGTATCCGCGGCGGAGCCGCACGTCGTCCACGGCGTGGGCGACGATGCGGCGGTGCTGGCCTGTGAGACGGGGGAGCAACTGCTCGTCTCGACTGACGCGATGGTCGAAGGTACCCACTTCTTGGAACGGACGATGGGTTGGGCGGACGTCGGCTTTAAAGCGGTGATGTCAGCGGTGAGCGACATCGCCGCCATGGGCGGTCAGCCGCGCCACCTGGTGGTAGCCCTGGCGGTCCCGGGTGGCCGGCCGCTGACTGCGCTGGAACAGTTGTACGACGGGTTGGCCGAGGCCTGTCAGCAGAGTGGCTGCGCCTTGGTGGGCGGGGACGTCGTCCGCACCGACGGACCGTTGGCTGTGACGGTGACGGTGCTTGGCGCTGTACCAGCAGGACAGGCGTTGTTGCGCAGTGGTGCGCGACCGGGCGATACGGTGTTTGTCACAGGTTACGTGGGCAGCGCCGCGGCGGGTCTCGCTTACCTGCTCGCCGGGTCCCCTGTTCCAGCGGACGTTGCCCTGCGGCTGATGCAAGCACACCGGCGGCCATTGGCACAGGTGACCGCGGGACAGGTGCTGCGCGCCGCGGGGGCGCACAGCTGCAACGACATCAGCGACGGCCTGGCCAGCGAGTTGAACGAGCTGGCACGCGCCAGCGGTGTCCGCCTGCGGGTGCGCGCTGAGCTTGTACCGGTGGCGCCTGAGGTGCGCGATTACGCGCGCTTGTGCGGCTTGGACCCACTGGAATGGGCGTGGTATGGCGGTGAGGATTACCAGCTGGTGGGAACCGCTCCGCCGTTGGCCTTTGCCCGCGCCTTGGCCCAGTGTGCAGCGTTGGGCGTGCGGCTGACGGCCATTGGCCGCGTGGTGGACGGGGACGGCGTGGTGGTGGAGCTGCCAGACGGCCGGGTCGATGTCTTGGCTGCGCGCGGATATAACCACTTTGCTGCAGACCGCTAACGCCTGTTGGCTGGGCCGGTGCGACAGCCTGGTTGTGGAGGTGGGAAGATGGTCGACAGTGTCAGCATTCGTACCCAAAGCCCGGAGCAGACGCGGCGGGTAGGTCAGAAACTGGGGGAGTTGTTGCAACCGGGTGATGTGGTGCTGTTGACCGGTGACGTGGGCGCTGGCAAGACCACCTTTAGTCAAGGGGTGGCGACAGGGGTTGGTATTGGCCAACCCCTGACCAGCCCGACGTTCACGCTGGCGGCCGAGTACAGCGGCCGCGTACGTCTCGTGCACGCCGACCTCTACCGCCTGCACGACGAGGCGGCGCGCAGCGGCCGGCCGCTCGCTGAACTGTTGGCGGAAATTGGCTGGGAAGACGAGCTGGAGAGCGACGCGGTGCTGTTGGTGGAGTGGCCGGGCGTGGCGGCCGCTGGGTTGGATGCCCTGGCGATTGAGCTGGTGCGGGCACCGTTGCCGCGCCTCGACGAGCGTGAGTTGCGTTGTCGGGCGACGGGCAAGCGCAGCAAGCAGCGACTGGACGAGTGGGTGAAGCGATGGTTGTTCTAGCCATGGACACCGCAACGCGCACACTGGCCGTGGCGCTGGGCCATGACGAGGTGCCATTGGCGAGCGCGGCGTTGTCGGTCCCGCGCGGACATTCACGCTGGTTGCAGCCGGCGCTGGCCAACCTGCTGCGCGTAGCGGGGATTTCGGCCAAGGACGTGGAGGCCGTCGTGGCCGGGGTCGGACCGGGATCGTACACTGGCGTGCGGCTGGGGGTGACGACTGCCAAGGCCCTGGCGTTTGCCCTCAATGTTCCGCTGCGGCCGGTGTCTACGCTGTGGGCGCTGGCGGAGGCGGCGCTGCCGGCGCCAGCGTTGCGCCCTCGTTGCGTCTTGCCGTTGCTGTACGCCCGCCGCGAGCGGGCGTTTGGCGCTTTGTACCGCAAGCGCGGTGAGGGCTGGGAAATGGTCTGGCCGGCGGCCGTCCGTCCCCTCGCGGAGTGGGTCACAGCGGCTGCAGCCTTGACGGAAGAGGTCTGCTGGGTGCACGATTTGACGGGCGAGCAGGTCGGACTGTTGGCGGGGGCTGAGGGTGAGTGCTGGCCCTTGGAAGCGGTGGCAGCCGGACTGGGTCCGGCGTTGTTGCGGCTGGCCAGGCAGCCCGGGGTTCCCGAGTTGACCGGCAGGGCTGTGCACCAACTGGTCCCCGAGTATGCGCTGCCGGTGCAGGCCGAGGCGCAGTGGGCAGCACGCCAGGCAGAGACAGGAGGGGACAGCGGTGGCCATGGTTGAGGCCTGGGACCCGGCTGCGCTGGTGCTGCGACCGATGCAGCTGCGCGACCTCGACCAGGTGTTGCAGGTGGAGCGGCGCAGCTTTAGTGCGCCGTGGTCGCGCCAAGCGTTTGTCACGGAGCTGGTGGAAAACCAGTTTGCCCGCTACGTGGTGGCTGAGTATCACAACCGCGTGATTGGCTACGCAGGGGTATGGCTGATTTTGGATGAAGGCCATGTCACCAATATCGCGGTCGATCCGGAGTTTCGCGGCCGCCACCTGGGTGAGACGCTGCTGCGCCACTTGATGGCGCTGTGCGTGGCGCACGGTGCGGCCCGGATGACCCTGGAGGTCCGAGTATCCAACGCGGTGGCGCAAAACCTGTACCGCAAGCTCGGCTTTGCAGGGGTAGGTATTCGCAAGGGTTACTACACGGACAACCGGGAGGACGCGTTGATTATGTGGGCCGACTTGCCGCCGTCGGCGCCCCCGGCTACGCACCAGCCAGGGGGGAGTGCACGGTGAAGGTGCTGGGCATTGAGACCAGTTGTGACGAGACCGCAGCCGCTGTGGTGGCGGACGGGCGAGTCCTGCTCAGTCAGGTGATTGCCTCGCAGGTGGCGGTGCACGCCCGTTTTGGCGGCGTTGTGCCAGAGGTGGCGTCACGCCGTCACGCCCAGATGGTGACCGAGGTGATTGCCCAAGCCTTAGCGGAGGCACGCGTGGACTGGCAAGACTTGGACGGGATTGCCGTGACCTGTGGTCCTGGACTGTTAGGGGCGTTGCTCGTGGGCCTGTCAGCGGCCAAGGGTTTGGCCTTAGCAACCGGGTTGCCCCTGGTGGGCGTGCACCACATTGCCAGCCACGTCGCGGCTGCCTTTTTGGGGACTGAGTTGGCGCCGCCGCTGCTGGCGCTGGTGGTGTCGGGGGGCCACACGGAGTTGCTTGACGTGACCGCACCGTTCCACTTCCGGCGATTGGGCGGCACGTTGGACGACGCGGCCGGTGAGGCGTACGACAAAGTAGCGCGGCTGCTCGGCTTGGCGTACCCGGGTGGTCCCAAGGTGGACGCGCAAGCGGCAGGGGGCAATCCAGCGGCTTACGCGTGGCCGCGCTCCTTGTACGGGGAAGGGTTTGACTTTTCGTTCAGCGGCTTGAAGACGGCTGTGGCGAACGAGTTGGCGCGGGCGCGGCAACGTGGGGAAGCGGTGAGCGTGGCAGACGTGTGCGCCAGTTTCCAACAGGCGGTGGTGGACGTGTTGGTGGACAAGGCGGCGCGTGCGGTCCAAGCCACCGGCCGTTCAACCTTGGTGGTGGCGGGAGGTGTGGCCGCAAACCGCGGCTTGCGCCAAGCGTTGGCTGAGCGGGCGGCAGCGGACGGTTTTCAGGTGGTCTTTCCGCCGCCTGCGCTGTGCACCGACAACGCAGCCATGGTGGCCGCAGCCGGGTGCCGGCTGCTGGCGAGCGGCCGCTGTGACGGATTGGCACTAAACGCCCACGCTACCTTGACCCTGGCAGACTGGCAGGGCATCGCGGAGATGCCTTCCATAAGGTAAGGAGGCGTAACGGACCCCTCGTATGCCGGGGCGACCCTTAGGCGTCCTTTTGGGGGGACGCTGCTGGACCGCCTTAGCATGCCTGTCACCCTTGTCTCATAGATTGTACAGAAGGTTCCGCATGCACCAGCAGCAGGTTACAGACCTGTCACTGCGTGCACGAGCGATGGGCAAGGGGGGCGGTGGGGTTGCAGACGCTTGCGCCGGATTTTCCTATGCCAGACGGGTACGTTTGGCAGTATGAAGTGATTCGCTGGCTGCAGTCGATGGCGTCACCTGGGTTGGACCGTGTGGCTACGGGGTTGACGTGGTTCGGATTGGAAGGGTTTTATACGCTGGTCTTACCCATTCTCTTTTGGTCGGTCAGCAAGCGTATTGGCCTGCGCTTGGCGTACGTGTTTTTATACTCTATGTACACCAACGCCTGGTTGAAAGACTGGTTGCAAGTGTTGCGGCCCATCGGCATTCCGGGCATTGTCTCGAAAGCGGTGGCCACCGCCAGCGGATATGCCCTGCCGAGCGGCCACGCGCAGGGTCCGATGACGTTCTGGCTGATGGTGTGCCGCTGGGCGCAGCGGCGTTGGCTGTGGATGGCGGCGATGCTGCTGGTGGTGGCCATCGGCTGGTCGCGGTTGTATCTGGGGGTGCACTGGCCGCTGGATGTGTTGGTGGGCTGGGGCTTAGGCCTGCTGTTTGCGCTGGCTGGCTGGACGCTAGGCGAGCGCTGGCAGGCGCGGGCCGCAGCGCGTTCGCCGGCCGTGCAGGCTCTGGCGGCCGTCGGGCTGCCGGTCTTGCTGTTGGTGTTGCATACGGGGCCCGACTCGCTGAAATACGCCGGCTTGCTGCTCGGCCTCGGGTTGGCGGTGCTGGCCGAGGGACGCTGGCTGCGCGCCGAACTCGATCCCGTTTGGTGGAAGCGGGTGTGTGCGGCGGTCATCGGCACGGGCGGTCTGATTGCGTTACAATATGGTATCAAATGGCCGGCCTGGCCTTGGCTGTCTGCTGTTCAGTACGCCCTGCTCGGGGTCTGGACTGTGTTGGTGGCACCGTGGGTGTTTGTACAGTGCGGTCTCTACCAGCGCCGGCCGGAGTGAGGAGGCTGTCCACGTGGCACCGACGGCTCCGGATGCGGACCTGTCCGCAGACAAAGCAGCTTTGCGCCGTCAATTCCGGGCCCGCCGGGCCGCGCTCTCTGCCGATGAGCGGGCCAGCAAGGCGGCGGTGGCGTGTGCCCGTGCGGCGGCGTTGTTGCGCTGGCTGGCGGGACAGACACCATCGGGGGACGCGCAGCGGGGGCTGGCGGCTGGCTTGTCCCGCCGGGCGGGGGGCACCGCCACGCCCGTGGTCGGTTTGTACCGCGCGCTTTCAGCTGAATTGGATACGCACGCGCTGGCAGATGTCCTGACGGGCCAGGGATGGCGGGTGGCGTACCCGGTGGCGGGTGCAGACGGAAGCTTGGCGTTTTACGAAGCGACGCCGGCCACACCGTGGCGGCAGGGGCGTTTCGGGATTTGGGAGCCGGATGCGGCCGCTGGTGCCTGCTTGGTGCCGGCGGCAACGTTGTTTGCCGTGGTCTTGCCGGGACTGGCGTATACACGGTCCGGCTTGCGTTTGGGATACGGCGGCGGTTACTACGACCGCTGGCTGGCCCAGCCAGCGGTGCGTGCCTGGCGAATTGGCATGTGTTTCGCCTGTCAGCTTGCCGAGTGTCTGCCCGTGGCTGGACATGACGAGCCGGTGCACTGGCTGGTGACGGAGGCGGAGGTGGTGGCGTGCGCTGTTGCGCCATCGTGTTAGCAGGCGGGGCCAGCCGCCGCATGGGCCAGGACAAGCTGGCGCTGGCGCGCTTGCCGCAGGGGGGAGAGAGCGTGCTGCACCACGTGTTGGCAGTCGCACAGCGCGTGGCGGAGCGCACCTTCTTGTTGTTGCCTCCCCACGGCGCAGCGGCTGGCGGATGCAGTCAAACGGCCAGTACGGAGCGTTTGGTCTGCGTCCGCGATCGCCAGCGTACGGCGGGGCCGTTGGCGGCACTGGCGGACGCCTGGCCAGGGGTCCGGGCTGCTGGTCCGTGGTCTGCCGTGTGCGTCTTGGCGGGCGACTTACCGGGGGTGCAACCGCCGGTGTTGCGGACCTGTCTGGCGGCACTGGCTGCGGCACCAGCGGCGCAGGCGGCGCTGGTGGTACGGGAGGGCCGCCTGCAGCCGCTGCTCGGTGCGTACCGGCCAGCCGCCGGGGATGCCTGGATGGCTGCGCGGGCCAGTGGTTCGACCCGTTTGCTGACGGCGCTGGACAAGCTGCCGGTGGTGCCGGTGGCGGCGGAGGGGTGGCCGGATTGGTGGACGCGGCCGGTGCACACGCCGGCCGATTACGCCGCGTGGCTGGCTGCGGCGGCGGAAGTGGGCGCACCTGCAAGGGAGTGTGCGGGGTGCACAGACGAGGGAGGTGCCAATCATGGCGAGGATGCGAGAGGTGCCAGTGGAGCAGGCGGTGGGGATGACTTTGGCGCACGACCTGACACGCATCGTACCGGGGCAGTTTAAAGGCCGGGCGTTCGCCAAGGGGCACGTGGTGCGGGCAGAGGACATTCCGCTGTTGCTGGACATCGGCAAGCGCCACATTTACGTGTTAGAGTTGGAAGATCACGAACTGCACGAGGACGAGGCGGCGCAGCGTATGGCACATGCGCTGGGCGGTACAGGGGTGGTGTACACGGCACCGCATGAAGGCAAGGTGGTGTTGAAGGCGGCGCAGCGCGGGGTGCTGCGTGTGGATACGGAGCGGGTGTTTGCCATCAACCGTATTGAGGGCTTGTCGCTGGCCACGCGCACGCCCTGGAGCCACGTGGATGAAGGGCTGTCGCTGGCGGGGATTCGACCCATCCCGCTGGTGATTGAGGCTGCGAAGGTGGAGCAGGCGGTGGCGATTGCGCAGGCGGGCGGGCCGGTGGTGGAGGTGTTGCCGTACCGGATGGCGCAAGCGGCGCTGGTCACCACGGGCAGCGAGATTCAAAGCGGCCGCATTGCCGACAAGGCGGGTCCGGTGTTACGCGAGAAACTCGCCCGTTACGGGGTGACCGTGGTGCGCCAAGACTTCCCAGGGGACGATCTCGCGGCGATTGTGGCGGCCATCCGCGCTGCGTTAGCAGACGGCGTGCCGCTGGTGCTGGTGACAGGGGGTATGTCGGTCGACCCAGACGACCGTTCGCCAGGGGCGATTCGCGCGGCAGCGGACGAGGTGGTCACCTACGGCACGCCGATGCTACCCGGTTCCATGCTGATGCTCGCCTACGCCGGAGAGGCGGCCATCTTCGGCTTGCCCGGGGCGGTGTTGCACGACCCTGTGACATCGTTTGACATCCTTTTGCCGCGCGTCTTGGCCGGCGTGCGGCTGGTGCGCGACGACATCGCTCGCCTTGGCGCGGGTGGTTGGTTGAATGGCTGAGTTGGTTCGGGCGTTGGCGGTGGTGGGGCGGCAAGGGTCGGGCAAGACGCAGGTGGCCGCGGCGCTGGTGCGCGCAGCGCGACGGCTTGGCTGGCGTGTGGCGGCGCTTAAACACGACGGGCATGCCGCTGACGGGGACGACTGGGAAAAGCCCGCAAGCGATACTCGCCGGTTGGCTGCAGCGGGGGCGTGCTGGACGGTGGTGGCGGGCGGCGGCCAGTCGCTCTGGCGGTTGACGGACGACGCGGCGGCGGATGATGCTGTCGCCCTGTGCCAGCGCCTTGCGAGCTGGGCGGGCAGCTTAGGGGTCATGCCCGACCTGGTGGTGGTGGAGGGGTTTCAGCGGTCACCGCTGCCCAAGGTGGCGGTCCTGCGGACGCCGACCGACCTGGCGTGGCTGCAGACGGCCGGTTTGGCACGGGTGGTCGCAGGGGTAGGCCCGGCGGGAGCGAGTTGGCTTGCCAGGGTGCAGTGGCCAGTGTATGATGAGGACGATGTCTTGCGCTTATGCCGTGACGGGCAGCGCGCAGGCTGGTGGAGTGGCGCGGGCGGCGGTCAGCAGCCCGCACGGTAAAGGAGGCAACCGCATGGGGCTGGCGAACATCGGCTGGTCGGGACTGGTGCTGATTCTGGTGGCGCTGCTGTTGGTGTTTGGCCCGAGCAAGCTGCCGGAGATTGGCCGCGCGTTCGGCCGCTCGTTGCGTGAGTTTAAAGAAGCGACCCGCGGATTGGCGGAGGAGGCGACAGAGGCGGCCAAGGGTGAACCGGCGCCGGCTGCCCGGGTGGAGCCGATTGAACTGAAAGCAGAAGGGGTCAAGGAAAACGTACGGCCTGAGGGGCAAGCAGCGGATCGGTAAATTGATAGAAACGCATAGACCAGGGCAGCGGTGGTGCAGGCAAATGGGGAACAGCGGGGGTCAGCCATGGCAGACAAGCGCATGACGTGGGTCGAGCACCTGGCCGACTTGCGTCGTCGTATCCTCTACACCCTGGCGGTGTTTGTGGTGGTGCTCGGGGGATGCCTGGGCTGGGTGGCGCACATCTACCGCTACCTCGTGAGCCCCGTGACGCGGGCGGGCTATACCCTGATGGTGGTCTCACCTGGCGAGGTGGTGCGTGTTTACCTGTCTGTCGGCGGTGTCGCTGCCGTCGGTTTGACGCTGCCCTTTGCGCTTTATCAGTTATGGCGGTTTGTGGCCCCTGGGTTGACGCCGGTGGAACAACGGTACGCGTTGCGCCTGTTGCCGGCGGCCGCCGTGATGTTTGTGCTCGGCGTGCTGTTTGCTTGGTTTGTGATCTTTCCTACGCTCTTGCACTTCCTCTTACACCTGGCAGCGGCCAACTTTCAGGTGATGCTGCGGGCAGGCAGCTACTTTAGCTTTTTGGCCAACGTGTGCCTGCCGTTCGGGTTTATCTTCGAGTTGCCGCTGGCGGTGGTGTTCCTCACTCGTATGGGCCTCCTTACCCCGCGCTGGCTGCGCCGCAACCGGCGTTATGCCTACCTGGTCAGCGTGGTATTGGGGGTGTTGATAAGCCCGCCGGAGTTGATCTCGCACTTAAGCGTGGTCCTCCCTATGATTTGTTTATACGAATTGAGCATTGGGCTGTCGCTGTTGGTGCAACGCCGTCAACAGCAGGCGGCGCATACGGCCGCGTCGCGCCCTTGAGGCTGCCCGGCGAAGCGGCCGCTGATGCTGCGTGGGGGCGCAGACGCTTGCATGAGACCCCCAGGTTGATTAATATAAGGGTTGGTGTTAGCACTCGGAATAGTTGAGTGCTAACAACTCTGGATGGGTTGCGTAGGAGGGTTTGTAGATGGTAAAGCCGCTCGCTGACCGCGTCGTGGTACGCCCGGTGGACCGGGAGGAAAAGACTGCCAGCGGCATTGTGCTGCCCGATACGGCCAAGGAGAAACCCCAGGAAGGGGAAGTCGTGGCGGTTGGCCCGGGCCGCTTGGAGGACGGCAAGCGCGTGGAGCTGGAGGTTAAGGTCGGTGACCGCGTGATCTACTCTAAGTATGCGGGCACGGAGATTAAGGTGAACAACGAGGAGCTGCTCATCCTGCGTGAGAGTGACATCCTCGCCATCGTTGAAAAGTAAACGGCCTACATAGGCACGCGAGGAGGGGTTGACATGGCGAAACAAATCAAGTTTAGCGAAGACGCCCGCCGGGCCATGTTGCGCGGTGTGGACGCCTTGGCGGATGCGGTCAAGGTCACGCTCGGCCCAAAAGGCCGCAACGTCGTGCTGGAGAAAAAGTTCGGCTCGCCGCTGATCACCAACGACGGCGTGACGATTGCCAAGGAGATTGAATTTGAAGACCCGTTCGAGAACATGGGTGCCCAGCTGGTCAAAGAAGTCGCCACCAAGACGAACGACGTCGCGGGCGACGGCACCACCACCGCCACGGTGCTGGCGCAGTCGATGATCCGCGAAGGCCTGAAGAACGTGGCCGCTGGCGCCAACCCGATGGTCCTGCGGCGTGGTATTGAGAAAGCGGTCAACGCCGTGGTCGAGGAGATCAAGCGCATCGCCAAGCCGGTGGAAGGCCGTGAAAACATCGCCCAGGTGGCGGCCATTTCCGCGGGCGACCCGGAGATTGGCGTGTTGATTGCCGATGCCATGGAGAAGGTGGGCAAAGACGGGGTCATCACGGTCGAAGAGTCGAAAGGCTTCACGACCGAGTTGGAAGTCGTGGAAGGCATGCAGTTTGACCGCGGCTACATCTCGCCGTACATGATCACCGACCCGGACAAAATGGAAGCGGTGCTTGAAGAGCCGCTGATTTTGATCACCGATAAGAAGGTCAGCAACATCCAAGAGATTCTGCCTGTGTTGGAGCGGGTGGTGCAGTCTGGCCGGCCGCTGCTGCTGATTGCCGAAGACGTCGAGGGTGAGGCGCTGGCCACGCTGGTGGTCAACAAGCTGCGCGGCACGTTTACCGCGGTGGCGGTCAAGGCCCCGGGCTTTGGCGACCGGCGCAAGGCGATGCTGCAGGACATCGCCATCCTCACGGGCGGCCAGGTGATCTCCGAGGAGCTGGGCCTGGAGCTGAAGAACACCACGCTCAACCAGCTGGGCCGGGCTCGTCAGGTACGCGTGAACAAGGAGAACACCATCATTGTCGACGGCGCGGGGGACAAGAAGGAGATTGAGGGCCGCATCGCCCAGATCAAGGTGCAGATTGAGGAGACGACCTCCGACTTTGACCGCGAGAAGCTGCAAGAGCGGCTGGCGAAGCTGGCCGGCGGCGTCGCGGTGATCAAGGTGGGCGCGGCGACGGAGACGGAGCTGAAAGAGAAGAAGCTGCGCATTGAAGACGCGCTCAACGCGACGCGCGCGGCGGTGGAGGAAGGTATTGTCGCCGGCGGCGGCACAGCGATGATCAACGCCATTCCGGCGCTCGACAAGGTACAGGCGACGGGCGACGAGCTGACGGGCGTCAACCTGGTGCGTAAGGCGCTGGAGGCACCGGTGCGGCAGATTGCTGACAACGCCGGGGTTGAGGGCTCGGT
Organism: Alicyclobacillus sp.; assembly: GCA_023512635.1. GTDB lineage: Bacteria > Bacillota > Bacilli > Alicyclobacillales > Alicyclobacillaceae > JAILZF01. The sequence continues at coordinate 210 of JAILZF010000008.1, read as the reverse complement.
GATTGTCGAGCGGTTGAAGAAAGAGCCGGTGGGCTTCGGCTACAACGCAGCCACGGGCGAGTGGGTGGACATGATCAAGGCAGGCATTGTCGACCCGGCGAAGGTGACGCGCTCGGCGCTGCAGAACGCGGCCAGCGTGGCAGCGATGTTCCTGACCACGGAGGCCGTGGTGGCCGACAAGCCGGAGAAGGAGAAAGCCCCGGCAGGTGG
>JAILZF010000079.1 GCA_023512635.1 Alicyclobacillus sp. | reverse complement strand
GAGGAGAGCAGGACAGATGGTTAAACACAAGGTTCGATGGGGTATGGCTGCGACGGTGGTGTTGGCACTGCTCGCGGCCGGCTGCGGGTCAGCAAGTCAAGGGGGCGGTAGCGGATCGGCTAGTGGGAAAGGGGGAAGCAATACGGCGGCTGCAGGTCCGGCAGCCGGCTCGCAGTCGTCAGCTCCCGTGCACGTCAAAATCATGGTAGGTGGGATCTCAAAAATCATTTATCTGCCGGCTGAGTTGACGGCACGGTTAGGGTATTTCAAGGATGAAGGTCTGGACGTAGAACTGATGGACCAGAGCGCCGGGCAAACGGCTGAGGAGGCCCTGTTGGCTGGTCAGGTGGACGCGGTGGTGGGTTTTTACGACCACACCATCGACTTGCAGTCGAAGGGCAAGGTTTTGGAGTCGGTCGTCCAGTTTGCTTCCATGCCAGGCGAGTTTTTGATGGTGTCGGACAAGGAAAAAGACCAAATCAAATCACTCGCAGACCTGCAGGGTAAGAAGATCGGCATCACGGGCTTAGGCTCGTCGACCAACTTTCTAGCCACTTACCTGGTTGTCAAAGGCGGCCACTCGGCCAAAGACTATACGCCTGTTCCTGTGGCGGCAGGCAATACCTTGATTGCTGCCATGCAACAGGGCCGCATTGACCTGGCGGTGACCACAGAGCCTACTGTGTCGCAACTGGAAGCCAAGCATATCGCCTCAGTGATGGTAGATATGAATAACGCAGACAGCGCCCGCCAGGTGTTGGGCGGAACCTATCCGGCGTCCAGCTTGTACGTCACCCAAGCGTTTGTACAGCAACACCCGGATGTGGTTCAGCGCTTGGCCAACGCGTTTGTCCGCACCATGCAGTACATTCATACACACAGTGCGGAGGAGATTGCGGATCAGATGCCGCAAGACTATTACGGCGGCGACAAAGCGATGTACGTGCAGGCGCTGAAAAACAGCCTGGCCATGTTCACGCCAGACGGGAAGATGCCGGCGGACGGCCCTCAGACAGTGCTTAACGTGATGGCCACTTGGAACCCAGATTTGAAACAAAAACAAATTCAACTGGACAAGACGTACACCACCGAGTTCGTCGACAAGGCGTTGCAGTCCGGCAAGTAAGCTGGGATTGCCTCCTCACCGAGGAAGACCGGTCTTTCAGAGAAGCACCACAGCGGCAGCCAGGCGGAAGCCAGCCTCCCGCGAACGGCGTCGCTTGGCTAGGTCACAAAGCCCCTTGTTCCCCGGCGTAGCCGCGGGGGAACAAGGGGCTTACGTGTGCAGGCGAAACAACCGTCGTGGCCGGCCGACGTTGCCGTAGATTAAGTCTTCCTCCACCTGACCCAAGCGCACCAAGTGGGCCAAGTACAAGCGAGCGGTGGAACGGCTGACCCCTGCCCGTTGTGCCACCTCTTCTGCGCTCAACGGCTGGTTGTGGCCGGCCAGACAGGCGCGGATGCGCTCCAGGGTCCGCTGGTCTACCCCCGCTTCGGTTGGACGCGAGGGCGGGGCAAGGATGGTCTTTAAATCATCGACCGCCTGCTGATCAACCGAGCGGTTTTGCGCGAGGCGGGCTCGGTACTGAGCGTAATTGTGCAAGGACTTGGACAGGCGTTCCAGGTTGAACGGCTTGATTAAGTAATCAAACACGCCCAGCCGGAACCCGTCCTGAACCACGTGCATCTCCTTGGCCGCCGTAATCAGGATGACGTCGCACGGCCGCAGGCTGGTCCGTACTTCACGCAGCAGATCGATACCGGAGCCGTCGGGCAGGTAGACGTCGAGGATCAACAAATCGGGTTGCGTGACGGTCAGGGCGTGCTGCGCCTCCATGTAACTGCGCGCGGTGGCCACCACCTGGTAACCAGGTTGTGTTACCACGTATTGAGCGTGCATGCGGGCAATGAGGAAGTCGTCGTCCACCACCACCACGCGGATGGGAGCTGCCATGAGACCGTTCATCCCTCCTTTGTCTTGGGGCCGGCGCAGGCCATGTCGCCGGGGTGGGTCTGGCCGCGAGGAGAGGGGCCGACGGGGCCCGGGGCCGCGAGGTCTGCTGTCACCTGGTCTGGGCGACCAGGTGACAACGGCAGGCGCGCCTCTAACACAGCTCCTTGGGCGGACGATTCAATCGCCAAGCGGCCGCCGGCGTGCGCCACCACCTGGGAGACGAGGGCCAGACCGTAACCGCGACCAGGCCCTTTGCTCGAAACACCGTCCATAAACACCCGGTCACCGAGGCGCGGGTCAATCCCGGGGCCGTTGTCAGCCACGCGGATGAGCAATTCCCCCTGGCCATCACAGACCAGCACGCGCACCTGCGGATGGTCCGGGCGGTTGTCCCAGCCAGACAACGCCTCGATGGCGTTGTCAATGGCATTCCCAAGGATGGTAACCACCGCTTCCCGGTGCGGGCAAGGGTCTGTCACCCACGACTCGCGGTCCACCATCAAGCGCACCCCTTGTTCGCGAGCCGCGTGCAGTTTACCCACCAAGATGCCTACAATCGCCGGGTCTTTCACCCGGTGGATGAAAAAGTCCAAGATTTCTTGTTGCTCATGGTGCACACGCTGGATTAACTCGCGAGCACTCTCGTACTCTCCGAGCTGCAGCAGGCCCGCAATGGTGTGCAGGCGGTTCATAAACTCGTGGCGCTGGCTGCGCAGGGCCTCAGCGTAGCGCTCCACGTCAGCCAACCGGCGATCCAGCTGGTCCAACTCGACCTTGTCACGAAACGTGGCCACCGCGCCAATCGGCCGGCCGTGCAGCAACACCGGTACGCGGTGCGCGACCACCAAGGCGTTGCCTACAACCATGGGTTGGTCCATACCACTGGGCCCGACCTCTAATAACTCACGCAGGCGGCCGTGGGGTACGGCGGTTGCCAACGGCTTGCCCAGGACTTCCTGCGGCTCCAGGCCGAGCAGCCGCTTGGCCTGGCGGTTGCAGGCGACCACGCGGCCCTGCTCGTCGACGGCGACAATCCCTTCGCGGATGGCTTCCAGGATAGCGGCTTGCTCCTGGGTTAAAAAGGCAATTTCCGCCGGTTCCATGTCAAAGATCTCTCGTTTGATATGGGTGGCCAGCAGGTGGGCGCCAAGCAGGCTGAGGGCCACCCCGCCCGCACACAACGCCGCCAGTTTCAGCAACGCTGTCAAGATCTCGCGCCAAATATTGTCGACCAAGTAGCCGACGGAGACCACGCCGATTTGCTGGTGATTGACATCGAAAATGGGCGCTTTGCCGCGTACCGACAGCCCCAGAGTTCCCACAGCCCGGGTGACGCTGGGCTCGCCCCGTAACACCCAGTCGTCGTCGTTGCCGACCATGGTCTTGCCAATCATCTGTGGATTCGGGTGGCTGTAGCGGATAAGCTGCATATTGCCAACGACGACAAACTCGGCCCCTGTTTTTTGGCGCACTTCTTCGGCCAGGGGTTGAATCACCAACGCCGGGTTCGACTGATGAAACGCTGCAATCACCTGTGGCATGCTCGCCACCGTCTCGGCGACGTTCAGGGCTTCTTCGCCTTTTTCATGAAAATGCGTCTGCACCATCACCCAGGTGCTGCCGCCCATGGCCAAGGCAAGGACTAGCAGTGCGTTGAGGACCACCAGCCGGCGGATTTTGGCCCGCAGGGACAACGGCCGCGGGGAACGATTCGCACCGGTTGGCCGCCCCAGGTAAGACATGGGGGTCACCCCAGCGCGGTGGGAGGCGTTGGGCAACGAGCCGTTCCCCACTGGGCTGGCAACAGGCTTTCTAAAGGATCGAAACCAGGCTAGAAACGAGCAGCGGGGCAAAGCTGCGACCTCCTCACGCATAGGACAGAGGGTACATTCGCGCCTGTCGCGGAATTCCCTGCTGGTGGTACAACCTGTATAACGTAGTCAACCTTGGGAGAAGGTAAGGGTACGACCGCATGACCAGTGGAGGGACGTGCCGGTGAAGTGGCTGGGGACGCTCAAATACCGCAAAATCCGGCCGCTGGGCAGCGGCCGCGGCCGTGTTGGCCTGCAGTCGTCCACCGGGCCGCCGCCGCGGTTACAAGACAGGTTTGCAGTGTCTATTGACGCCAACCTGCGCTTGTTTGAACAAATGTTTGGCCAAGACGTCGATTTTGTTTTACGCCGCTTTCAAGTGGCCATCGGCGGGCGCTGGGTGCGCTGCGGCTTGCTATACTTCGTGGAGACCTCTTCAAAGTCAGACTTAAATGAAGTGTTGCGCGCACTTATGGTAGAACAAGCGGCACCGCCAGCGGCAGACGTGGTGGAAACGGTGGTCGCCCGCTGTTTGCCCTATGCAGATGTCACCGTGAAAGACACCCCGCAGGCGGCCGTGGAGTGGCTGTTGGCGGGGAACTCGCTGTTGCTGTTGGACGGATGTGTCCAGGCCGTGGGGTTAAACACGCAAGCCTACAAAGAACGCGCCATCTCCGAGCCGGAGACCGAGCAAGTGATTCAGGGGTCGCGCGAAGGTTTCATTGAATCGATGGGCACCAACGTCTCCTTGTTACGCAAGCGCTTACGCTCTAAAGACTTGCGCATCCGGTTGGTGCAACTAGGGCGGCGGACCACCACCAATGTGGTCTATTGTTATTTAGAGAGTCTCGCCAACCCGCAGCTGGTGCAAGAGGTCGAACGCCGCTTGCGCCTGGTGGATACAGACGCGCTGTTTGGCTCCGGCTACTTAGAACAGTTTATCGAAGACAACCACTACTCCCCGTTTCCGCAAATTCAAAACACCGAACGGCCGGACAAAGCGGTGGCAGCCATGCTGGAGGGCCGTGTTGTCATCGTGGTCGATGGGTCGCCGTTTGCCTTGATTGTGCCTGCGGTGTTTTCGCAGTTTTACCAGGCGGCGGAAGACTACGACACGCGCTTTTTGATGGCCAGCATGACGCGCGGGATCCGCCTGTTGGCGCTGTTGTTCTCACTGGTCTTTCCATCGCTCTACGTCTCCTTGATCTCGTTCAACCCAGAGATGATTCCCACCAAGTTTGAAGTGGCTGTGGCCAGCGGCCGGGCCGGCGTCCCGTTTCCGGCGATAGCCGAGATCTTTGGCCTGGAGCTGGTGATGGAGGTGTTGCGCGAAGCCACCGTACGCTTGCCGCAACAGATTGGCGGCGCCTTGTCTATCGTTGGCGTGTTGGTGGTTGGCGAAGCGGCCGTTCGCGCCGGCTTTGTCAGCCCGATTGCGGTGGTCATCGTTGCCATGACCACCATTGGCTCGTTTGCGACGCCCGCCTACAACGCCGCGATTGCCTTACGCATGCTGCGCTTTCCGCTGATGGTGTTGGCAGGGATCTTTGGGTTGTACGGAGTGATGGTGGGGCTTATTCTGATTTGCAATCACCTCAACGGCTTAGAGTCGTTCGGTGTCCCGTACTTGAGCCCGATTGTCCCGGCTGACGCCCAAGGCTTAAAAGACACCGTGGTGCGGATGCCGGTGTGGTCCCTGCAGCGCCGGCCCAAGGGACTGCAGCCGCAGGACGTCGACCGGGTGGCCACCGATTCAGACAAGTTGTCAAGACAAAAGACCAGCCCCCTGGCGCCGCAGCACAGTCAGGCGCAAGCCTCCTGGCAAGCCGCACAAAACGCAGCCGAAGCGGGGGACAAGGCGGGTCAAGACGGGCAAGGGGGCGCAGGGGATTTGCGACCAACTGGCGTGGGCGTGACAGGAGGAGAGTCAGCGCCGCAACCAGACCGGGCGGCAGAGCCCGCCGCGCCGGAAGCCCCGTCCAAGCGCCGGCAACCCCGCCAACGCACGCGCAAACGCCGCAACCAGGAAGCGGGTGAGGACACGTGACGTCCCAAGGCAACCCAGGTACGGGGAAGGAACAGGCTGTGGCTGGATTGCAGTACGC
>JAILZF010000078.1 GCA_023512635.1 Alicyclobacillus sp. | reverse complement strand
TTGGAAACAAACCTTAGTATCGACGACAACCGGCAAATTTATCCTCGTCTCTTCCCTGTATTGAAGTTTATGGTTCTGCCGCTAAGGTTATGTTCCTGTCCTGTTTGAACTCCTCTGCAGTGCCACGTAACCCCTTACGCGGGTGCCGGACGGCGGCCTTTGCCAAACACGTATTCCAGAACCACCGCGGCCGTCTCTTCGACCGCTTTATCACTCACATCGATCACGGGGCAGCCCAACTCTTGGATGACTCGGTGTGCGTACGCCAGCTCCTGCTCAATTCGCTCCCGGCTGGCGTAGCTGGCTTCCGGCGTCAGGCCAAGGGACTTGAGCCGCTCTTTGCGAATCAAGTTGAGCTTGTCCGGTCGGATGGTGAGCCCAATCACTCGGCCTTTGGGCAATCGGTACAACTCTTCCGGCGGTGCGACCTCCGGCACCAGGGGTACATTGGCCACGCGCAGGCGGCGGTGCGCCAGGTACATGCTCAAAGGGGTTTTCGAGGTCCGGGAAACACCAATCAGTACAATGTCAGCCCGTTCCAAGCCGCGCGGATCACGGCCGTCGTCGTATTTCACGGCAAATTCAATGGCTTCTACCCGGCGAAAGTACTCCTCGTCCAGCTGGTGCACCAACCCTGGTTTGCCGTGTGGTGCCAAGCCTGTTACGTCAGCAAACGCCTGCAGCATCGGCCCCATAATATCCACCGTTCTCACCCCGTTGGCCGCTGCCTGCGCCAACAGGTGTGCGCGCAACTGGGGCATGACGATGGTAAACGCTATGATGGCGTTCTCCTCACGGGCCGCCGCCACGGTTTCGTCAATGGCGCCTGTCTCCTGGACATGGGAAACCCGGCGCAGCTCCGTATGCCCGCCGTCAAACTGACTGGCTGCGGCGCGCACGACAAACTCTGCCGTTTCCCCTACCGAGTCGGACACGACGTAGACCACTGGCATTCCCGCGCCCATCTCCCGACCACCTCCAACCGTGTCTGCCGACGCGGAATTACACTTCGCGGTACTGACCCAATTCGACAAATGCTTTGGTGATGGTCGTTTTCGATACGCGGCCAACGACCTGCAGGCCATCCCCGGCGTTTTGCCGAACCACCGGCAACGAGTCGACTTCGTGCTGCACCATACGCAGTGCAGCCTCGTACAAGGAGTCTTCAAGGTCCACGGTGATCACGTGCGGTACTCGTGTCATGGCCAAGTTGACAGGGATCTGCCGGATATCGCCCCCGCCAATCGCAACTTTCAGCAGGTCTTTGCGCGAAACCACTCCTTGCAGCTGCTGGTCGCGCACCACCATCAGTGTTCCGACGTCTTCCATAAACAAGGTGACCACCGCGTCATACACCGACGTCTTCTCGGTAACCACCACCGGCACGGATTTATAATCTTTCACCCGCAACTTGCGCAGCGTTTCCCCAAACAAGTCGGCGTTCTTTTTCCCGCTGTAAAAATAGCCGACACGCGGGCGGGCTTCAAGGTATCCCGCCATGGTGAGGATAGACAAGTCCGGCCGCAGCGTCGCCCGCGTGAGGTGCAGAATTTCGGCAATCTGCTCACCTGTGATGGGGCCGTGCCGCTTGACAATGTCCAAGATAGCCTCCTGCCGCTTGGTCAGCTCGATGGTTCCCACCACCTGACAGGACCTTTGCAGGTCCCGCTGCGTTGTTTCCCTAGTATAAAGGATGGCGCTGGACACACGTAACCACTATTCCGTCGTCCAGGAACTCAACAGGCTCTGCAAAACATTGCGAGACTTGAGTGACAGCCCGGCGTACTCCACGAGTTGCGTAGACAACACATGGTCTAACACCTTGATCGTGCCTGCTGAGAGGGTCACCTGCCCTAAGCGCTCCCAGGGAACCTGGACGAACTGTTGCAAGACACGCGCAACTGCGGGTGACAGCGCCACCCTGGTCCCGTACCCTTGTTCCCCCGCCAGCACGGGCAGGCAGCTCTCACACACGGTGCTGCCCAGCGCTGGGACATACCATCCCTTGCCGTGCCACACGTTCCCGCAGCGACCACACGTCGACCACTCCGGACAAGCGCCCAAAAACCTTAAGACTTTGCTCTCCCAGATCCGCGCTACCACAGCCGGGTCTAAATCACCGCGTTCTAACGCATCCAGCGCGCCGATAAAGCTGCGATACACCCCTGCACTGCCCCTTGGGCGCGGTTCAGCAGCCGCCCGGACTAACTCACAAAAATAGGCGGCATATGCCGCCCGCAACAAATCGGCGCGCAGTGTACGCCGCGCTGCCAGCACTTCGCACTGTTGAACCGTGCCCAATCCGCGCCCTTGCGAGAGGGTATACCAGCCGCGCACACCCAACTGAACCCCGGCGGCCAACCGGCTTTGCGGTTTTTTTGCCCCGCGCGCCAAACAGTCGACGGTGCCGGACGGTGTCAGCAAGGTGATAATCGCGTGCGTCTCCCCGTACGCTTGGTGACGGATGACCACGGCTTCCGTACTATACAGCAAGGGACGACGTCACTCCCGTCTGCGCAGGCCATGCGACCTGATTACGGCTACGGCTCCGGGCGGGCCTCCCGCTCGTCCTCCTCCACGTCCGGCTGCTCCTGCCGACGGACAATCTGTTCATGCCGCTTATACAGCAGGTACGCGTCGATATCCCCAGTCAACGTGAAGTAACGCCACGAAAAATCCCGCAACCGAATCATCCCCTCTGCCGAGTTTCATGGAAGCTGTGCGGTCTCTTTCTGGGTTCCTTTGCGGTTAGCGTTCCGCCCCCCTCACCGCGTATACTATGAAACTCGTGCCAGAGCGGTGATCCTTCCCGGATCAGAGCCGGTCTAACGCTCTTCAAAGCCAAACCGGCGCAGCCACGCGGGCTCGTTGCGCCAGTCTTTTTTTACTTTAACCCACAGTTCCAAGTATACTTTCAAGCCAAACAGCGCTTCCAGCTCCTCGCGTGCCAGCTGGCCCACGCGTTTCAACATCTGGCCACCTTTGCCAATGAGAATGGCCTTTTGACTGTCGCGCTCAGTGTACACCACCGCGTTGACGTATAAAACATCCCGGTCTGGCCGGCGCTCCAGTTGCTCCACCACCACGGCCACCGAATGCGGTATCTCCTCACGCGTTAAGTGTAACACCTTTTCCCGGACTATCTCAGCGATGATGAATTGTTCAGGATGGTCTGTCACCATGTCGTCCGGGTAGTACTTTGGACCCTCCGGCAGCTCTTCGACAAGCCGTTGGGTGAGTTCCGCCAGCTGCGTACCGTCTTTCGCCGATACCGGGATGATGTGGCGAAACGGGTACCATGTGCGCAGCTTGTCCATGGTCACCAACAGCGATGGCTTGGCCACAGCGTCTACTTTGTTGATCACAAGAAAGACAGGTGTGCGTACCTGCTGCAGCCGCTCCAGCACCATGCGGTCCCCAGGCGCACCTGGTTCTGTGGCATCGACCACAAACATCACCACATCCACTTCGCGCAACGCCGCCTCTGCTGCTTCGACCATGTACGCCCCCAGGCGATGGCGGGGTTGGTGGATCCCAGGGGTGTCAATGAACACCACCTGTGCGTGCTCGCTGGTCAAGACCCCACGAATTCGGTGGCGGGTCGTCTGCGGCCGGTTGGACATGATGGCCACTTTGCGTCCGACCAAGGCGTTGAGCAGCGTTGACTTGCCTACATTGGGCCGGCCCACCAATGCAACAAACCCTGACTTAAACGGTATCTCCGCTGCCACCGTCCGCTTCACCTCCCCAGCGTCTGCTTTCGGCCAGCAGCCATGTCTTGCGCCACTGCGCGCGCCCGGCAAACCCTGCCAAAGCAAGCAGCAGAAACCCGTTGGCAGCAGCACCTTGCCAGTGCACGCGGCTGAACACCAGCCAGTGCCAAGGATAGGTCGACGCCAACACGTACAGCCCTGCACCCGCCGCTCCGGCACAGGTACACAACACCGCACCCGCTGCGACATCCTTGGCCAAGCGCGCCAGAGGATGCGGTCGACCCGCGGCCGCCAAGTCCGCCAAACGTTCCACAGCGGTGTTCAACAGTTCTGCAGCAATCACGCTGACCGTCGCTGCAACGGCCCACAGACAATCACCCGGTGCCGGTCGAACCACCAAACACCATGCCTGGAACGCAGCGCCGGCGATAAAGTGGATCTTGACATTGCGTTCCGTCAGCAAGGCGTAACACAGTCCATCCAACGCAAAGCGAAACGATGCAGTCAGCGGCGGGTGCGGGATGCGCCGCCCGGACGCCGCCGTACCGGGGGCGCGGCGCTGTTTCACAGCGCCTCCCGCGTCAAACCCAGCTCGGCCAACACCGCCTCTTGCCGGCCGAACATCTCACGCTCGTCAGCCGTCTCCGCGTGGTCATACCCGAGCAGGTGCAAAAACCCGTGCACCAGCAAAAAGGCAAGTTCACGCTGAACGCTGTGGCCGTACGCGTCTGCCTGACGCAAAGCCGTAGGTACACTCACCACCACGTCGCCCCACAACGGCCCCGCCTCAGCTTCTGTCTCTGGAAACGGTTCTCCCTCTTGCAGGGCAAACGAGAGCACATCCGTCGGCCGGTCGACACCGCGGTAGGTGCGGTTGAGCTCGTGGATCTCCTCATCGCTGACGAGTGACACAGACACCTCGCCGCTCACCTGTTCCGCGGCAGCAGCGGCCTGCAGGACACGCTCGACAAACGATTCGTCAATCCCAGGCGGCAACTCCGTCCGCACATCCACGTCAACCCGCAACAGCAAACTCATTTTGAGACTTCCTTTCGAATTTTATCCAGGTCGGGGTATTCAATCCGCGTGTGGTAGATGCCTTTGAGTGTCTTCATAAACGCTCCCACCATCATGTCTAAGTCCTGCAGAGTTAAATCACACTCGTCCAACTGCCCGTCCTGCAGGCGATCCCGGATGATTTTGCGGATCACACCCTCCACGCGGTTGGGTGTCGGCCGGCTCATACTGCGTACTGCCGCTTCCACAGCGTCACAGATCATTAAAATGGCACACTCGCGTGTCTTCGGCTTGGGCCCCGGGTAGCGAAAGTCATCCACTTTCACCGTGCCGTTTTTATCCGCTTCCTTGGCCTTGTTATAGAAATACCATAAAATGGTGGTCCCATGGTGAGTAGCGCAAAAGTCGCGGATTGGTTTGGGTATACCAGCCTTTTTGAGCATCTCCAACCCATCGCTGACGTGCGACGTAATGATAAGATGGCTGAGACTGGCAGCAATCCGGTCGTGCGGGTTGTCTTTGGTCATCTGGTTTTCGACAAAAAACAGCGGCCGGCGCATCTTGCCGACGTCGTGGTAATACGCACCGACCCGGCACAACAGCGGATCGGCCCCGACTTGTTCTGCGGCTGCTTCTGCCAGGTTACCCACAATCAGGCTGTGATGGTACGTCCCAGGCGCCTCCATGAGCAGCTTTTTGAGCAGCGGGTTGTTTGGATTGGACAGTTCCAACAGGCGAATCGGCGTGAGCAAACCAAACGCCGATTCAAAAAAAGGCAAGATGCCCAGGGTCAAGATGGCGCTGAGCACACCGTTGAGCGCTCCTAAGCCAAGCCGCAGCGAGGTGGCGGCCACGTCGGTCTCATCCCCGCCGAGGCAGGCCATGGACAACACCGTCAAGACGTTAACCGCCGCAACCAGAAACCCCGCGCGCATGAAAGCGCCGCGTGAAGTGACCTTCGCCAGGGCGTAAATACCGACGAGTGAACCTACAAAGCTCAACACGGTCAGCCAGTAATCCAGTCCAAACGCGGCGCCGAACCAGACGGCGAGAAAAAACGAAGCAAACAGTGCCAAAGAAGCGTCCAGCAGTACGGCAATCAACATGGCCCCCATGGACGTGGGCACCAGGTAGGCGGTCGACTGTGGACCCCCGGCGTTGACCATCGCTTTGGCCACGCACACCACGATGCCCATGAGCACCAGCAGCAACACGAAAATCAACAACGCCAGGTTGTCCAAGCGGCGGCGTGGCGAGCGACGCTCCAAGTACGTGGCGAGCAAGGCCACACACACCGCTAACAACAGAGCAAACCCAAACGCCGCCGCGAAATT
>JAILZF010000077.1 GCA_023512635.1 Alicyclobacillus sp. | reverse complement strand
AGATTGCTGCAGAGTTTTCGCCTGTCGTCCTGGTGGAGCGCTACGTTCCCGGGCGCAACTTGCGCTTTTTGGTGGTGGACGGTCACTGTACGGCCGTTAGCGAACGCCTGCCGGCACGCGTTTGTGGGGACGGAGTACACAGCGTGCAGGCGTTGATTGACCGTGTGAATGCCGATCCGCTGCGCGGCCATGGGCATGAGAAACCGTTGACACAGATTCCTGTCGACGCCGTGGTGCTGCATACGCTGAAGCGTCAAGGGCTGTCGTTGGCGTCCGTCCCTGCCCCCGGCCAGTGGGTGGTGGTCCGGTATAACGCCAACCTGTCGACAGGCGGGGAAGCCGTAGACGTGACGGATGAGGTTCATCCCAGCTATTGTCGGCTCGTGGAACGGGCGGCTCGTTTAATTGGCTTGGATGTGTGCGGCATTGATATGGTGGTGTCTGACCCGCGCATCCCCTTTGGAAGCGGTGCGGGGTGTTTGTTGGAGGTCAATGCAGCACCGGGGATTCGCATGCACGAACACCCGTCGTACGGGACAGCCCGGCATGTTGCCGAACGGATTGTGGAGATGTTGTTTCCGAACGGGCAGCAAGGCAGAATTCCTATCGTGGCCATCACGGGGACAAACGGCAAAACCACCACCACGCGGTTGATTGGCCATGTCCTCAGCGGTACCGGCCGCACGGTAGGAATGACCACCACCGGCGGCGTCTACATTGGTGGCGAGCAGGTGTTGGCCGGGGACACCACAGGGCCAGAGAGTGCACGCTTGGTGTTGTCCGATCCTACAGTGGAAGTTGCGGTGTTGGAAACGGCGCGCGGCGGCATTGTACGGGGAGGATTGGCCTACGACAAAGCCAACGTGGCGGTTTTAACCAACATTTCGCTGGATCACGTAGGACAAGACGGGATTGAAACGGTGGACGACCTGGTCCATATCAAGTCGCTGGTCGGGGAGTGTGTTTGGGAAGACGGGACGGTCGTCCTCAACGCTGACGATGAACGCTTAACCTCCTTGGCACGGAGGTTCAAGGCGCGAATCGCGTTCTTTTCTCTGTCGGACCAAAACCCTATTTTGCAGCGTCACTTGGCGTGCGGAGGGGTTGGTTACTACTTCGCGCGCGGATGGTTGGTGGAGGCGCGCGGTAACTTGACGTGGGAAATTGCGCCCGTGACCGACATCCCGTTGACCCTGGGGGGCACGGCGCGGTTCCAAATTGAGAACTGTTTAGCTGCTGTTGCCGCCTTGCGTGCTTTAGGTTGTACACGCCAACAGATTGCTGCTGGTCTGACCAGCTTTCAACCGGCACAACACAACCCTGGACGCTGCATGATTTACCGCTTGCCCAATGGAGTCCATGCGGTCTTAGACTACGGGCACAATCCGGATGGCTTTGCCCGCATGGGGGAGTGGTTAGCGCAAACACCGCATCGCCGCTTGATTGGCGTGGTGGGTGTTCCCGGCGACCGGGCGGACCATGTGGTTCGTCAAAGTGCGGCCGCTGCAGCCCACGTGTTCCACGCCTTTGTGGTCAAAGAGGATGCGGACAAGCGCGGCCGAGCGGACGGAGAAGTAGCGCAACTGATGCTCGCCGAGTTACAGCGGAGTGCCCCGGGCCGCCCCTGCACTGTGGTGCCGGATGAATCTGTGGCCTTGCGCTTTGCCTTGGAGATGGCTGGACCGGGAGACGTTGTGGTGATGTTTTACGAACGATTAGCTCCTGCACAGCAAGTCCTGGCAGACCTTGGTGGGGTTTTGGTTTCGGCCATCTTGCCGGACGCGGAGTTGCCAAAAGCGGCGATGCGTTAACCCCCTTGACCCTGATGGCGCACACCGTCATGCTTAGGGTCAGGGTGGGATGGGCTTGGTAGAGCATGCGTTTGCAAAAATCAACTTGTCGCTCGACGTACTCGGTCGCCGCCCAGACGGCTACCATGAGGTCGACATGGTGATGCAGACGGTCGACCTGGCGGACCTCGTCTTTTTGGAAGACAATCCAGATGAAGACATCACCTTAGAGGTTCAGGCGACCCACGTTCCACAAGACGAACGCAACCTGGCGTACGCCGCCGCGCGGCTGTTTCGCGAGCGCAGCGGCGTGCGCCGGGGGGTGCACATACGTCTGGACAAACATATTCCCGTGGCGGCTGGTTTGGCTGGCGGCTCTGCCGATGCGGCGGCAGTCTTGCGCGGTTTGAACCGGCTGTGGGGGACAGGACTGAGCTTAGACCAGTTGGCCGAGTGGGGTGCATCCATCGGATCGGATGTGCCTTTTTGCGTTTACCAGGGGTGTGCACGGGTTCGCGGACGAGGCGAGCAGGTACAGCCGTTTCAGCATGGTTTGCGGTTGTGGACCGTCTTGGTACGGCCGCCTGTTTTTGTGTCAACGGCTGATGTCTACCACGCCTTAACGGAACGCGACTTTGTCAGCCAACCGCGGTCAGCGGCGGTCATGCGGGCGTTGCGGGACGACGATTGGCTGGCGCTGCGAGGCGCCGTGCACAACAGCATGGCGGCAGCAGCGCGGCGATTGTATCCAGAGATTGAAAGCTTTCATTCTCGTGTAGAAGAGGCTGCGCAAGTGCCGTTTTTCATGTCGGGCAGCGGGCCGACTCTGTTTGCTCTGTTACCAGCAGAATCGCACGCCCGGCGGGTACGCAACGCCCTGATGGGTTTTTTACGCGAGGTTTACCTGTGCCGTTTTGTCGGGGGGTTGTAAGACCTGCCGGGGGTTTGTGGTATATTCGCAGCAGGTAGCGCGGTGCTAGGATGGGAGGGAGACCCAGGGATGCGGCGGTCAGAACGGCTTATACGCATTACACAACGGCTGGTGGACCAGCCGAATCAAGCGGTGTCCCTGTCTGATTTGGCAGAGCGCCTTGGCGCGGCGAAGTCGTCGCTGAGTGAAGATGTGGCGATGTTACGCAGCGCCTTGGCCGCAGAAGGCAGCGGCGCGGTCGTGTCGATTCCTGGAGCTGCCGGCGGGGTGAAGTACCTGGTTCGCGTTCCAGAGGAGCGGCGGGCTGAGTTCTGCCATTCGCTGGTCGAGCGACTGTCTGACCCGGCGCGGGTCTTACCGGGGGGGTTTTTGTTTATGTCCGACCTGCTGGGGGACCCGGATGTCCTGGATTTCACCGGCCGTGTCTTTGCCGAGGAATTCTGCCAGCGCGACGTGAATGTCGTGGTCACGGTGGAGACCAAAGGGATACCACTGGCGGTTTCCACGGCTCGCTACCTGCACGTGCCGGTGGCGGTGGTCAGGCGTGAGCACCGAGTGACTGAGGGACCGGCCGTCAGCCTTCATTATGTCTCTGGGTCAGAGCGGCGAATCCAAACCATGTCGGTTTCGAAACGTCTGATTCCTCCTCACGCGCGTGTGTTGGTGATTGACGACTTTATGAAGGCAGGCGCGACAGCCCGCGCTGTATGTAACTTGCTTGCGGAGTTTTCGGCCAAGGTGTTGGGGATTGCCGTCTTTATGGCCACGCAGGAACCGGCCAAAAAACTGGTGAGCGAGTACAGCTCGCTCTTTCAACTGGGCAGCTTGGACGACGGGCAAGTCCGCGTCCAACCCACGCCCGTCGCCTTGACTGCAGTAGCCAAACCTCTGGTTGGCGAAGAAGGGATGGAGGGTGTGACGGCTGTTGCTGCCGCGCCTGCTGTAGATTTGTCCAGATTCACGCATGTCCAGGAGGGGGTCAACGAATGAACATTGAACAGGTGAGGACGGCAAACGCTCCGGCAGCAATAGGCCCGTACGCACAAGCGGTCACTGCAGGGCCTTGGGTGTTTACGTCAGGGCAAATTCCGTTGCAACCAGACGGGACCATGGCGGGAACTAGTGTGGAGGAGCAGGTAACACAGGTGCTTGCCAACCTGGATGCGGTGTTGCAGGCTGCAGGATCGAGCCGCAACCAGGTGGTCAAGGCTACAATTTATTTGACAGATTTGGCTGATTTTGATGTGGTCAACCGCCTGTACGGTGAATTTTTTGGAGACCACCGGCCGGCGCGCTCGACGGTCCAGGTGGCTGCATTACCGCGTGGTGCTGCGGTCGAAATAGAGCTCGTTGCGTTGCGTGCTGCACCGTAACCCGGAGTAGTTCAGCGGCGAAGGGAGAAGTACCTTGTCCCGGCCGGACGGAAAGACGGCCGGGTTTTACCACCTTCACCACAGGCCGATAATTTTTGAAGATTTGTACGGAAGCAGCAGGAATTTTGTCGTGCCTGTGGAATACAAGAGTCAGGATCAACCCCGTCGACAAACAAAGGGTGGTGAACAGGGTGCAGATTACCGACGTCCGCCTGCGCAAGGTCAACGGCGAGGGGCGCATGAAGGCTATTGCTTCCATTACAATTGACAGCGAGTTTGTCGTCCACGACATTCGCGTCATTGATGGCAACAACGGCATGTTCATTGCGATGCCCAGCAAAAAGACGCCAGATGGAGCATTCCGCGACATCGCACACCCCATTTCAGCCGCAACCAGGCAGAAGATCCAGGACGCAGTCCTCGAGGTTTACCGGCGACTGGAGCTCGAACAGACGGGGGCGTAAGCCGCAAAGGGGACGAGGACCCCGGAGTCAATCGCCGTGCACAACCAACCCTGGCCAACAGGTCAGGGTTTTTTTACGTGTGCCATGCGGCCACTGGCAGATGACTGGGGTGACAGTTCTCGCAGGGTGTTCCAGCAGACAGGTCACCGTTGCAAAGGTCTGTGGCTGGCGTATGTTGAAGGGGGCGGGGTGCCACTTTGCTCGTTGAAAGGGCGTCCCCCATCAGGTACACTGGCTAAGATAGCGTGGATGGAGGCGATGGTGTGGGCAGAGGGGCAATCGTCCTGGCCGCTGGCCTCGGCACGCGCATGAAGTCCAAGCGGCATAAGGTCTTGCATGAGGTGTGCGGCAAGCCGATGATCCTGCACCTGTTGGACGAGCTGGCCAAGGTCCAGTTGGACCAGGTGGTGGTGGTGGTCGGCCAGCAGCGGCAAGCGGTGGCGGCGGTGGTGGGAGAGCGCGCGCAGCTCGCCATTCAAGAGGAGCAGCGTGGCACCGGCCATGCGGTACAGTGCGCGCTACCTAAACTGCGCCCGGAGATTGACGCCGTGGTGGTGTTGTGCGGCGATGCACCGTTGATCCGGGCGGAGACGGTGGAACGCCTGTTTGCGGAACAGGCGCAACAAGCGGCTGCTGCTTGTCTTTTGACGGCAGAGTTCCCTGACCCGTCTGGATTGGGGCGGGTGCTGTTTGATGAACAGGGTTGGGTCGAACGCATTGTAGAGGAAAAGGACGCAGATCCGGCCACGCGTCAGATCCACTGCATCAACACAGGGGTCTATGCGTTTGCCACAGCTGATTTAAGAAAGGCACTGCCGGAAATTCAGCCAGACAACGCGCAAGGAGAGTACTACCTGACAGACACCGTGGCCATTCTGCGCCGTCAAGGTCGGCGGGTGTGCGCCGTAGCGGCATCAGACCCAGATGAGGTGGCCAGCGTCAACGACCGCTGGCAGTTGGCGCAGGTGGAGCGGATTCTGCGGTTGCGCTTGTGCCGTATGTGGGCGTTGCGCGGCGTGACCATCATCGACCCGGAGCGGACTTATCTGGAAACGGATGTGGTCATTGGCCCGGACACGGTGATTTATCCAGGAACAGTGTTACAAGGGCGGACGCGAATTGGCGGAGACTGCATCATTGGGCCGAATGTGCGCATTTGCGACAGCGAGTTGGCGGATGGGGTGCGCGTGGAACAAGCGGTGGTGTTGCAAAGCCGGATTGGTGAAGGGGCTCGTGTGGGGCCGTTTGCTTATATCCGGCCGGGCTCATCGATTGGGTCTCGCGTGAAAGTAGGAGACTTTGTGGAAATCAAGAACAGCCACATTGGGGCGGACAGCAAGGTCAGCCACCTGGCGTACGTCGGTGATGCAGACGTTGGCAGCCGGGTCAATGTTGGTTGCGGAGTGGTTACCGTCAATTACGACGGTGAACATAAACACCGGACCGTGATTGGAGACGACACTTTTATCGGCTCCAACGTGAACCTGGTGGCCCCGGTCCGTGTTGGAGAAGGAGCGTATGTGTGTGCGGGTTCGACCGTGACAGCCAACGTTCCTCCTGACGGGTTCGCCAT
>JAILZF010000076.1 GCA_023512635.1 Alicyclobacillus sp. | reverse complement strand
AAATTCAGATCCGCGCCAGAAAACACGTCTTGTGGCGGCTGTGGCAACAGCTTGCAGCAGACGGGGCCGGCGCAGGCGAAGAAAGCGAAGGGTGACGAATGACAACGTTTTTGGATTTTGGCTTAAGCAAGCGTGTCCAACAGGCGATTGACGACATGGGCTACGAGGAGCCCTCTCCTATACAGGCGGCCTGTATCCCTTTGGTCCTGGAAGGGCGGGATGTGATTGGCCAGGCTCAGACGGGGACGGGTAAAACGGCGGCATTTGGGATTCCCTTGATAGAAAAGGCGAGTCCCGAGCCGCGTGTGCAGGCTTTGGTGTTGACCCCAACGCGGGAACTCGCTATTCAAGTGGCGGGGGAGTTCCGCAAAATTGGTAAATACAAGCGCGTACGCACGTTGCCGATTTACGGTGGTCAGTCGATTGGTCACCAAATCCGCGCGATTCAACAAGGGGTCCAGATTGTGATTGGCACCCCTGGGCGCGTCCTCGACCACATTCGCCGCGGTACCCTGCAGCTAAGCTCGGTTCGCACGGTGGTGTTGGACGAAGCGGACGAGATGTTGGATATGGGGTTTATCGAGGATATCGAGGCGATTCTGCAAGAGACGCCCGCTGACCGGCAAACCCTGTTGTTTTCTGCGACGTTCCCGGACGAAGTCAAGCGTCTGGCGGTACGCTACATGCGTTCGCCGGAACATGTCACGGTCAACCGCGGCGAGGTGACCGTGCCGCTCATTGACCAGGTGTACTACAAGGTGTTGGAGCGCAACAAGTTGGACAGCTTGTGCCGTGTGATCGACAGCGAAGAGGTTCAGTTGGGTATCGTGTTCTGCCGCACCAAGCGCGGCGTGGATGAATTGACGGAAGCCTTGATTGCCCGTGGGTACCTGGTCGACGGGCTGCACGGCGACCTGAGCCAGGCCCAGCGGGATCGCGTGATGAAGCGGTTCCGCTCGGGGGAGATTGAGTTGCTCGTGGCGACTGATGTGGCGGCGCGCGGATTGGACGTGGAAAATGTGACTCACGTCATTAATTACGACGTTCCGCAGGATCCAGAGTCGTACGTCCACCGCATTGGACGGACGGGCCGCGCCGGCAAGCGCGGTTTGGCCATCACGCTGGTCACGCCGCGGGAGTTTAAGCTGTTAAAGCAGATTCAGCGGGAGACCAAAGCGCAAATCTTGATGCGCGAGGTGCCCACCCTGGCTGACGTGGCCGAACGCCAGGCGGAGATCTGGCGCAACCGGTTGATTGAAGCGATTCAAAGCGGCGGATTGGGCCCTTACCGGGCCATCTTGGGCAGTTTGTTTGACGAGTTTGATCCACTGGACATCGCTTCGGCTGCTCTGAAACTTGCCTCAGCGGGCGAGCTGGAGCCGCGCGAGGAAGAAGACTACGACTTCGGCGATACAGGGGCTTCCCCGGGCATGGTGCGGTTTTTTGTCAACATTGGCCGCAGTAACCGTGTCAGCCCTGGCGACCTGGTGCGGATGATTGCAGAAGAGGCGGGCGTTCCCGGCCAGGTTGTGGGAAAAATTGACATCTTTGACCGGTTTACGTTTGTTGAAGTAGAGCAAGAGTCGGCACCCTTCGTCTACGAGTCGCTGCGGCAGTGCCGTTACAACGGGATGCGTGTGAACCTTGAGCCCGCCCGTCCGCGTTCGCGCAGCCACTGAACAGTCGCACCGTCCGTTTGGCCAGCAACCATCGAGCGAGGCGTTGCGCGTTTGCCTTCCACTGCAGGCTTAGCCATGTTGCGGCGAAGGACGTGCGGCGGCTCGCTTTTCCGTGTCGAGTGAAGCGTCCAGCGGGTGGCAGGGGGCGCAAAGAGCGAACACATGTTTGCATCATGACATGCCATTGTTACAATAGAAAGCAGGAAACAAGTCGGAGGACGCGAATTAAACCGTGGAGGAGTCGGCCGGCTTGACGGTGCGGACAAGCGGGGGCGAGGATGGTGCGAGATGAATGATCGGCGGGCAGCGCTAGATATGGCGTTAAAGCAAATTGAACGGCAGTTTGGTAAGGGCGCCGTGATGCGCTTGGGTGAGGCGTCAGCCAGTATGCACTTGGAGACGGTGCCCAGCGGATCGCTAGCTTTGGATATTGCCCTGGGGACGGGGGGTTACCCGCGCGGCAGGATCATCGAGATCTAAGGCACGGAGTCTTCTGGGAAGACCACGGTAGCTCTGCACGCGGTGGCAGAGGTGCAACGGCGTGGCGGTCAGGCGGCGTTTATCGATGCGGAACACGCTCTGGACCCGGTGTATGCAGCCAAACTGGGCGTGAACACGGATGAGTTGTTGATTTCTCAGCCCGACACGGGGGAACAGGCGCTGGAGATTGCTGAGGCGCTGGTGCGAAGCGGGGCCGTGGAAATCGTGGTGATTGACTCGGTGGCAGCGTTGGTGCCCAAGAGCGAGCTAGACGGGGAAATGGGAGACGCGCATGTCGGCCTGCAGGCACGTTTGATGTCGCAAGCCCTGCGCAAGCTGGCGGGAGCCATCGCCAAATCGAAGACCATCGCCATCTTTATCAACCAGATTCGGGAAAAGGTCGGGGTGATGTTCGGCAATCCCGAGACCACCACAGGCGGGCGGGCGTTAAAGTTTTATGCTACGGTACGCCTTGAGGTTCGGCGTACCGAGGCGTTAAAGCAAGGCAATGAAGTGGTCGGTAATCGCGTCAAGATCCGCGTGGTCAAGAACAAGGTGGCACCGCCGTTTAAGACGGCTGACGTCGACATCATGTTTGGCGAGGGGATTTCCCGCGAGGGCAGCATGATTGATATTGGGACGGAGTTGGACATTATTCAAAAAAGCGGTGCCTGGTATTCTTACGGGGAAGAACGGCTGGGACAGGGCCGGGAGAACGCCAAGCAGTTTCTTAAGGAACACCCGGACATCGCAGAAGAAATTGAACAAAAAATCCGCGAGGCGTTCCAACTGGGCAACTCGTGGAAGGCGGCGAGCCAGTTTGCAGGGGAAGAAGAGACGTTTGACTTGGAACCGTGACGCAACGGCTATCAACCCGCCTGCGCAGAGTGTTCTGTACTCCACGCAAGCGGGGGCAGATCAACCGGACGCGTACACCAGAGCCTCCGTTGCCCCTGACGAGCCGTGCGTGATTGTCGGCCGGGAACCTGTGTCTGGGCGGAGCGATTGGTTGCGGGTGCTGTTTGACCAGCACCCGCCCTTGATGTTGCCCGTGACTGTATGGACAGAATTGGGCTGGCAGGTCGGCAAAGAAGTCCTCCCCACTCAGTGGGATACGGCGGTACAAGCGGCCCGACAAGCGGAAATCCGCCACTGGGCCTTCTTGTACTTGCAGCGGATGGCGCGCACGCGGTCGCAGTTGCTGCGGTACCTCATTCGACGCGGAGCACCGGCAGCGGTGGCTGAGGCGGTGGTCTGCGACCTGGCAGCGCGTGGGTATGTGGACGACGCTGCGTACGCCCGGGCATTGGCTGAACAACTCGCATCCCGGGTCAGCCGGCGCGAGTTAGCCTGGAGGTTGCGCCAACGGGGAGTGGAGCGGTCAGTGACTGATGCCGTGTTGGCGGAAACAAGGACAGACGAGCGGGAGGCAGCCGCTGCCCAAGCGGTCGCTGAACGCTATTGGCAACGCCACAGTCGCGTCCCGGTGGCTCAGCGCGTACAGCGCTTGGCGGCGTACTTGCAGCGGCGGGGATTTGACTGGTCGGACATCCGCGTGGCGGTCCAGGCTGTCAGCCACCGAGGAACAGAGGCGATGCCGGAGGACACCTTTCTTGACAATGATTGACGCGGAAAGATACAATGACGGTGCGTATCGATTGCGGCCTCTAGCTCGCGGGATTCGCGGACCCTATGGGACCGGGTTGGCGTCCCGGAAATGAGCAAGGAGGCAGTTTCACCGTGCAAACTGTGGTTTGGCTTGTGGTGGTGTTGATTGCATTAGCTGTCGGCTGCGGGGCAGGATACGTCATTCGCCGCTCGGTGGCCGAGTCGAAAGTCGGCACGGCTGAGGCGAGGGCGTTACAAATACTAGAAGCCGCAAAGCGCGACGGAGAGTCTAAGCAGAAAGAACTTCTGCTTGAGGCTAAAGAAGAGGCGCATCAGATCCGCCAAGAGGCGGAGCGCGAAGTACGTGAGCGCCGCAATGAGATTCAGAAGTTGGAAAAACGCGTCCTACAAAAGGAAGAGGCGCTCGACCGGAAGTTGGAGTCGCTAGAGCAAAAGGCCGAGAGTCTGCGAGACGCAGAGCGCCAATTGGAAGCGAGACAGGCCGAAGTTGAGGCTCTTTACCGTCGCCAATGGGAAGAGCTCGAGCGGATTTCGGGTCTGTCGCGGGAGGCTGCGCGCGAGCTGATTCTCTCGCAGGTGGAGCAAGAAAGCCGGCATGATGCGGCAGTGTTGATGAAAGAGATTGAGCAGGAAGCGCGGATGGAGGCGGAAAAGCGGGCACGGGATATTATCGCAACGGCCATCCAGCGGTGTGCCGCGGATCACGCCTCTGAGATCACCGTCTCTGTTGTAAACCTGCCCAATGACGAGATGAAGGGGCGTATTATTGGCCGCGAAGGTCGCAACATCCGCACGTTGGAGACCCTGACCGGCATCGACCTGATCATCGACGACACCCCGGAGGCGGTCATTCTCTCCGGTTTCGACCCTGTACGGCGCGAGATCGCGCGTGTGGCCTTAGAGCGTTTGGTGGCAGATGGCCGAATCCATCCCGCCCGTATTGAGGAAATGGTGGAGCGGTCGCGCCGCGAAATCGAAGACTTGGTTCGAGAAGAAGGAGAGCAGGCCACCTTTGAAACGGGTGTCCACGGCATCCACCCGGACCTCATAAAACTGCTCGGGCGCTTAAAGTTTCGGACAAGTTATGGCCAGAACGTTCTTAAGCATTCCGTTGAAGTGGCTCATTTGGCTGGGCTTATGGCTGCAGAGTTAGGATTGGACGTTCTGTTGGCCAAGCGCGGCGGCTTGTTGCACGACATCGGCAAAGCGGTGACGCACGAAGTTGAAGGATCGCATGTGGAAATTGGCGTTGACTTGGCCAAACGGTACAAAGAGCATCCCATTGTCATCAACTCCATCGCAGCGCATCACGGGGACGTGGAGTTTACCTCCCCTATCTCTGTTTTGGTGGCTGCGGCGGATGCTATTTCGGCAGCCCGTCCAGGTGCGCGGCGGGAGACGCTGGACATCTACATGAAACGCTTGGAGAAATTGGAGTCTATCGCTGAGTCGTTTACTGGTGTAGACAAGTGTTATGCAATCCAAGCTGGTCGTGAAGTGCGCATCATTGTGAAGCCGGACCTGATTGATGATGCCGAATCGGTACGAATGGCAAAGGAGATTTCAAAGAAAATTGAAAACGAATTGGATTACCCTGGTCAAATCAAGGTGACCGTGATACGCGAAACTAGGGCCGTAGAATACGCAAAATAGAGTAGCCAACCGGCTACTCTATTTTTAACGGTGCCGCAGGGGTGCGGCCGGTCGGTTGCCCGGGGACGTTCGCCTCAAGGCGGGGTCCTTACAGACGTTGGAAAAGATCTGGGGAGATCTGACGGGAAGGGGGGCTGACTTGGTGCGGGTGTTGTTTATCGGCGATGTTGTGGGGAAAGCGGGTCAGGAGTTTGTCCAGCAGGTGTTGACCGAGCGCTGTACAGGCTTTGACTTGGTGGTGGCCAATGGTGAAAACGCAACCCACGGCCGTGGTCTGAACCGTGTTGCGTGCGATGCACTGTACGAGGCCGGGGTCGAAATCATTACACTTGGCAACCATACCTGGGATCAACGAGACGGCATTGATCTGGTGGCGGAGGACCACCGGGTGGTCCGGCCGGCCAATTACCCGCCGGGAACGCCGGGGCGTGGATACACTGTGTGCCGGGTGAAAGGACGGCCCTTTCTCATTTTAAATCTGTTAGGGAGAGCGTTTTTAGGCCCTGCCGACTGTCCGTTTCGTACCGCAGATCAGGTACTGGCAGCCCATCCAGACATTCGCCACATCCTGGTGGATATGCACGCGGAAGCGACGTCAGAGAAGCTCGCCATGGGTTGGTATTTAGACGGCCGAGTCTCCGCGGTGGTGGGCACCCATACCCATGTGCAAACTGCGGATGAGCGTGTCCTTCCGCAGGGGACCGCCTACATCACCGACGTGGGCATGGTAGGAC
>JAILZF010000075.1 GCA_023512635.1 Alicyclobacillus sp. | reverse complement strand
ACCGGTAGCCAACCGCAATTTTGGCCGCTACGCGTGCAATCGGGTAGCCCGTGGCCTTCGACGCCAAAGCGCTGGACCGGCTGACACGCGGGTTGACCTCAATCACATAGTAACGCCGGCTGAACGGGTCGAGGGCAAACTGGATGTTGCACCCACCTTCAATTTTTAAGGCGCGGATAATCTTTAGGCTGGCTGAACGCAACATCTGATGGTCTTGGTCGGACAGCGTTTGGCTTGGCGCCACCACAATGCTGTCGCCAGTGTGAATACCGACCGGGTCGATGTTTTCCATATTGCAGACGATGATACAGTTATCGGCGCTGTCGCGGATGACTTCGTACTCCAGTTCCTTGTACCCGGCAATGCTGCGCTCCACCAACACCTGATGGATGGGTGACATGGTCAAGCCGAGCTCGACAATCTCCTCGTATTCCTCCCAGTTGTTTGCAATTCCGCCGCCCGTGCCGCCAAGCGTGTACGCCGGCCGAATGATGATAGGGAAGCCGATCTCGCGGGCAAATTGCCGTGCCTCTTCCAGCGAGGTGACAATCGCGCTGTCCGGGACAGGTTCCCCCAGGCGCTGCATCAGGGCACGAAAACGTTCGCGGTCTTCCGCCTCCCGGATCGATTCAAGCTGCGTGCCGAGCAGTTCAACCCCTTCTTCTGCCAAAATCCCCATCTCTGCCAACTGCACCGCCATGTTGAGCCCTGTCTGGCCGCCGAGCGTCGGCAACAGACCGTCCGGTCGCTCTTTGCGCAAGATTTGCGCGACAAAGTCGGGCGTCAGCGGTTCAATATACACCTTGTCGGCCATTTCCGGGTCAGTCATGATGGTAGCTGGGTTGGAGTTCACCAACACCACCTCGTACCCTTCTTCGCGCAGTGCTTGGCAGGCCTGTGTTCCGGCATAGTCAAACTCTGCTGCCTGGCCAATGGTGATGGGCCCGCTGCCGATCACCATGATCTTTTTTAAATCAGTACGCTTGGGCACGCGCCATCCACCGTCCTTCCTGAACCGCGTCCATGAGTGCCATAAATTCATCAAACAATCCGTCCGAGTCGTCTGGACCAGGCCGTGCCTCAGGATGGTACTGAACGGCAAACGCCGGCGCCTGGGTATGCGCCACGCCTTCTACCGTGCCGTCATTCTGGTTGATGTGCGTTAGCGTCAGCCCTGTACCTTCGAGCGACGCAGCCGTGACGACATAGCCGTGATTTTGTGCGGTGATGGCCACCTTTCCAGTGCGCAGGTCTTTCACAGGGTGATTCACGCCACGGTGGCCAAAGCGCAGCTTTTCCGTCCGCGCCCCGCACGCCAGGGACAGCAGCTGCAGACCGAGGCAAATGCCGAAAATCGGAACTTGACCGAGCAATTGACGCACCGTCTCAATCGCGTACGGCGCGTCTTCCGGATCGCCAGGGCCATTGGATAGCATCACCCCATGCGGCCGCCAGGCCAACACCTCTGCCGCCGTGGTACGGGCGGGGACGACAATCACATCACAGCCGCGGCGCAGCAGCGAGCGCACCACGCCCGCCTTCATGCCAAAGTCCATCGCCACCACCCGCCTTCCTTCCCCCGGGCAGCGGTAAACCATGGGGGTGGTCACTCGTTCAATCTGGTTGCGCGGCAACGGCGGCTGCAGGCGCTCCAGCAATTCCTCGCGCGGAGTGTCAAACGTCGTGAGAATGCCTTTCAGCGTGCCATAGCTGCGGATGATTTTCGTCAATTTGCGCGTATCCACACCCGCCAAGCCCACAATGCCGTGTTGTTGCAAGTAACTGGCAACCGTCCCCACGCTTTGAAAATGACTGTCGATCTCGCTAAACTCCCGCACCACAAAGCCGTGCACGTACGGCTGCCGCGCCTCAATGTCATCGACGTTGACCCCGTAATTGCCAATCAGCGGGTACGTCATGGTGACAATCTGGCCGCAGTACGAAGGGTCCGTCAACACCTCTTGGTAACCGGTCATGCCGGTGTTAAACACCACCTCGCCAACCGATTCACCTTCTGCACCGAAATTTTCACCAACCAACTCGACTCCGTTTTCTAGCACCAGTCGCGCCTGTGGGCGCGCCCGGCCGGTGATGGCAAAGGTCACCGCGCCGTTCCCCCTTCCGTTGACTGGACCGCTGCAGCAACGCAGGTTTGCTCTTGAGCCTGGTACACCACCCGCCCGCGGCAAAGGGTCAACACCGGAAAACCGACAGCCTGCCAGCCGCGAAACGGTGTGTTACGCCCTTTCGACAAAAACCGCTCCGGGTCGATGACACGTTCATGCGCCAGGTCCACGGCAGTCAAGTCAGCCGGTGCACCCGGCCGAATCACACCACCTGTCAGACCAAACGCCTGCGCGGGGCGGGTAGACATGCGCCGCACCAATTCCGCCAAGCTCAGTTTGCCCGGCAGCACCAAGTACGTGTAAAGCAGCGGGAAGACCGTTTCCAGACCCACCATGCCAAACGGTGCAGTGCGAATCGACTGCGCTTTTTCAGCCGCCGTGTGCGGCGCGTGGTCGGTTGCCACCAGGTCGAGCGTCCCGTCTAAAAACCCGGCAAGACACGCCTGGCGATCCCGCTCACTGCGCAAGGGTGGGTTCACCTTCCAAACCGCATCGTCGCCGTCAATCGCATCTTCACTGAGCAACAGGTGGTGCGGCGCCACCTCGGCCGTCACATGCACCCCCCGCTGCTTGGCCCAGCGGATCAGACTCACCGTGCTCTCCATACTGACGTGGCACACGTGCAAGTGCGCCCCCGTTTGCTCAGCCAGCAACAGGTCGCGGGCCACCATGGCGGCTTCCGCTTCCCCCGGCAGGTCCGGCAAACCGAGGCGGGCTGCCGCCCCGCGATGCAACACCCCGGGGCCTGCCAGACTTTCGTCTTCCGCGTGAATCGCCACGGGCAGCCCTAACTCAGCCGCCCAGGCCAGTGCTTGCCGCATGAGGCCACCGTCCTGCACCCCCCTGCCGTCATCCGACAACGCCACCGCTCCCGCCGCCTGCAACGCGGCAAAATCGGTCAAGGCTTCTCCGCGCTGCTCGCGGGTGATGCAAGCCACCGGGTGCACCTGTACCGGCGCTGTGGCTGCGCGTTCAAGCACCCAACGCACCCAGGCGGGGCTGTCCAGCGGCGGTTGCGTGTTGGGCATACAGGCAATCTGCGTAAACCCGCCAGCGGCGGCAGACTGGGCCCCGGTGTGAATGGTCTCCTTGTCTGTATACCCTGGCTCGCGCAGATGCACATGCACGTCGACCAAACCAGGCAACAACACTTCTCCATGCAAGGTCAGCTGCGCGTCCCCTGCCGGCAAGTCGGTGCCCAAAGCTAAGACACGGCCGCTCGCATCGTCCACCAACACGCTCGCCGGTTCCAAGCTGCCGTCTGTTAGGTCGAGCAACCGCCCACCGTCAATCCGCAGCTTCATCCCTCATCTCCTCCTAACAGATCGTCGAGAATCGCCATCCGCAGGTACAAGCCGTTTTCCGCTTGCCGGAAGTACGCCGCCCGCGGGTCCTCATCCACCGCCGGGTCGAGTTCGTCGACCCGCGGCAACGGGTGCAGGATACGCGCGTGTGCCGGCAGCCAGGTCAGCTCCTGCGGCCCAATGCGGTAGGCCGTCGCCCCAGCCGCCTCGGCCGGGTCAACAATCCGCTCGCGCTGTACGCGCGTCTGGTAGACGACGTCGACGTGCGGCAACACACTCGCCAGGCTGTGTCCTGTTTCCATGCGCAAACCCGCCGCCTGCAGCTGTAGGTACAGTGGCCGGGGCAGACCGAGCGAAGGCGGGTGCAACAGCGTGACCCGTATGCCGCGAAAACTGGCGAGCAGTTGCAGGAGGGAGTGGACCGTGCGCCCGTACTTGAGGTCGCCCATCACACACACGTGCAGGCCATCCACTTGGCCAAACTCGCGTATCAGCGTATAAACGTCGAGCAGCGCCTGCGTGGGATGCTCGCCTGTGCCGTCGCCCGCGTTGATGACGGGGACGGGACTAAAGCGCGCCGCTTCCACCAAGGCATGCGTCTCGTTGTGGCGAATGACGATGGCGTCAGCGTACACCCCGACAATCCGAAACACATCCGCCAAGGCCTCTCCCTTCTTGGCGGATGAATTTTCCAACGCGTTTTCAGCACCCACCACCTGACCCCCCAGCTTGATGGCAGCCGCTTCAAAGGACAGGCGTGTGCGCGTGCTGGGTTCGTAAAACAGGGTCGCCAGCACCCGTCCGGGCAGACGCTGCAAACGCTGGCGGCGCGGCAGTTGGCGCAACCACTCTGCTCGCTCCACCAACCGCTCGACATGCTGACGTGTCCACGGCGTGGTGCTCAACAGGTGCCTGACGTTGGCCACAGGTTCCGCGGTCTGCGGTTCACTCCACAATCCAGACACCGTCCTCTCCGTCCACCTCGCACAGGTGCACAGCAATCGCCTCTTCGCGGGAGGTGGGCACGTTTTTGCCAACAAAATCGGCGCGGATGGGCAGCTCGCGGTGCCCGCGGTCAATCAGGGCAGCCAACTGCACCCGCCGGGCCCGCCCGGTACACATCAAAGCATCCAAAGCCGCCCGCACGGTCCGTCCGGTATAAAGCACATCATCGACCAAGACCGCCACCCGGTCGTGGACGTCCAAGCCGGGTACCGGCGGGCGCTGCCCGTTTTGCACCGCCACGTCGTCCCGATACGGACGCGGATCGAGGTGACACACTGGGGGACGCGTACCTTCAATCTCACTCAGCTTGTCCGCCAGCCGTTCCGCTAACACGGCGCCCCGTGTACGGATGCCCACCAACACCAGGCCGGCCAAGCCTTTGTTGCGCTCGAGTATCTCGTGCGACATGCGCGTAATCGACCGCTGCATGGCACTCGCATCCATGATTTGCGCTTTGACTTGCACCTGGGTGCGCATTGCAGCCTCCCCTTTCTCCGCCATCCGCCGACGACTGCCCGCAAGCCCGGTGACCGTATGGCCTTGACGGATAGAAAAGCGGCTGCTCTCCACGAGCATGTGGAAAGCAGCCGCATGGCCAGACAGCTGTCCGGCGGATGAACCCGTCCAGACAGCTCGTCGCTCCGGCTCCTTTCCAATCTCACGGGATTGGATTAAAGGCAGCTCGACATCGCTCTCACTCTACCAGGAGACGCACGGTGCGTCAATACCGTCCCCACCCTTGACCTCCAGAGCCGCGCAGGCTTCATGCGGTACCTCAAGACCTGGCTTACCGCCGTGCAACTACCACTGTCCCGCGCGCAACCCTGCCAACAAACCCGCCAAATCGTCCGGCAGCGGCGCATCAAAGTGCAAAGGCTCGCCGCTGCGTGGGTGAACAAAACCAAGTTCGGCAGCGTGCAGCGCTTGGCCGGCAATCGGCAACGTATGGCGGGGACCGTACAGCGGATCGCCCGCTAAAGGGTGGCCAATGTACGCCAAGTGCACGCGGATCTGGTGGGTCCGACCGGTTTCCAACCGTAGTTGCAGGTAGGTGTAGGCGGGAAACCGCTCAAGCACAACAAAGTGCGTAACCGCTTGCTTGCCATGGGGGGTTACAGCCATTCGCTGGCGATCCCGTTCGTCCCGCCCCACGGGTGCATCGATGGTCCCGCGGTCGTGTGGTAACTGCCCGTGTGCCAACGCCAAGTAGCGGCGATGCACCGTGTGCTCGCGCAGCTGCCCAGACAAGTGGTGGTACGCCAAGTCTGTTTTGGCCACCACCAACAGTCCGGAGGTATCCTTGTCAATCCTGTGGACAATCCCTGGCCGCAACGGACCGCCGCTGGAGGCCAGGGGCGTACCGCGGCCAAGCAACGCGTTCACCAGCGTCCCTTTCGGGTGGCCGGCTGCCGGGTGAACTACCAGGCCGCGCGGCTTGTTGACCACCACCACGTCCGCGTCTTCATAGACCACGTTCAGTGGGATGTCTTCCCCTACCAGGGTCAACGGTTCTGGTTGCGGCAGGTTGACCGTATAGGTTTCCCCTAGCTGTACGGCGTCGCTCGCCTTCAACCGGGTACGCGGCCCCTGCACGAGCCCTGTTCGCAGCCACGACTGGACCTGACTGCGCGACACCTCGTAGCCCAAGTCTTGCAACGCATCCGCCAGCCACCGGTCCAAACGGGTCCCCGCGTCCTCTGCCGTCACCGCCAGTTGCTCCTGCAGGCTTGCGTTCATACGTCCCGCCCCTTGTCCGCTCCATCGCCCGCCCTCGGATTTGAACCGTTCGGCTGATTCCTCGCC
>JAILZF010000074.1 GCA_023512635.1 Alicyclobacillus sp. | reverse complement strand
CTATGCCATATAGCCGCTTGACATGACGCAAGTCTTCCGGCGAGAGAATCTCTTGCAGCGGAAAAGGCGCAGGCCACAGGTTCATGTCTTCAATCTTGCGCGCCGCCTCACTGACTTTGGCCGTGATAGGGTCCCCTTCCCACAACTCTTCGGGTAAATCGGGGTGAAACTCGTTGTTAATGATAAGGTTAGAGGTGGCCAACGGCTCCAGGCGGGCAAACAATCGTTCAAAGTACTCTGCATCTGCGCCATGCTGGTAAGGGACTGGGTAACACCCTTGTTCTAAGGTCACAAAGTATGTATCGAATGTGTCTCCCTCGTTGATGACAAAGAGCAGCAGATTCGACAACGCTCGAACCAGAATGGGGTACGCTGCTCGTAAAATGTTGTCTGGCCGTTCCTGAGTCTCGGCTATGGTGACGACGTAGGTGGCTTGCGCCTTGCGACGATAGGGCCGCGGCCGGGCCGCATCGGCGAAGTTGAGGACCAGTCGTATCTCAGACTCACCAGCATCCCCTTCAATATACTGGTACCCCCGCTGTTGGAACGCTCGGTGTAAGCCCTCGAGTAACCACTGATGGCGGTCGCTCACCACTTCTCCGGCAACCGTGTAGAGCATGGGCATCCTCCTCCGGTATTCAGTCCGCATGCCTTCCTCCCTAGATTATATATGAACCTGTCTGGAAAAGCTGCCGCCCGTCCCCACCTGCGGGACGGGCGGCGTACCGTCTGGCTCTTATTCCCCCGTTCCTTGCGAAGGGGTACCGGTTTCTTCGCCAGCAGACTCTTCCGGAAA
Source organism: Alicyclobacillus sp. (assembly GCA_023512635.1). Taxonomy (GTDB): domain Bacteria; phylum Bacillota; class Bacilli; order Alicyclobacillales; family Alicyclobacillaceae; genus JAILZF01. The sequence goes on along the minus strand of JAILZF010000074.1, from coordinate 5,468 downwards.
CAGGTGCTCCTCGCCAATCATCAGGGCCAGCGCGGCGTAGAGAGCGTCAGCCACGCGCCGATGTACCAGGTTGCCTCCCGCCTCCTCAGTCGGACCCACCCGTCTCACCTCCCTGCGAACGTCTGAAGCCGCAGCTAGGTTTCCCATCCGCAGGGAAGGTCTTGCACGTCTTGCACGGACGATCCCGTTAATTAACACACGCGGCTTCTATGCCTGCGCCACCAGCCCCAGCCCCAGCCCACGACCAAGATGGCCGCCCCTATGAGCCCTTGCACCCCAACAGCCAGAGCCTGTTCCCTCTTGCCTTGCGGGATCCAGTTTAAGTCAAGACACAGCCGAGCCGCAGCCCAAGCCATAAACCCCGCCCCCGCCCACAAAACCCAGCGGTGGCGTTGGCACTGATCTGACAGAAAGATGGCCACTACGACAAACACAGGGACCGTGGCCACGCTGTACAAGGCGAGCCACACGTACTGGTGGCGCAAGGCTGAACCCAACCACAGCAGGTTGTCAAGATTACCTAGCAGGGTATAGATGAGCACTCGCGCCACCTCGCGGGTATGGCTCCAAGGCGTGCGGAATCCGGGCGGGCCCGCCACTGTGCGCGCAGCCATCAAAGCCAAAATCAATGCCGCCGCGGCTCGAAACAGACCGTGGCCAAACAAGGAGCCAATTCCCGCGACACACAGCGTCTGGACGACCGCCAACGCCGCGCCAGCGGTCTGAATCACGCGCCGCTTGTGTTGCGCATCCGTCCAGGGTAAGACCACCCCAGCAAACAGTGCGTTATCGACCGCCACAAGCAATGCAATCAGTGCGAGCTCAGGACTTGGGCTAGATGCAGTCATCGGCCTCCCCCATACGATAAAAAACCCCTACCGTCAGTTCACATGATCGGTAGGAGCCATCAGTCTGACAGGTCGCAGACGGTTTCGGCGAGCCCCATCGCCGATGTCGTTGCACAGTTTGTACCACCAATGTATGCCGGCCGGCAGCAGGGTATGTCTGCAGGCCGCGTCTACGCGGCGGTACGAGGTGCTAGACAGGAGAGAGCCTGTCAGCCGGGGCCTTCAAAGGACTGCCACAGCCTCTATTTCAATCAACAATTTAGGATTCCCCAATCGGGAGACCTCGACCATCGTGGAGGTAGGATACGGTTCGCGGAAAAAACGACTGCGCACCGCCCGTACCTGTGCGGCCTGACTCATATCAGTTACAAACAAGGTGGTTTTGACCACGTTCTCCATACCACCGCCGGCTGCCGCAAGCAGACCTTGCATATTTTCCAGAATCACTTCTGTTTGTTTAACCACATCCCCCTCGCCAACCACATTGCCCTCTGCGTCCAGAGCGGTTAACCCCGAGATAAACAACCAACGGGAACCCCCCTGCACCTCCAACGCCTGGGAGTACGGCCCACCCGGGCGGTTGAGCCGTGCATGCCACAGCGGACGCTTCTGCACCTTCCATCCCTCCGCTTCAACGGTCCTGCCTGCGTAGCGCCACTCTGCTGTTGGCCAGAACCACCAAGTTTTGCCGTGATTATACCACGTCTCCCCTACGCCCGCGTGCCGGCTCCCATGCCCACTACGTCCCCTTGCCGCAAAACCACGCCTGTCCCGAGTGGCGCCAGAACTGCCTGCTGTGTAGCCAGTGTTACGATACCCGCTGGACGAACCGTTGCCACACCAGATAGGCGACCAGCGAGACGGCAAATCCAACGTAAAACGCCAGGTCTACCCCATGCAGGGCCCGTGCCACTGGGCCTGTGTAGAGCGCAGACGACATAAACGGCAACGCGGCCATCACACCCAGGAGAAAGCTGCCTAACCCCGGCCAGTAGACTCGTTGCGTCCGCCGTACGTCATGGGCCGCCGTCCGCCACGCGCGCTGGAGGTAGAAATCCGCAAAAAGCACGCCCAGCCACGGCGTCATCCAATAACCTAGCAACAATAAGAAGTTTTCATAATTGGCCTCAAATCCCCCGGAGCCTAGCAAGCTTAGACACCAGCCCACCACACCGGCGGCCAGTGCCAAGACCCAACGCGGTAAGCGTACATCAAATGCACCTGCCGAAAGCGCATTGGAGTATAGATTGAGCGCATCGGCTGCGGTACCGCCTAGGATGATGGCCACCACCGCTACGCCGCCAAACCCGCCCATGACACTGTGTAAGGCATGAATGCTGTTCTCAGGGTGTCCGGCCAACACTGCCACCGCAGCCCCCACCAGCTCCAGCCAGACAGAGGCCACAAAGGAGCCGAGAAATGCCCAGCCGATGACCCTTTTGCGCGAGATATGTGGCGGCAGGTAGCGGCTGTAGTCGGATGCGTATGGTCCCCAGCTGCCGATATAAGAAAAAGCGGCCGCTACCATCACCCAGAACGCTGGCCACGGATGTACCGCTGCAGGGTGATAGGACAACAAAGCGTCCGAGTGACGCAGGGCTATGACGCTGACGATGCAAAACAGCACGCCAAGCACCACAGACATGACACGCTCGTAAAGATGAATTAAATTATGCCCGTAGATGGCAAGCAGACTTTGGACCACTGCAAGCAGCGTGGCTGACAGCCAAAACGGCAACTGCGGAAACAACGTGCATAAGCCATAGGACCCTAAGATGTTGTTCACCGTGTACCAACCGATAGTAGAAACGTAGTTTAACACCGCTGGCACATACCCGCCCATTCGGCCGAAACTAGCACGGCCAATCATCAACTGCGGTTGACCGTAGACGGGGCCCATGGCGGCGCACAACCCCACGGCGAAGGCCCCCAGCAGGTTGCCCGCGAAAATCGCGGCCAAGGCCCAACCCCAAGGTAAGCCTAACGAAACAGGTAAAAAGCCTAGCGCGTAATCTGCAATCGTCAAGTTACAGCCCAACCACAAGGTGAACTGACTGCGCGCACGGCCGTGCCGCTCTGCGGCGGCTACGTGTTGCACCCCATACGGCTCTACAGCCAGCACCCGCTCTCCATAGTGCACCTGCTGACGTTCTGCGACAGACATGCGTCTCCTCCCCCTGCATCCTCGGCCTCCTGCAGCCGGGTCGGTATCCCCTGCTAGACTTGGTTGTCTACTATGTCACAACAGAAGTATATACACAAGTTTGCGCAGGAGATCAAAGGAGACTGTTGGTGAGTGTCGGGACAGGGCGGTTCGCAGGTTTGTCTGCAGGAGCCTCCGAGGGATCGGCCGTTGGCCGGCTAGGTTGCGGACGTACCGGTAAACACACGCACACGCGTGTGCCGGCAGCTGGTTGTGTGTCCAGGGTCAGTTCTCCCCCGTGATCGTAGATTATTTTTGCACAGACCATCAAACCCAAGCCTGTACCATGGGGCTTGGTGGTGATAAACGGCGTCCCTATGCGCTGCATGACGTCTGGAGGAATCCCTGGACCATTGTCACAAACAGTCACCTCGACATGATGGGAACCTGCAGGCTTAGCGGAAATCACCACCTGCCCGCCCTGAGGCATGGCCTCAATCGCATTTTTAATAAGATTTACAAACACTTGCTTAATACGGTTTTGATCACATTGGACTGGCGGCAGTCCCTCAGCCCTGGACAATACCAGCTCAGTCTTATAGAGGTTGGCTTGGGCGGACATCAAAGCCACCGTCTCCGCCAGCAGTGCCTCAAGGTCACACGGTTGATAGACTGGAAATTGCGGTTTGGCCATGGCCAACAGTTCCCCTGTAATCTGGTCAATTCGGTTTAGCTCACTGAACATGATGGCAAAATACGTCCCGTACGCTTGCACACGCTCTTGCAACAACTGCAAAAATCCGCGAATGGCCGTTAACGGATTGCGGATTTCGTGGGCTACACCAGCTGCCAGTTGTCCAGCCACGCGCAGTTTTTCGGCCTGCAACAACGCCTCTTCAGTACGGTAACGGTCCGTGACATCTTTACCCACCGCAAACACGCCGAGCATGCGGGTTTCGTCGCGGACGAGGATCTTGGTCACCGCCATGCGCACGGTCGTGCCGTTTTTGTGGATCACGTTTAACTCGTACGCCGCACTTCCATCCCGCAAGACGCGGCTGTACTCTTGCCAAGCCAAGGGCCGGTCAGCGGGAGCTATGAAGGTGGTAAACGGCTTACCCTGCATCTCTTCTGGTGTGTAACCTAAGATGCGCAAGGCAGCTGCGTTTACCTCCGTGATGACGCCGGTCGCGTCGTAACCGACCACCAAGTCAGGGTTGTTGTCAAACAACGCCCGATAATGCAGATCCGCCCGACGGCGCGCACGCACCTCTTCCTGCTTGTCTACCAGCAGGGTCAAGAGCAGCGTACCCATGATGGCTGCGACGGCACAACACAGCGCCACCGCCAACCAACCGCCAGGCGGCCAGAGGTTGTTAGACCGCGAGGCAACGGGCAACACAAGGGTCATCGTCGTCCCCGCCATCGCAGTGTAGTGCATGCCCGAAATGGCCCCTCCCATGCCCAGTGCCGCAAGCAACCGTGCCTGCCAACCCAGCTGCGGGGTTTGTAAGTGCGCCTGAAAAGCCCATGCGGCAATCGCAGCGCCCATCCCTGCGAAAAAAAAGGCAACTACGCACCAAATCCCATTGTACGACAGACGCATGCCTTGCATCGCTTGCATACCGCTGTAGTGCATCGCGCAGATGCCGCTGGCCAGGAGCAGTGCCACCCCCGCCGTGTTCTGCCATGAGCCTGGTACCATACGTACCAACCACGTCAACGCGGCATACGCGGCCACCACTGCCAAAGCCCACGAAAACACGGTCCAACCGCCGTCAAAGCGCATAAAAGCGGCGTGACGCATGGCCATAATGCCCGTAAAGTGCATGGTCCAAATGCCGCTGCCGAGTGCCACCGCACCAGCCGCCAATCCTAACCGTCGCTGGGAGCGCGGCAAAGGGATCACCCGGCGTACATAGTTCAGAGCCACAAACGAACTGGCCACGGCAATCACCACCGATAACACAACCAGCAACACATGGTACGAAAGGGTTATTCTCATGCTACCGTGTCCCCCAGCAGATGCTGTCCTTCCTTTCGACAACTGCTTGCAATTTCCTGTTATGCCACGATTGGAACATCAGACCAGGGGAAGTGGCACTCAGAGCAGAAGGTCATGCGGGGAAGGGGAGGCGCCCGTCTCACTGGACTGCTCACGCAGCCGGCAGCACGGGCGCGGAAACCAGTCGGGCCGATACAATAAAGCGGTCTGGTGCAGCACCAATGTAGACGAACGGATAACATGTGCACAGCGTTAACAGCTCATGACTAGAGGGAGCTAACACAGCCACATCGTTCCCAGGGACCACTTGCGTTTGCGTGACTTGGTATACAAACATGCCGTATGGGGTTGCCAGTTCAATCGTATCGCCTACTTGTATATCTTTTAGTTTCACAAACACCGTGTCGCGGTGGCCAGCCAAGAACACATTTCCACCTTGTCCAGGCCAAGCGGTTTGCGGGTCGTGCCCTAC
>JAILZF010000073.1 GCA_023512635.1 Alicyclobacillus sp. | reverse complement strand
TTGTGCAACGAGATCACCGTGGAAGTGGGACTGCCGTTTGCCGTCGAGATGCACGGCGAAGCCGCGCTGCTGCTGCCCGCCGACCGCAACAACGCTGTCGTGCGGGCGATGGATCTGTTGTTGGCGCGGACCAACGCCCACTCGGTGCCAAAACACTGGCGCCTCTACCAATGGAATCATATTCCGGTCGCCTCGGGTCTAGGGTCGAGCGCTTCGGCGATTGTCGGCGGTCTGTTGCTGGCCAACGCTTTGGTGGCTCACTACCAGCCTGGCGACGAGCTCAGCCGGCAAGCCCTGCTGGACATCGCCATTGAATTGGAAGGCCACCCGGACAACGTAACCCCTGCCCTGTTGGGGGGTGCCTGGTTAAGCGTCGCCGACGAACGGCAGACGCGCTCGTTTGCCTTGCCTCTGCCAGACCCGCTGGTGTTCGTCGCAGCGGTACCCAACTTTCCCTTGCGCACCGAACAGGCCCGACGCGTCTTGCCAGCGAGCATCAGCCGTGCTGACGCCGTCTGGAACACGGCCCAAGCGGCACGCTTAGCGCTCGCTTTGGCCACGGGCCACCTCGATTTATTGCGCGGTGGGTTTGGCGACCGACTGCACGAGCCATACCGGCGGCCGCTGATTCCCGGGTGTGAAGAAGTCCGGCAAGCGGCCGTACGCGCGGGTGCCATCACCACCACGCTATCAGGCGCGGGTCCAACCCTCTTGGCCTGGTGTGACAGCGAGCAAACCGCATCACAGGTGGCTGACGAAATGACGCTTGCCTGGCGGGCCTTTAATATCGAGTGTTACACCTACGTCCTGCGCCCACGGCGGACCGAGACGCGCGTAGAGACGCTGCCCGCGCTGCCTGTGGCGAGCGGAAGGGAGAGGAACGACGCGTGAACGTGGCCATCGGATTGCTTGGTTGTGGCACGGTAGGCGCCGGCGTAGTGGAACTGCTGGCGCGCCGGCAAGATAAAATTGCCGAGTTGACCGGACTGCGCCCGGAGATTAAAAAAGTCTTGGTACGTGACCTGGACAAGCCGCGGGCGGTGGCCCTAGCCCCCGGACAACTGACGCAAAACCCGGATGAACTGCTGGCCGACGAAGACATCCGTATCGTGGTAGAAACCATGGGCGGGATTGAACCAGCACGCACCTACATGCTCGCCGCCATCCAAGCTGGCAAGCACGTGGTGACCGCCAACAAAGACTTGATCGCCTTGCATGGTTTGGAAATTTTAGAAGCCGCGCGGGCGGCCGGCGTGGACGTGATGTACGAAGCAGCCGTAGGCGGAGCCATACCGCTCATACGTCCACTGACGGAACACCTGACAGCCAACGAGATCACCGACCTGAAAGGAATTATCAACGGCACCACGAATTATATTTTGACCAAGATGACGGAGACAGGGGCCGACTTTGCCGATGCCTTGGCCGAGGCGCAGTCCCTGGGTTACGCAGAGGCTGACCCCTCCAGTGACGTGGACGGCCTGGACGCTGCGCGTAAGCTCGCCATCCTCGCCTCGCTCGCGTTTTGTACGCGCGTCCGCCTGGAAGACGTCCATGTACAAGGTATCCGCAGCATCACAGCCGCAGATGTCGCCTACGCTGATGAGCTGGGCTGTGTCATCAAGCTGCTGGCCAGCGGCCGTGATCGCCACGGTGTACTGTCACTGCACGTGGGGCCTGCCCTGGTGCCGAAGCACCATCCGTTGGCCCACGTGTCCGGCTCGTTCAACGCCTTGTTTGTGCGCGGCGACGCCGCAGGTGACCTGATGTTTTACGGCCGCGGCGCAGGGTCTTTGCCCACCGCCAGTGCAGTGATGGGCGACGTCATCGAGGTCTTGCGCTCGTTGCGCCTGGGCGTCTCCGGCCGGGCCACGCGCATGATCCTCCCGGATAAACGCGTCGCTGCGCTGCCCGATGAGCCGGTCCGTTTCTACATGCGCCTGACCGTCGCGGACCAACCCGGGGCGTTTGCCGCCATCGCCAGTATCTTTGGCGTCAGCAACATCAGCATGGAAACGGTTTTGCAAAAGCGCGCCAAACGCGGCCAGGCAGAGGTGGTGATTGTGACGCACGCCACGCCGCCGCACGCGTTGGCGCACGCGGTCGAAGGGTTGCGCGCGCTGCCGCACGTGCAAGCCGTGAACAACGTCATGCCAGTTGAGGAGGACCCCGCCTGAGCTGCGTCTGTCCTCCACTGGTAGTCTCCACCCTGGGGGAGGGGTAACCATGCGGGCGGTTGTGGTGACCCGCTTAGGCGGGCCTGAGGTCTTGCAGTGTCAAGAAGTGCCCGTTCCTACGCCAAGCGCTGATGAGGTTTTGATCCGCGTACGGGCGTTGAGCGTGAACTATGCGGACATTAAGGCTCGGGAAGGCCGGTATCACGGCACGGGCGAGCCGCCGTTTATCCCGGGACTGGATGCGATGGGTGTGGTTGAAGCCGTGGGGGCCGAGGTCACAGGCGTGCAACCTGGACAGCGCGTCGTCGCCTTCCCTGGTCAAGGATCCTATGCTGAATACATCGTCGCCAAGGCCGCGTTGACCTATCCAGTGCCGGACACGGTCGATGACGCAACCGCGGCGGCTTGCCCGACCGTCGCGCTCACGGCTTACGAGCTGTTACACCGAGTGGCGCGCCTGCAATCAGGCGAAAGCGTCCTGGTCTACGCAGCGGCTGGCGGCGTTGGCACGACCGCGTTGCAGCTTGCCAAGCTGGCCGGAGCGGGTCTGGTCATTGGCGCGGTCGGCAGCCGTGCCAAGGAAGAGGTGGCTCGCCGCTTTGGCGCTGACAAGGTGGTGGTCTACACAGAGGAACCGGTGGCGGATCGCGTACTGGCGTGGACGGAGGGACGTGGGGTGGACGTCATCCTTGATTCCGTGGCCGGTCCCACGTTCCCGGCCAATCTGCAGTGCCTTGCGCGGTTCGGCCGTTTAGCGGTGTTCGGCAACGCGGGCGGGCCGCCTGGCCAGGTCTTGACCAGTGACTTGCATTCCTCCTGTCGCTCTGTCCTGGGCTACAGCATGGGCACCACCCGCCGGTACTGGCCAGATTCTCTGCGCACATCCGCCCTTACCGTTCTGAACCTGCTAGGGGAAGGCAAGTTGCAGATGCACATCAGTGCCCAATTCCCGCTCGAAGCAGCCAGCGAAGCGCATGCGTTGGTCGCAAGCCGGCAAAGCACTGGGAAGGTCCTGCTCCTCCCCTAAGCAAACCTTGATACCCCACGGGCTCGCACCCGGAGATTCCGGCAGGCGGGCCCTCTCCTTTTCTCACCTCACCACCATCCCCGGCGCTTGAAGTAAACCATCATCCCGCTGGCCACCGCCAACATCAACGACCACACATACAGGTAACCATAGCGCCAATGAAGTTCAGGAATGTCTTGGAAGTTCATGCCGTACAGGCCGACGATAAAGTTTAACGGGAGAAAGATGGTACTGATGACGGTCAGGGTCTTCATGACCTCATTCAACCGGTTGGCGCGTTGCGCCGTCTGCAAATCCAGCAGACCGCTTAAATTATCACGAATCGCGTCCAACGCATCCACCACACGCGTCGCATGATCGTACACATCCACAAAGTACACCGATTCGCGTTCTGTGGTAAAAGGGAACGACTCGTGCGCCAAAGCCCCGACCACATTCCGCCCGTCTGCCACCAATCGGCGTACACGGCCCACCTGACGTTTCATGCGAAAAATCAACCCTGCCACAGGCGATTGTGGACGGTCAAACACATGCCGCTCTAAGCTGTCCAACCGGTCTTCCAAACGAGCGACCACATCGGCGTAATGGTCGACACATAAGTCGAGCAAGGCGTACGCAAAGCGCCCTGGTGAAGCGAGGAGGTCCGGTTGAGCCAAAACGCGCTGGCGGACCTCGGCCAGTTCTGCCACAGGCGAGCGCTCGACCGTGATCACAAAGTCGTGGCCCAACACAAGACAGAACTCTAGCGGAGTCAAATCGGTGTGCAAGGCGTAAAAACTGATCAGCGCTTGCGGCCGCTCGACGTGCAGGTAGTGATCCACCTTCGGACGCTGGCCAAAGTGCAAGATGTCTTCCACCACCAAGGGATGGCAGTCAAACTGTTGCTGCAACACGTGCTGAGCCGTCTCCTCATCCGGGTCCCGCAAATGAATCCATACAACTTCGCCAGGTGCAGGCGGCCTGACCTGGGTTTCTTGCACCTGACCTTCCCGGTAGACCATCACGGCCTCTCCCGCCTCCCTGGATGGATCCACAAGGGGGTGGCTGTATGCCACCCCCTTGTATGCTTACACGCCCAGCCTAACCGTGTCGGAGGCAAGCAGTGCTTCCTCCATCATCCGCCCGCTGGCCGTCGTCATTAGAATGCCCTGGACTTAACGTGCAAAGACGCTGAGCGGGTCGGCATTCCGCCGAGCCTCATACGCTGCGATTTGCGCCTCGTGCGTCAACGTCAAGCCGATGTCGTCCAACCCCTCCAACAGCATCTTGCGCCGGAACGGGTCGATTTCAAACGGGTAGCGGGCCCCGTCTGCAGATTCCACCACCTGTTGCTCCAGGTCCACGGTCAAGGAGACCCCTCGTTGCGCCCGTGCCATCAAATCGTTGACCTGATCCTCCGGCAAGGTCACGGGTAAGATCCCGTTTTTAAAGCAGTTGTTGTAAAAGATATCGGCAAATGAAGGGGCAATCACTGCACGAATCCCGTAGTCGAGCAACGCCCAGGCGGCGTGTTCGCGCGACGAACCACAGCCAAAGTTTGGACCCGACAACAACAGCGTAGCCTCGCGGAAGCGCGGATCGTTCAAGACAAACTCCGGATTCTCGCTGCCATCCGGCAAAAACCGCCAGTCAAAAAAGAGGAACTGGCCAAAGCCGGACCGCTCAACCCGCTTCAGAAACTGTTTCGGAATAATCGCGTCTGTATCGACGTTCACGCGGTTCAGTGGGGCGGCAATGCCCGTTACGCGCACAAACGGTTCCATAGGTCCCTACCTCCCGTTACTGGCCTGTGACCGCTACTTGTTCGGCTGTGAGCCATTCCGACACGTCCACAAAGCGACCGGCAATCGCGGCCGCCGCGGCCATGGCCGGACTTACCAGGTGGGTCCTCGCCCCGCGGCCTTGCCGGCCTTCAAAGTTACGGTTGGACGTCGAGGCACAGCGCTCACCCGGCGGGACGAAGTCAGGGTTCATGGCCAAGCACATGCTGCACCCCGGCTCCCGCCACTCAAACCCAGCCTCACGGAAAATCTTGTCTAAACCTTCCGCTTCGGCTTGCTGCTTCACACGCTTGGAGCCCGGAACCACCAAGGCACGTACTCCCGGGTGTACCTTGCGGCCGCGTGCCACAGCCGCCGCCATGCGCAAATCTTCAATGCGTGCATTGGTGCACGATCCGATGAACACGTGTTGGACTGTGATGTCTTGAATCCGCGTGCCAGGCTCCAGGCCCATATAAGCCAAGGCTTGTTCTATCGCCCGCCGCTCGGTCTCTGTGGCTGCGTCACGCGGGTTGGGTACCACCCCGTTCACCCCGGTACACATCCCCGGATTGGTTCCCCACGTCACTTGTGGCGTCAAACCGGTCACGTCAAACGTCAATACCTGATTGTACACCGCACCCTCATCTGGACAGAGCGCCCGCCATGCCTCGACGTAACGGTCAAACTCTGCACCTTGTGGAGCAAACGGCCGGTTGCGCAAATAAGCGAACGTCGTCTCATCAGGTGGTACCAAGCCGGCGCGTGCACCAGCTTCAATCACCATGTTACAGACGGTCATGCGCTCTTCCATGGTCATGCCGCGCACCACTTCACCGGTCAGTTCAATCACATGCCCCGTGCCAAAACCGACCCCGTAGCGTGCAATCACACCGAGGATGACGTCCTTGGCGGTCACTCCCGGTGTCCGCCGGCCTGTGATTTCCAGCTTTAATACCTTTGGACGCGCCTGCCATAAGCACTGTGTAGCCAACACGTGTTCCACTTCACTGGTACCGATGCCAAACGCCAAGGCGCCGAAGGCACCGTGTGTCGACGTGTGGCTGTCACCACAGACAATGGTCTTACCCGGTTGGGTCAGGCCCAATTCGGGGCCAATCACGTGGACGATGCCCTGGTCAGGGCTGTCCAAGCCCGCCAGATGAATGCCAAATTCGGCACAGTTGCGCGCCAACACCTCCACCTGTTGTTTGGCAATCGGATCGCGGATATCCCACGGCACGTCGGTCGGGATGTTGTGGTCCATGGTTGCAAAAGTCAAGTCAGGCCGGCGCACCTTGCGGC
>JAILZF010000072.1 GCA_023512635.1 Alicyclobacillus sp. | reverse complement strand
ACCGTACACTCCTATACGAACGACCAGCAGATTCTCGATTTGCCGCACAAAGACCTGCGCCGGGCGCGTGCTGCCGCCTTATCCATCATTCCCACGTCGACTGGCGCAGCCAAGGCGGTTGGCCTGGTGTTGCCGCACTTACAGGGCAAACTGAACGGGATGGCGATGCGCGTGCCGACACCCAACGTCTCGGTGGTCGACTTGACAGCCGAGTTGCGCCGCCCCGTGACCGCCGACGAGGTCAATGCCACCCTGGCGGCGGCGGCAGCAGGGAACTTGCGCGGAATCTTGGCGTACACTGACAAGCCGTTGGTCTCGCGTGACTTTAATGGAGATTCGCACTCCGCCATTGTCGACGGCCCGTCCACCATGGTCATGGACGGAAACATGGTCAAAGTGATTGCCTGGTACGACAACGAATGGGGGTACTCCAACCGGGTCGTAGACTTGGCAGCGTTCATCGCCCAGCGCTTACCGGTCAGTGTGCGTTAAGGAGTAGGGACAAGGCCGCTGGAAAGCTCTCAGCAGGGGGCTGACAGCGGTTTTTTTGTGCGCTTGGCCACGGCCCAGGCGGTCTGTCTGCACAGCCTGGCGGACTGTCCGCTCACGCCGGTGATGGGTGGTGTGGTGCTTGATGAGCAGGTAAGGGTCTGCTCAAGCGGCGTGACCGGCTGGCACGGATGTGGTAAAATGCGGCCGGACTGACAGCGCGGAGCAGGTTAAGGGAGGGAGTTGGCCATGGACAAAATGACGGTGCGCGACGTCGAATGGCAGGGTGTGCGCGCGCTGGTGCGGGTGGATTTTAACGTGCCGCTGCTAGACGGGCGGATCACCGACGATACGCGCATCCGCGCCGCCATCCCGACACTGCGGTACCTGCTGGAACACGGGGCCAAGGTGATTTTGCTCAGCCACCTAGGCCGTCCGCAAGGCCGCAGCGCAGCCGACTCGCTGCGGCCGGTGTTTGAGCGTTTACAATCCCTTTTGCGCGGAGTGGAAGTGCGTTTTGCCGACGACTGCATGGGGCCCGAGGTGGAACGGGCGGTTGCGGAACTGCCGGAGTGTTCGGTCTTGCTTTTGGAAAACGTGCGATTCTACCCGCAAGAGGAGCAAAACGATGCACAGTTTGCACAGGCCCTGGCGCGTCTGGGTGACGTGTTTGTCAACGACGCGTTTGGCGCTGCTCACCGCGCGCACGCCTCCACGGCGGGCGTGGCCCGCTACCTGAAAGCAGTCGCAGGGCTGCTGATGGAACGAGAGATATCGGTCCTGAGCCAAGCCTTGGAAGCCCCGGAGCGGCCGTTTGTCGCTGTCATTGGCGGGGCCAAGGTGTCTGATAAGATAGGGGTTTTGGAAAACCTCTTACCTCGGGTCGATGCCCTCTTAATTGGCGGAGGGATGGCCAACACCTTCCTGGCCGCACAAGGTTACGACCTCGGTCAATCGCGCTTGGAACCGGCGGCGCTGGACTTGGCCCGGGGGCTTCTCGACCGGGCAAGACAGATGCGTGCCCAGCTGCTGCTGCCGGAAGACTTGGTGGTGGCTGCTGCACTGGCAGCAGACGCCCCGCACCAGGTGTGCGCGGCAGACAGCATCCCTCCAGAGGGGATGGCGCTCGACATAGGACCGCGTACGGTTGCCCGTTATCAGGAGCGAATACGGGGGGCTCGGACGGTGATATGGAACGGGCCCATGGGGGTGTTTGAACTCGCGCCGTTTGCCGCCGGGACGCGCGCAGTCGCTCAAGCCATGGCCGAAGTACACGGGGTGACCATTGTAGGAGGGGGCGATTCGGTGGCAGCGGTGGAGCAGGCAGGGTTGGCTCGCCACATGACCCACATCTCTACCGGCGGTGGGGCGTCGCTCGAATTTTTAGAGGGCAAAACCCTGCCAGGAGTCGCCGCGCTCACGGATCGGCCGGTGCGTTAAGGAGGGGGCAGCATGAAACGCCGCCCGCTGTTGATTGGCAACTGGAAAATGCACAAGACGGCTGCGGAAGCTCGCGCGTTTGCAGCGGCGCTGGCCGTGCCCGCGGTCCGTTTGGCAAGCACGGCTGATTACGTGGTGTGTGCTCCGTATACCGCTTTGCATGTCTTGCGCGTGACTCTGCCGCGGGCTGTGGCGTTAGGAGCGCAAAACGTCCATCCCGCAGCACAAGGGGCGTTTACCGGTGAAATATCCACCGCTATGCTTCATGAGCTGGGAGTACGCTATGTGATTGTCGGCCACTCTGAACGGCGGCGGTTGTTTGCCGAAACCGACGCCTGGGTGGGCGAGAAAACGGCGGCGGTGTTGGCCGCGGGCATGCGGCCAGTGGTCTGCCTGGGAGAGGATGAAACGGAGCGTGCCGCTGGTGTCACGGAGACGGTGATTGAACGGCAGTTGCAGGCTGCATTGGCGACGGTCACCGCTGACCAAGCGGCAGAGATAGTCTTGGCTTACGAGCCGGTATGGGCCATTGGCAGCGGCCGCACCCCTTTGCCTGAAGACGCGCAGGCTGTGGCTGGCTGGCTGCGCGCACAGCTGGCCGAGCGATGGGGGACGGCGGCAGCCGCTAGGGTGCGCATCCTCTATGGGGGCAGTGTCAACGCAGACAACCTCGGGGGTTTTGTGGCGCAGCCAGACCTCGATGGGGCTTTGGTGGGCGGTGCCAGTTTGGATCCGACATCTTTTTTGCAGATGGCGCACGTGTTGACAGGAGGGAACGCCTGATGGCGAGACAGGAGAACGCCGGTGCAACCGGGCAGTTTACCCGCCGGCGTCCGCCTTCGGGCGTAAGCCTGGTGGCGTTGGTGATTCTCGATGGCTTTGGGCTGCGCACAGAAACGTATGGTAACGCGGTTGCACAGGCGCGCAAGCCTCACTTTGACGCCTTATGGGAGCAGTATCCGCACACGACACTGCAAGCAAGCGAAGAGGCGGTGGGCTTGCCGGCAGGCCAGTTTGGCAACTCTGAGGTCGGCCACACCAACATCGGGGCCGGCCGTATTCTCTATCAGGATTTGACGCGTATCAACCGCGACATTGACAGCGGCGAGTTTTTTGCACACCCGGTGTTGTGCAACGCGATGGCTCACGTACGGAAGCACGGGACGACACTGCACCTGGCTGGGCTGGTGTCAGAGGGGGGCGTGCACAGCCATCTGCGCCACTTGCTGGCCTTGTTGCAGATGGCACGGCGGTTAGAGGTGCCAAACGTCTGCGTGCACGCGTTCCTGGACGGCCGTGACGTCGACCCGCACGCCGGCCTGACAGACCTGAAACGCCTGCAGGCCGAGATGGCGTCACTCGGTTGTGGACGCTTGGCGACGGTTCAGGGGCGTTATTACGCCATGGACCGTGACAACCGCTGGGAGCGCACCGCCAAGGCTTACCGTGCCATGGTCTACGGAGAAGGCGACAAGATTGGAGACCCGGTGGCTGCCGTGGCAGAGAGCTACGCGCGCGGGGTGACCGACGAGTTTGTCATGCCGTTGGTGGTGGTCGATGGTGATGGTCAGCCACTGGGCCGGGTTCGAACGGGGGACGTACTGCTGGTGTTCAACTTCCGTCCTGACCGGGTGATTCAACTCGCGTGTGCCTTCACCCAGGACGAGTTTACAGGCTTTGACCGCGGCCCGGAGCGGCCATGGGTTCGCTTTGTCAGCATGACCAAGTACAGCGACCAGGTTCAAGGCGAAGTCGTCTACGGTCCCATTCTCTTGGACGACACCCTTGGCGAAGTTCTGTCCCGCTCCGGTTTACGGCAGTTGCGGATTGCAGAGACGGAAAAATACCCGCATGTCACGTACTTTTTTTCCGGTGGGCGAGAAGAACCGTTCCCTGGAGAAGAAAGGGTCTTGATTCCGTCGCCCAAGGTGGCCACGTACGACTTAAAGCCGGAGATGAGTGCTTATGAGGTGGCGGAAGCCGCCACAGCCCGACTCCAATCCGGTGACATCGACGTGATGGTCCTGAACTTTGCCAATCCTGATATGGTCGGTCACACCGGAGTCATGGAGGCTGCCGTCCGTGCGGTGGAGGCGGTCGACGACTGCTTAGGCAAAGTGGTTCAAGCAGTCCTGGAGCAAGGCGGTGTTGCCTTGGTGACAGCCGACCACGGCAACGCCGATATCATGATCAACCCGGACGGAGAGCCTTGTACCACACACACCTTGAGCCGCGTCCCGCTGATTGTGACGCTTCCGGGCATTCGCGTGCAAGAAGGGATTTTGGCGGACTTGGCACCGACCATTCTGGATCTGTTGGGGTTGCCGCAGCCGCCAGCGATGACAGGAAAAAGCTTGCTGGTTCGCGATTGACAAAAAGGAGGATGAGGAATGGCGGAGATCTTTGACGTGCATGCCCGAGAGGTACTCGATTCGCGCGGCAACCCAACGGTTGAGGTGGAGGTGCAACTGGATTCGGGGGTCAGCGGCCGCGCTATGGTCCCTTCCGGTGCCTCCACGGGCACGCACGAAGCGGTGGAACTGCGGGATGGTGACAAGCAGCGGTACCTGGGCAAAGGGGTGCGTAAGGCTGTCCAGAACGTGATTGAAATGATAGGTCCGGAATTGATTGGGGAGGATGCGCGCGACCAGGTCGCCATTGACCAGATTTTGCTGGAGCTCGACGGCACCCCGAACAAGGGGAAGTTGGGGGCGAACGCGATTCTTGGGGTCTCCATGGCGGTGGCGCGGGCAGCGGCGGCCGACGTCGACCTGCCGTTGTACCGTTATCTAGGCGGGTTTAATACACGCCTGCTGCCAGTCCCTATGATGAACATTTTGAACGGGGGCAAGCACGCAGACAACACGGTGGACATCCAGGAGTTTATGGTCGTGCCGCACGGGGCCCACAGCTTCCGGGAGGCTTTGCGCATGGGGACGGAGGTGTTCCACCACTTGAAGGCGGTCTTGCACGCCCGTCGTTTGTCCACGACGGTCGGCGACGAGGGCGGGTTTGCTCCCAACGTCAAGAGCAATGAAGAAGCGATTGCCCTGCTTGTGGAGGCGATTGAAAAGGCTGGTTACCGGCCGGGAGAACAGGTTTCTTTAGCACTGGATGTGGCGGCTTCAGAGCTGTACGACCAAGGCCGCTACGTCTTCCCGGGCGAAGGGGTGACACGGACGGCGGACGATATGATCCGCTTTTACGAAACGCTCGTCAGTAAGTACCCTGTGCTGTCGATTGAAGACGGATTGGCGGAAGACGATTGGGAAGGCTGGCGTCATCTGACGGCCACCTTGGGCGGACGCTTGCAACTGGTGGGAGACGACCTGTTTGTGACCAATACGAACCGCTTGAGCCAGGGCATAGCTGAACAGGCGGGGAACGCCATTCTGGTCAAAGTCAACCAGATTGGCACCTTGACGGAGACGTTTGCCTGTATTGAGATGGCGAAAACGGCGGGCTTTGCTCCCGTTATTTCACACCGCTCAGGAGAGACAGAGGACACCACGATCGCGGATATCGCGGTGGCGTGCAACGCAGGGCAGATCAAGACTGGAGCACCAAGCCGCACAGATCGCGTGGCCAAGTACAACCAATTACTGCGGATTGAGGAAAGCCTCGGCTCTGCTGCAGTTTACGCCGGGACCGTGGCCTTTGCCAAACGTCCGCAGTAGGCTTGTATACTCACCGCCAGCGGGTCACACATTAGCGCGTACCGGATACAGGCTGATGGTATCCGGAACTTGGTAAGGGGGGCCCGCTGGTGGACAACCGGGAAGCAATGGAACAGACGCTGCGCAACTATGAGCTGGCCAACGAGGCGTTGTTGCGAGTCTGGGACCGCCTGGACGCGGACGAGATCGACATGATTTTGGAGAAACAACAGAACCGCTTGCAACAATTGGCTGAGCGCGCATGGGCGGAAGAAAAGCAGTACGATGCCCAATCGGAGCTGATTTTGAACACCTTGGAGCGGTTTGAACAGGCTAATCGCCATTTATTCGAACACTGGGATACCATTCCGTTTGCAGACCGCCTGGAGCTCTTGCATAAACAATGGAACCGTCTGCAGGAACTGCGCAAACGTGTCTTGCATTGACCGGTCTTCACCGGTCCGCTTGGTAGACAGGCGCTGTGTCCGTATGGTATGAGCGAACGAGTCTCGAGACAGGGTCTTTGCTGATGGGCAGGTCCTCCTGCCACCCGCCGCGTCTTGAGTCCCCTCGGTTTGAGCCCGGGATTGAATCGTGGTAGACTAGAGACGCAGTGTCTGCCTTTGTGGCAGACGGCGGGAGAACGAGGTGAGAGTGTGCTCACAACGGCCAAAATTTTCTTGGCGGTTTTGTCTGTCGTCTTGGTCACCGTCATTCTCTTCCAGTCTGGCCGCAGTGCGGGACTATCCGGGGTGATTGCCGGTGGTTCAGACCAATGGGTCAACCGCCGCCCGCGCGGTTGGGATTCTTTATTGGCTAGGGTGACGGTGGTGGTGGCTACGCTCTTCTTCTTGGACGCTTTCGCCATCGCCTATTTATTCGCCCATCACGTGTCGTAGCAGACCCGTGCCGTCGCCAGACGGCACGTTGTG
>JAILZF010000071.1 GCA_023512635.1 Alicyclobacillus sp. | reverse complement strand
CCCCCCGTCCCGCCCGCCCCCCCGCCCCCCCCAATTTTAAACACCCCACCCGCCGCGCCGTCAGCGCTTGCCCCGGCGCCGGCGGGGCTGGTCACCCTGCCGGGCCGCCTGCCCTAACGGCGTGACGCTGCGGCAGCCAACACCAACGCACATACATCAGCCGCCGCCTGCGGTGTTGCCAGCGCACGAGCAGCCTGGCGCAGGTGCGCTGCTGCGCCGCCGTCGAGCAAGTCGGCCAACTCCTGCCAGAGACGAGCCGCTGTCAAATCTTGCTCGCGGATCATACGCGCCGCACCGCGCTCCACCAAGCGACGTGCGTTTTCCTCTTGGTGGTTGGCCGTGACATAAGGCGACGGAATCAACACCGCCGCCAGCCCGAGCGCACAGATTTCCGCCAGCGTCGAACTGCCTGCGCGCGTCACCACCACCGCAGCCTGGCGCAATACCGGTGGCATATCGTCAATAAAAGGAACTAAGCGCACATTCTCCGGCAGCCCGGCCGTCTTCGCGGCTGCAGACACCTGCTCGTAATGCGCCTCGCCAGTGACGTACAGCAGCCCCCAATCCGTCCGTTCGGCAAAGCGCGGCAACAGCTCCAGCCAGACGCTGTTGACTGTCTCCGCGCCGCGGCTGCCGGCAAACGCCACCACCCATTGGCGCTGAGCGTCCAGGCGAAAGCGCGCACAGGCGTCTGCTTGGCGCAACGGATCGACCGTTAACACCTCGCTCGCCCGCGGATTGCCTGTGCAAACCACGCGCCGGGCACGCCGGAACCAACGTTCAGTCCCAGGCATGGCCACCGCAACCGTGTGGGCCTTTACAGCGCACAACTGGTTGGTCAAACCGGGGCGGGCGTTGCCCTCCCAGACCACCACCGGCACGCGCAGTGCGCTGGCCGCATACACCACCGGCAGTGTAACGTAACCGCCTGTCCCCAACACCACATCCGGCCGAAAACGGCGCAAAAGCCGTTTGGCCTGACGATACCCGCGCCAGGTGGTCCAGGCTGTGCGCAACGCCGCCAAGCTCAACTCCCGCTTCAATCCGGCCGCTGAAATGGTCGCAAACGGCAGGCCAGCGCGCGGTACGATGGTTTGCTCCAAGCCGCGTGCGGTACCAATATACAAAACCTCCACCTGCTCGCAACGCCGTTGCAACTCGCGCCACACCGTCAGCGCCGGGTAGATGTGGCCGCCCGTGCCGCCGCCGGTCAAGACCACGCGCATCTGTTTCACTCCCGTGGCTCCTCTCCGGTGCCCGGCCACCCGGCACAATCAAGGCGCGGTCCGCCGGGCCCGCGCCCTCATGATAACAAACCTGCCGATTGTCCCGCGAGTCGCAACGCTGACGCCTGTGTTCAACCATCCGTGACACCCTTGCTGCGTTGCCTGAACGGCACCTATGCAACTTACGGCACCCGGTAAGCCGACTGGCGCGAAATATTTAAGAGAATACCAACCCCTGTCAGCATCAACGTGAGCGATGACCCGCCAAAGCTTAAAAACGGCAGCGTGATCCCTGTGGCAGGAATCGAACCGGTGACAACGCCAACGTTAATCAACACCTGCACCGCAATCATTCCAGTGATCCCAGTGGCCAACAGCGCTCCAAACTCATCGGGTGCGAACATCGCTGTACGCAGACCGCGCCAAACCAAGACGGCAAACAGCAGCAAGACCGTAGCGCCCCCGAGAAACCCGAGTTCTTCACATAGAATTGCAAACACAAAATCGGTCTGGGGCTCAGGCAGATACAGAAACTTCTGGTGGCTGTTGCCCAATCCCAAGCCTACCAAGCCGCCCGAGCCAAGCGCGTACAGAGACTGAATGATCTGGTATCCATACCCCAGCGGGTCTTGCCAGGGGTCCAAAAACGCCAAGATGCGCAGCACCCGGTACGGAGCGGCCGCAACCAACGCCGCAAAGCCGAGCAAACCGGCGCTCGCCAAGGCAGCCAAATGAGCCCAACGCGCCCCGGCAGCAAACAGCAGGATCACCGTGGTGCCCATGATCACCACGCTCTGGCCGAGGTCTGGCTCTAACATGATCAAGCCCACCGCTGCCAACGCCAGCAGCAGCGGCGGTAAAAAGCCCCGCCAAAACGAGGTCATGCGCTCTTTTGAGTCTGCCAGCAAATGGGCTACGTAGATGATCAACCCGAGCTTGGCAAACTCAGAAGGCTGGATGCCAAACGTACCAATCCCTAGCCACGCCTGCGAACCCCCGCGGTTTTGGCCAACCCCCGGGATCAACACCACGATTAAAAACAGGAAACTAGCCACCGCCAGGTGCGGCGCCCAGGTGCGCAAGCGGTGATAGTCAAACCGTGCGGCCAGCAACATCAGGCACATCCCCAGACCCGCCCACAGCAGCTGCCGTTTGGCGTAAAAAAAGGCGTCGTGAAAACGCTGAGCGGAGACAACCGAACTGGCACTGTGCACCATCACCAAACCAAAGCAGAGCAAAACCGTCGTCACCAGAACAATTCCCGTGTCGATACGCGGCAGTGTGCGAACCAAGGTGACACCCCCTCCCACCAGACTCTGCACAGCCATCCCATGCTTGAAGGTGACGGCCTCGGGACAGGTCATTCCGGGGTACGTCCCGCTCCTAGGCGCGCCACCGCTTCTTTAAACAACCGGCCTCGCTCCTCGAAAGACGGAAACATATCCCAGCTGGCACACGCTGGCGAGAGCAGCACCACATCTCCCGCTGTTGCCCACCGCGCCGCCTGCCAAACCGCTTCTCCGAGCGATCCCGCTTGGGCCACGCGCGCCACTCCGGCACTGTGACAAACCTCTGCCAACCGCTCGGCCGTCTGCCCCAATAACACCGCTGCCTTCACTCGGTCCCGCAGCGCGGGTACCAACGGGGCAAAGTCGTCACCGCGGTCCAGTCCGCCGGCAATCCACACCAGCGGCCCTGGAAACGCCTGCAATGCTTGCAACGCCGCCGTCGGATTGGTCGACTTAGAGTCGTTAAAGTACGACACCCCTGCCCAGCGGCCGACAAACTCCAGCCGGTGTTCCACCCCGCGAAACCGAGCCAACACCTCGGCGGCCACTGCGGGCGGTGCCCCCGCCGCCGCCGCCAAGGCCAAGGCCGCCAAGGCGTTTTCCACGTTGTGTACACCAGGCAACGCCAGTGCCCGTACCGGCAAGACCATCTGCTCCCCCGCCGGGGTCCGCAGCCACAAACCATCCCCGCGGACAAACGCCCCTTGTTCCACTGGCCCGCGACGGCTGAACCACCAAACCCGTGCACCCAGTCCTGCAGCCAGGTTGCGCACCACCTCCTGATCCCCGTTGAGCACCGCCGTGTCTTCCGGACCCATCTTGCGAAATAGACGGGCCTTTGCTGCAGCATACGCTGCAAAACTGCCGTGATAGTCGAGGTGTGCAGGATACAGGTTGAGCAAAGCCGCGACGTGCGGGTGGAACGTTTCCACCCCCATCAGCTGAAAACTGGACACCTCCAGCACCAGCCACTGATGGGAGGTCACTGTTTCTACCACCGCGCACAGCGCTCGTCCGATGTTGCCCGCCACCACCGGCTGCAGTCCAGCCGCCGCGAGGATCTCCGCCGTCAAGCTGGTGGTGGTGGTTTTGCCGTTCGATCCGGTGATGGCCAAGATAGGAGCTTGAGCCAGCCAGGAAGCCACTTCGATTTCTGTATACACTGGAATCCCGCGGCGCAGCGCTTCCGTCAGCAACGGCACGCGATAAGGAATCCCTGGGTTTTTGACAATAAAATCTGGCGGCTCGTCTAACAGCTCCAACGGATGCCCGCCCAACACCAAGCGAGCCCCAAGCGCTTGCAGTTCCGCCGCCGCCGCAGGGTCTTCCGGTTCGGTACGCAAGTCGTTGACCGTCACGCGGCAGCCGTGGCGCAATAACAACTGCGCCGCCGCTACACCGCTGCGTGCCATTCCCACCACCAACACCGCTTGGCCTGCCCGCAACCGCACCGCCCATCGCCCCTTTCCCGTTACGCCCGCGTCAGCAACGCCAAACCGCCGAACGCGCAGAGAAACGACGCCAGCCAAAACCCGACCACCACTTCCCATTCCGACCAACCAACCAATTCAAAGTGGTGATGCAGCGGGCTCATGCGAAACACCCGCCGCCCGAACACCTGAAAAGAAAACACCTGGATGATCACCGACAGGGTTTCTACAACAAACACCAGTCCCATCAGAATCAGCCCAAGTTCACTGTGCGTCAGCACGGCCACCATGGCCAGCGCCCCGCCAATTGCCAGTGAACCTGTATCGCCCATGAACACGCGTGCCGGATGCCGGTTGTAGATCAAGAACCCAAGCAACGCGCCCACCATCGCCGCACAGAACAACGCCACGTCGTACTCGGTGTGCCAGAGCGCATACAGCGTGTATGCGCCGAACACCGCGGTCGCCGTGCCTGCCAGCAGTCCGTCCAGGCCGTCCGTTAAGTTGACGGCATTGGTTGTGGCCAGCAACAAGAGCAGCAAAAACGCAGCGTAAAATCCCCCTAGCGGCAGCGCTGTATGCAGAAAGGGAATAGCCAGTTGCAACGGTTGGCCAGTACGCTGCCAGTGCCAAGCCAGCAAGGCAAACAGCCCAAGCGCCGCCACCACCTGCAAGAGCAGTTTTTGCTTTGGGCGCAAGCCGAGGTTGCGGCGCTTGACCACCTTGATCAAGTCATCCATAAAACCAATCAGCCCAAACGCCACCGTCGCTAAGAGCAGCAGCATCATATCAGGGCTGACCAAGGCAAACTTCAGCGTGGTCAATACCAGCGCCAGGACAATCATCACCCCGCCCATCGTCGGCGTCCCTGCCTTGGCCTGGTGGTGTTGCGGACCTTCATCACGGATTTTCTGACCAAACTTCAATCTTATTAATATAGGAATACAAATAGGCCCGAGCAGGGCCGCGATGGCCAGTGCCGCGCCAGCCGTCAAAAGCAGCGCTTGCAGGTCCACGCAGCCGCGCCCCCTTTCCCCCGTGCCAATCCGCGTTGGCCATGTGGTCTGTCCTGAATGTACTGCCTGCCCGTCCCTTGCAACCTCCACGTCATCCGCCTTCACCTGCCTCAGCTTGGCCGCTCGCCACCAGACGTCTCCGCAGTAGGACCAAACCGCCGCACGAGGGCAGCCAGAGCGACCGCACGATCATCAAACGGGAGCTTCTCCCGGCCCACCAGCTGGTAGGTCTCATGCCCCTTGCCAGCCACCAGCACCACGTCTCCCGGTTGCGCTTCCGCCACCGCCCACGCAATCGCCTCCTGGCGGTCGCGGATACGCACCCAATTGCGCGCCTCTGACACGCCGGCCACCATCTCGTCGAGAATCAAATCTGGGTCCTCGCTGCGCGGATTGTCACTGGTGAACACCACCCAGTCTGCGCCGGCGCAAGCAATACGCGCCATGACAGGCCGCTTGCTGCGATCCCGGTCGCCGCCGCAGCCCACGACACAGCCGACGCGGCCACGTGTCAACTCGCGCACCGTCGCCAACGCCTGCTGCAGGCTGTCCGGTTTATGCGCGTAATCGACCAGCACAGTCACCGGGTACCCTTCGCCCACGCGCTGCAGCCGTCCTGGCACCGGCTGAACCTGTGCCAAACCCTGGGCCACTTGGGCGGGGGACAGCCCTTCCGCCACCGCCACCGCCACCGCAGCCAAGGCGTTGGCGACATTAAACCGGCCGGGCAACGGCAAGCTCACGTCCGCATCGCCACGCCAGGTACGCAGGCGAAAGCGGGCGCCATCCGGGCGTAATTCCAGGTCTTCCGCGCGGACATCAGCGTCCGCACGCAGCCCATAGCGCAGGCACTCCATCACCGTTTGCTGGGCCATATACTCGCCCGCCGGGTCGTCCGCGTTGATCACCGCGTACGGCTGACTGGCGCGGTCGTCTCCGTAGCTGTTGCCCAGGCGTGAAAACAGCTTGCCTTTGGCCGCCCGGTATGCCTCCATCGTACCGTGAAAGTCGAGGTGGTCTTGCGTCAGATTGGTAAATACAGCGGCGTGCACCCGCGTCCCCGCCGTCCGCCGCAGCTCCAGCGCGTGGGACGATACCTCCAACACGGCATACTGACAGCCAGCGGACACCATCTCGTGCAAAACCGCTTGCAGTTCCACCGCCTCTGGGGTGGTGTTCACCGCCTCGCTCACCTGCCCACGGATACGCTTGCCCACCGTCCCGTACAACCCGACTTCCCTGCCAGCGCTCTGCAGCACCGCCGCCAGTACATGGGTGACCGTGGTCTTACCACTCGTGCCCGTCACGCCCACCACCCGCAAGTGATGCGAGGGATGGTTGTAAAACACCGAGGCCACCACCGCGGACGCCAGGCGTGTGTCTGGCACCACCACTTGAGGCACCGGCAAACCGGGCAGCGGTTCCTCCACCAGCACAGCACATGCGCCTTTGCGCACGCTTTCCGCGGCAAACTGGTGGCCGTCGACCGTGTAGCCGCGTATGGCAATAAACAGGCACCCAGGTTGCACCTGCCGCGAATCGGCCGTGACAGCCGACACCTCAACGTCCGCCACAC
>JAILZF010000070.1 GCA_023512635.1 Alicyclobacillus sp. | reverse complement strand
GGATTGATTTCATAACCAAGGTGGTGTTCTTGCGCCTTTTGCCAAATGAGATGAGCCACAGCAGCAAACTGCACGCCCAAGCCGCCACTCCCTCCCGTCCCGCCACCGCCAAACACGGTGATCCAAGCCGGGTCACGTTGCCAAGCCCCGGTCACCACTTCGCCTAACGTGACCATTTTGTCTTGAATATCCACGTCTTTCGAACGGCTCTTCTGGACTTCGAGCGGTTCAAAACCTGGGGGGCCCCAATGGGTGGGTTTCACCCGGGCGCGCACCACCACCTTGTCTGCCCGCTGCAGGGTCACCCGGTCAATCTCCCGGCCCTGAATGCTGTTCACGTGTGCGCCAGGCTCCAGCCACTCCCCGCGGCAGACTGGGTCCAACGCGTTGGTGGCCAACACCCAAAAACCCCGCCCGCGCAGAGACAAATCTACTCACTCCACAGCGATCAGGGAAAACGGCACTTGGCTTGCAAATTCCTGACAAAATTGCAGCCTGTGTGCTTCATTCGGACTGTACACGTACACCCGCTCGAGAAAAGGACAGGTCACGGCCAATCCTAAGATTTGGGCACCAGCTTGCCACCCTGTCCCAATAAGAGCAGCCTCCTTGGTCTTATCTGAAACCAAATAACGCGCAGCAATGGCGCTGGTCGCTCCTACCCGCATGCGCTGGAGATACCCGTCTTGGATGATGGCAAGAGGTTCCAAACTATCCATGCTAAATAGAAGGATCAGGCCAACCCATTGGCCCCCTGGCGCAGCGGGGACTTTCTCCCGCCGCCAAGCCCCCTGGCGATATACCTCGTGAATATGGTCAGAGGTCATGCGGATGGCATGCACCCGGTAGCGCTTCAGCCCTCCATCCATCGACTTAAACAGGTAGTGGTGGCCTTCGCCAAGCGGTGTATAGGTATGCGATCTCGGGCGTTCCACCGCCTGCCCCATGGCCAGGTCTGCAAATGCCTCTTCCAACACCCGGATGCATTCATCCATGGTCAACAACTGCTGGACCATCTCATTGGTGAGGACGCGCATACCCTCCACCTCCTTGCCAGCCAGCCCGCGCAGCACGCACGAGACCGTGCCTCCTTCTTCTTCGGTGACGCCTCTTCGCCTGGAATCCGCGCACTAGCGCCGTGTTACACCGCCCGGGCCACCGAGTTGTCAGCCGCCACCTTGCGGGTCCGCCACTGCCACAAGGCCACCACCCCCACCAGCACGATGGCCACCCCGGCCAAGGAGACTTGCGGGGCGATAAACAACAGTGCCGCGGCGATTAACACCACACGCTGGACAACGTTGACGTGGTAGATAAAATACCCTTGTAACCCGGCAGACAGCACCACCACGCCGCAAAGTGCAGTCACCGCCGTGCTAAGGATACTCCACACTCCGCCTTGGCCTAGCAATCCAGGCTCGTAAACAAAGGCAAAAGGCACCAAAAACACAGAAATCCCAATACGCAACGCCTCCCAAGCTGTTTCCCACATCCTGCTCCCGCTGATGGCACACGTCACATAAACCGCGATGCAAACGGGCGGGGTTAAAAAGGATGACAACCCCCAGTACATGATGAACAGGTGCGCCTGCATTTGCGAAATACCCAGATGCACCAAGGCTGGGCCTGTGAGAATGACGAGCGTCAGGTACGCAGGCACAGCATCCAAACCCATGCCTAAAATCAAACTGGCAACGCCAACCAGGACTAGCGTCCATAGCAGGTTGCCACCGCCCAGCTTGACAATAAAGTTGGCAAACGCATTGCCCATGCCAGACAGGACTAACGCCCCAACCAGGATACCAACCGCTGACGTAATCACGGCAATGGACAGCCAGTTTTTCACCCCTTCGTACACGCCTTGCAGAATAGGACGAAGGGTAAGCCACTGACGACGGTCTTTATTCAAGAAACTGCAACCAATAATAAAAGGGATGGAGTACAGCGCAGCAATCTGGGCGTCGACTTGCTGAATGAACAAGAAGTACAACAAGGCCAAGACGGGCACCAAATGATACCAACCCTGTCTAAGTGTTGGCCCAAGCGGCAGGCGCTCTGCGGGATCCAGTGCCCGCAAGCCAAGCTTTTTGGCACGAAAATGAACCGAAGAAAGCGTCGTCAAATAGTACAACACAGCGGGGATGGCAGCCGCTTTGGCAATCTCCATATACGGTTTGCCTAGCATCTGCGCCATGACGAAGGCGACGGCACCCATCACCGGCGGCAGGATGGCGCCGCCCGTCGAAGAAGTAGCCTCCACTCCGCCCGCAAAAGCCGGACTGTAGCCAATTTTCTTCATTAATGGGATGGTGAAGTTGCCGACGGTCGCGGCGTTGCCGCCGACCGATCCTGTGATGGTGCCCATCAAAGCGCTGGCCACCACACACGCCTTCGCCGGTCCCCCCACAGACCAACCCGTCAGTGCGTTGGCCAGATCCATAAACCACTTGGCCGCACCCGATGCTTGGTACAGTGCACCAAACAGCAAAAACGCCAAAAGCACATCCACCGTCGTCTCAAACGGCACGCCAAAGATCCCTGACGTCCCGACGTACACGTCGTAGGCAATGGCATCCAGGGGATTCCCCTGACCGTGCAACGCCCCTGGCAAGTAGTTTTGAAAGTACGTCAGCAAAAGAATGAGCAAGATGATGACAGGGAGGACCACTCCCAGAACGCGTCGCGTGGCCTCTAAGATAGACAGGCTTAATAAGATGGCCATGACCTCGCCCAGCGTGTCCACATAACCAAGCGAACCGTAGTCGAGGACCTTTTGATAGTCAAACAGGATAAACCCGGCACCGCACAGGCCGCAGAACATCAGCACCAGGCGCAGTGCCCAGCGCCACCAGCCCACGCGGCCGGACCGCAAATACACCAACAGCAAGACCACCAACAAGCTGATAGAAAGGTGTATCGGCGTAGGAATAAACAATTGCAGCCGGGAAAACACCCCGCTGACCTGCAACACTTCGTACAGGGCCAGTAAAACGGCGAGCGATTTCGCAATCCTTTCGGTCCAACCCGTCAATTTTTCACAAGCCCCTTCTCACGGTAATACTTGAGTGCGCCTTCTTTATAAGGAATGGGGGGCTGCGGCAAGGAATCCGAGATCAGGTAGTCCTTGCCTGAAAAGTCAAATTGCTTGACCTCCTCTGGGTCGTTCAAAATGGTCTTGACAATGTTGTACGCCACATCGTCCGGGAAGCTGTCAAGCACCGACAGGGTCATGTTGGATCCAATGGTCTGCAGGTTTTCTTTGACATTTTTGTAGGTTCCGGCAGGGATCTCCGCCACCGTAAAACCTGGCCCCATCTGTTTCAGGATGGCCTGCAGCTTGTCGTTCGGGAACCCTATCCAGTCCACATCGATTTTTTGGTCCATCTGGGTCAGGAATGAGGCCCGCAGGTCACCAGGCAGAATCGCAGCTTGTACCGACCCTTGCTCTAGGTCGTTGATAGCCTCGTTGGTATCTGTGGTCGACACAATGTGAATTTTCGACTTGTCCAAATGGTAGGCACTGATGATAGCGTTCATAAACTGCTGGATGTCAGCGATGGCCGGCCGAATACCCACGACGGTTTTCCCTTCCAAGTCAGCTGGGGTTTTGATGCCAGCATCGGCGCGAACCACCAGCTGCCGCGGTTGCGCTCGTTTGGCCATTATCAACACGCGAACAGGGACTTTCTTTTGAAAAGACCCTTGACCTTGATAGGCGTCCAACAAAATACTGGTACTGACAATCCCCATCTGCGTTCGTCCGTTTTCCATGTTGTGGACCACCGCATCGCCGCCGCCAAACGCCACCGACTTGGCTGGAATTCCCAGCTTATCCGATATTATTTTGGCAAATCCCGTTCCCATGTTATAAGTGTCGCTGCCGACCGACGACGTACCGATGGCAATGGTCGATAGTTGCCCAGAAGAGGCTGCGGCCGGTTTGTTGGCTTGACTTGCCTGGGCTGGTGCGGCGCCGCCAGACCCCCCGCTGCCCGAGCTCCCGCCACAACCAGCAATCCCGATACAACAAGCTAAGCCTACCACGGCCAACCAGCGCAGCGAACGATTCTTTACTTGATTAATTGGACTCACCTTCTGCCCCCCTCTATACCATGTCAGTATCGTACATCTACCAACAATATTCTTTCAACTTATTCTTTTCTTGTCATTCCAGCGTGGAATGGTTGGCGTAACACCACAGCCCCGGGCAGCCAAAGGTCCTGCCAGAACTCCTTGAAACGGCAAAAAGCGGTGACCTGCAAAGAGGCCACCGCTATGCACACCCGCGTTTACTCTGTGCTCGGCCCGGGCGGTCCCGTCCAGGCGCAAACGCGCAGACCGCTAATCGGTAAAGCTCGCCAAGCCTATCTGCCCGGTGTCTGTCCGCACCAACAAGTACACATTGCGCCCCGGCAGGTTGTGACCGTGCAGATTCCACACCACGCGCCAGGAACCATCGGCCGCCAGTGTGGTGCTGCCAATCCGCTGTACCCCGACTGTGCTCTGCAGGTACTGGACGCCGTTACGAACCTCGACATTCCCTGGTGGTACGTAATACACCTGCACAGAACGGCCGCGCCAGCTGGCTGGACCCGAAAAAATCAACACCTGGTCGCCGCGCCGTTGAATGGCAATCGGCGGCGCAGGCTGACTGCGCCGTGGCAAGTTGAGCGTTTCAGGCGCTGCTGCCAAGGCGGGCGGCAGAGCACCTGCGGCCTGGCTGGCTGTACGCGCTGCATTGCTGGGAGGTACGGCCAGGTGGTCACACCCGGCTGTACAAACGGCCGCCACCAAACTTACGGCTGACAACCACCGCCGCATCGACACCCCTCCAGGTTGCCGGTTTGCCAGTAGCCTGTCCTGTGCTGACGAAACCATACGTACAAATGCGAATGCTGTCTAGGAAAGGCGATGGAGGGTGAGGAATGTTTTTCGGAAGCTTCCGCCGTTTGACACACTCCGCAAGACAGCTGCTTTACCCTGGCCTTATCACCGAGTCATACCAGGATGAGTTCATCACCTTCCTCGTCCAGGCATGACCCAGGGGCTTGTCCGCCCATGGATAGAGTCAGGGAGGTGCAGTGGCCTTGTTCCACAAGACGTTGACGCGCGACCGGCGCGCTTACCCTGCTGTCCGCGTTGCCCCTTGTTTCTCCTTCATCACATTTCACCGTGTATCCCAGGGGCTCCTCGCCATCATGGCCGGAGCGGCTGTCTGCGGTCTGGTCTCCAGTCTATGGATGGAGACCCGGGGCAGATCATCCTTATCGGCCGCACAGACCCATACGTTGACCTTCGGACCGGACAACCCTGGCTCTGTCCTGTCTGGACCTTTGCAACCTTTGGATGTACCCGTCCCAGGGACCTTGGCCAAAGAGGACCCACCCCTCCCCAACGGCCCCGCACCGCTGCTTTGGCAAACCTCAGGTACTCGTTACCGGGCCTCCCACTTTGTCGCTATGTGGAACCCTCAGCGAGCAGCCTGGCAGGCATTATCACCCGATGTCACGGAAGCGTACACCCCGGGCACACCCGGTTACGGAATAGACGGAATCACTGCTCTCGCACACCAAGGAGACGTATGGTACACGGGTACGCTCGCTGGGGAGGTATGCGTAGCGCTGCCCGGACATCCGTGGGCGAAAGTGACAGCACCATTACCCGACCGTACAGTGACAGCACTGGCAATATGCCCGAACGCGGATGGCCAGGTGGCTGCCTTAGGGTTGGGCGGCTATGGCAGCGCAACACCAGACCAACCCGGACACGTCTACCTGACACTTAACGGCGGTCAGTCCTGGCAAGACGTGTCGGCTGGCCTGCCCGACCAACCTGTGCAGTCCCTCAGTTTTCAAGCCGAGGCTGGGCACGCTGCATTAACTGTTTGGCTGGATGGCCAGGCCTACCAGTGGCAAGGGGCAGGGCATTGGCAAGCGATATCCACGCATTTGCGCTAAGATTTGGGCCAGACGACCGACACTGCGCGCTGGGCTGGGGCAAAGTGTTCACGCAACCGGGCGTTCGCTTGTTCCAGGGTGATCGCCTGCAAGACAGACAACGTTTCGAACACGTCGGCGCCGCGAAACACGTAACTGGCAAAGTGGCGTGCGATGTACGCCGGCGAATCCAGAGCTGCCAAAAAGCGGCCCATGGCTTTACGCCGGCAGCGCTCAAACGCTTCGGCGGGAACTCCGTCCGCCAACAGTTGGTCCACACGCGCTTGCAATCGCTGCAACAGCGCCTCAGGGTCCGGGGTGTTCCCCCCGACCACTGAAAACCCGTATTGTGGCGTACACTCGTACTCCCATGAAAACTGTTGGTCTGCAAGTCCTGCCGTCAGCAATTCATCGTACAATTCGCTGCCACGGCCACATAAGACATCGAGCAAGGTACCGGTCAACATCTCCTGCACCAGGACTTCATGCCCCGCCGGGCAAGGAGTTGGGTCTTTCCAACCCACCAACACACGCGGGACACTGACGCTTAACGCCACCTCGGTGCGCGCTTGTTGAACCGTTGGCGCTTCTACAGGGAATTTGCGCTCCACCTGGGGAGCTGGCGGAAACGATTTGCGTGCCTGATTGGCGCGTACCCACGCCATCATAGACTGGACGTCCAAGCCACCCGCCGCAAACAACACCATATTGCTGGGGTGGTAGAACGTCTCATAACACCGGTACAACACCGCTTTGTCAATACGCTGGATGCTTTCTACAGACCCAGCGATATCTATGCGCACAGGGTGCTCGGCGTACAAAGCC
>JAILZF010000007.1 GCA_023512635.1 Alicyclobacillus sp. | reverse complement strand
GGTCATCGACGACAAGAACTTTTTTCGCCAACCTGGTTCCCCCTTTGACCTACCCTTCGGAGGACAGCACGCCAACCGGAGCAGGCGCCAACCGCCTGCTCCCGCCCCGAAGTTCTCCCCGGCAAAGGATTCGCCGCAGCGGCAGAAAAATCCTTTTCCCTTGTCAGACCTGTGGCACCACGGCTGCTGCGGTTTCTGCGTGACCCCGCCGGCGCGCCAGTGCCGCGCGGATAAACTCACGGAACAGCGGCTGCGCCCGGTTGGGGCGGGAGGTAAACTCTGGATGGAACTGGACACCGACAAACCAGGGGTGGTCAGGCAACTCGACGATCTCTACCAACACCCCATCCGGGGACGTCCCGGCCACGCGCAACCCTGCTGCTTCCAACGCCGCCCGGTAAGCGTTGTTAAACTCGTAGCGATGGCGATGGCGTTCCGTCGCCACCGTACTCCCATAAGCACGCGCCGACAGACTGTCCGGGTGCATCACGCACGGGTATGCGCCAAGGCGCATGGTGCCGCCTTTGTCCTGAACGTCCTGCTGCTCTGGCATCAGGTCTATCACCGGGTACGGGGTGCCCGGGTCGATCTCGCTGCTGTGCGCACCCTTCAGCCCGGCGACGTGACGGGCGTACTCCACCACGGCCACCTGCATCCCCAGGCAGATGCCGAAAAACGGAATCTGCTGTTCGCGCGCAAAGCGCACCGCTGCAATCTTGCCTTCGATACCTCTGTCGCCAAAACCGCCTGGCACGAGAATGCCATCCACGCCTGCGAGCAGCTCAGACACGTTGTCTGCGGTGACATCTTCCGACTGGACCCAGCGGATTTCCACGTTGGCGCCCGATTCATACCCGCCGTGGTGCAGCGCCGCACTAACGCTGGCGTACGCGTCCGGCAGCGCCACGTACTTCCCGACAATGGCGATGCGGACCGTCTCTTGCAGGCGTTTGATGCGCTCCACCATGCTCGTCCACTCTGCCAGCTCAGGGGCCGGTGCAGACATTCCCAGATGGCGCAACACAATATCGTCAAAGCCTTCCTGGTGCAACAACAGCGGTACCTCGTAGAGCACCTCGGCGTCGCGCGCTTCAATCACTGAGTCGACATCCGTGTCGCAAAACAACGCAATTTTTTTCTTTACGTCCAGGCTGAGCGGAACCTGCGAACGGCAGACAATGACATGCGGGTTGATGCCGATGCTGCGCAGTTCGGCCACGCTGTGTTGGGTCGGCTTGGTCTTGACTTCACCGCTGGCCTGCAGGTAAGGGATGAGCGTCACGTGCACGTAGACCACGTTGTCACGTCCGACATCGCTTTTCATTTCGCGAATGGCTTCGAGGAACGGCAGGCTTTCAATATCGCCTACCGTGCCGCCAATCTCGGTAATGACGATATCGGTGTCCGGGCCGGCGGCTTGCAGGATATGGTCTTTGATTTCATTGGTGATGTGCGGAATCACTTGGACTGTCCCACCGAGGTAGTCGCCGCGCCGTTCCTTGGTGATCACCGACCAGTAGATTTTGCCGCTGGTCACGTTGTTGGCGGCACTTAGGTTGTTGTCGATAAAGCGCTCATAGTGTCCGAGGTCGAGGTCTGTCTCTGCCCCATCCTCAGTGACAAACACCTCACCGTGCTGGTATGGACTCATGGTCCCCGGGTCGACATTGATATACGGGTCAAACTTTTGAATGGTCACTTTCAACCCTCGGTTTTTGAGCAGCCGGCCGAGTGAGGCGGCTGTAATGCCTTTGCCGAGGCCAGACACCACGCCGCCGGTCACGAAGATGAACTTGGCCATGGTCCCCCTCCTGCTGTTACAATGCCACAAAAACAGCGTTCTGGCTCCCTAGCCAGAACGCGCCACCGCTGTACAGGCTTAAAACTCCTCTTCTTCGTCCGGCTCCTCTGCGTCCCCTTCCAACAGCGGTTCTTCATCCAAAAGGTCGTCGGCCGCTTCTTCCTCGTCCCCGTCAAACGGCAGCTCCTCTTCTTCAGGCAGGAACTCATCCGGCTTCAGGCCCTCGCCCAGCTCATCGTCCAGGACCTCCAGTTCTTCCTCTTCCGCCTCTTCTTCGAAGTCGTCGAGGTCATCGTCTTCCGAGAAAGCATCGCCGCTGGTGCGCACAAACTTCTTGCCTGGCTGGCGTTCGTCCGTCTTTTCAGTGTTGTACCAGCGTTTCAAACCCCACACGTTTTGACCAATGCAGACAAACCGGCCATCGATATTGATTTCCGTATACAGGCGGGCAATGACCTCGTTCACTTCTTCTTCCGTCATATTGCGCAGCGCCTGAATCTCACGCATTAAGTCCCGAAAGTAATACGGCTCGCGGGTGGTTCGCAAGATTTCCCAAGCCAGTTCCACCAGCGGCAGTTCGCGTATTTCTTCCGGTGTCTTGGCGATACTGACCGCCATGTTTAAAATTCCCCCTTCACCAACAACGCCCAACACTCTCTGCAAATACGTGGATTATAACACAATCTCCACCGTCCATGCAGTGTCTTCGCTAAACGGCTGGCCGGCAGGTGCAATCGCGGGATCGGACAGGCCCTCCCCGCCGGTTTAAGAAGACGGCCGCAGCCACGGCAAGTCCTGCAGCAATCGCTCAACGGCCAGCCAAGGGTTGCTGACCGTACCACTTTCCAGAACTTCCCGCCACTGCGGGTCAGAGGCAGCGCGCTGGCGAAGATAAGTGCGCACCGCCGCTTCCACGCCTCGCAGTACCTCAGTCTGAAAGCGCAGACGCCGCCGCTGTTGGCCGCAACCGCTGGCCGTCAGGTACTGGCGGTGGTGGGCCAGGGCTTGCAGCAAAGGCTCCACACCCTCCCCGCGGGCGGCGCTCACCAGCAACACGGGAGGTTGCCAATCTGAGCGCGGGGTAAGCCGGCGTTCCAGCACCCAACGGACTTCCCGCGCCACCGCCAGCGCCCCGGGTTGATCTGCCTTGTTCACGACAAACACGTCCGCCACTTCCATCAATCCCGACTTGGCGGCTTGTATGAGGTCCCCCGCCCCTGGCGTCACCACCACCACCACGGTGTCAGCCACACGCATGACGTCCACCTCCGCCTGCCCGGCCCCCACGGTTTCGACCAGCAGGGAGCGGCAGCCGAATGCCGCTAGCGCGCCCAGCTGAGCGTGCACCGCCGCAGCCAATCCCCCCCTCTCGCCGCGGCTGCTGACACTGCGGATAAACACCCCGGGGTCCGTACTGTGCCGCGCCATACGCACCCGGTCCCCCAGCAAGGCCCCGCCACTCCACGGGCTGGACGGGTCCACCGCCAACACCCCGACCCGTTCCCCTTGCTGGCGAACATGCGTCACCACCTGATCGACCAGCGTGCTTTTCCCCGCGCCGGGAGCGCCCGTCCAACCGGTGACCCATGCGGTTTCAAGATACGCCGCAAAGGTCGCGCACAGCTCGTGCTGTTCTGGACCGCCGTTCTCCAGCACCGACAAGGCGCGTGCCAACGCCCGGGCGTCACCCTGCAACACAGCCGCCGCCAATGGATGCATGGGCATCCCTCCCGCACCGTCTCCTGTCCCTCGCTCACCTGTGTCACACGGATGCTTCCCGGTCAACGAGTCAGGTGCCGGCTGATGACGATTCGCTGAATCTGATTGGTCCCTTCGTAAATCTGCGTAACCTTCGCATCGCGCATATAACGCTCAACCGGATAGTCCTTCGCATACCCGTACCCACCCAACAACTGGACTGCATCGGTCGTCACGCGCATGGCCGTGTCGGAGGCAAACAGTTTGGCCATTGCCGCCTCACGCGTACACGGTTTGCCCGCTTGCCGCAGCAACGCCGCCCGGTACACCAGCCAGCGGGCTGCCTCTATCTGCGTTGCCATGTCGGCCAGCATGAACTGAACCCCTTGAAACTGAAAAATTTCTTGGCCAAACTGTTTGCGCGTGCGCGTATACGCATGCGCCGCATCAAACGCCGCGCGGGCGATGCCGAGTGCCTGCGCGGCGATGCCCACTCGACC
Source organism: Alicyclobacillus sp. (assembly GCA_023512635.1). GTDB lineage: Bacteria > Bacillota > Bacilli > Alicyclobacillales > Alicyclobacillaceae > JAILZF01. Next base: position 30,445 of record JAILZF010000007.1, on the reverse strand, counting down.
ACCGTCCAACAGGCGCATGGCGATGGGAAACCCTTCCCCCTCTTCGCCGAGGCGCTGTTCTTCCGGGACATACACATCTTCCAACACCAGGGCGCACGTGCCCGATCCATTCATGCCCATCTTGCGCAGGGATGGCCCCAACTGTAAACCAGGCGTCCCCCTTTCGACTAAAAAAGCACTAATGCCGCGGCTGCCACGGCGGGCATCCGTCACTGCAAACACGCAAAACAGGTCGGCAAACGATCCGTTGGTGACAAACACCTTGCTGCCGTTGAGCACGTAGCCGGCACCACTGCGCTGTGCGCGCGTGCGCAAGGCGGCAGCGTCTGAACCAGCCTCAGGCTCTGACAAGGCAAACGCAGCCAGCCAGGTCCCGCTTGCCAGCCTTGGTAAGTAGCGCTGCTGTTGCACGGGCGTACCAAAGTACAGAATCGGGAAACTGCCGACCGCGGTGTGCACCGCCACCACCAAGCCGACCGCGGCAGACGCGTAAGACAACTCTTCCACCGCAAGAATGTATGAGAGAAAGTCTGCGCCTACCCCGCCCCACGCCTCCGGGATAGGCAGGCCGAGCAACCCAAGTTCCCCCATTTCCGCAAGCAGGTGGCGCGGCAGTTCATCGCGCTCGTCGATACCGGCTGCCAACGGGGCAACGCGGGATTGTGCAAATGTCCGAACCCACTGGCGGATGCGTTCTTGCTCTTGGGTGAGCGAGAAGTCCATGGTGGTTACTTCCCCTCAAACACGGGCGGACGCTTGGCTAAAAACGCCGCCATGCCTTCTTTTTGGTCGTGTGTGGCAAAACACAAGCCGAACAGGGCAGCTTCCAGCGACAGACCCCGGGCCAAGTCGAGTTCCGTGCCTTCATACACTGCCCGCTTGAGCCACGCCAACGCCAAGGGCGGCAGTTCTGCCAGTTGGCGGGCACGCGCCAGCCCCGTGGTGTACAACGCGTCCGGTGCCACCACCTCATTCACCAAGCCCATTTCGAGCGCAGCGTCTGCCGTGATGCGCTCCCCCGTGAGCAGCAACTGCAGGGCACGCCCCCGACCCACCAACCGCGGCAGACGTTGCGTGCCGCCAAACCCAGGCAATATCCCGAGGCGGATTTCTGGCTGTCCTAGTTGCGCACCGTGTGCCGCAATGCGCAGGTCACAGGCCAACGCCAGCTCCAAGCCGCCGCCCAGGGCATAGCCGTGGATAAGGGCTATGACGGGCTTGGGCAGCCGCTCGATTTGCTGGAACACCGCTTGCCCCAACCGGGCAAACCGCTCAGCAGCCGCTGGCCCCAATGGTTGCATCGCTGCAATGTCTGCCCCTGCTGCAAACGCCCGTCCACGTCCGCACAACACCACCGCGCGCACCCCTGGGTCATCGGCCAAGGCCCGCAAATGACCCGACAGCTCGGATAACAAGGCTTCATCCAAGGCGTTTAACTGCTGTTCGCGGTTGAGCGTCAACACCGCGACAGGACCCTCATGCTGGACAACGACACGCGTCTCCTCCACGCCTCCACCTCCATCTCTCGCCAGCGGCACAGCGTGGACAGACGCGCACCGCCGGCTGTGGCCACATCATCCACCCGTCCCCTGGCCTGTCCTTGCTAGGGCCGGGCTGGGGCCGGCGGGTCCACCGTCCGTATAGGTGAAGAACCCGCGCCCGCTTTTGCGCCCGAGCCAGCCCGCCTGTACGTACTGGCGCAACAGCGGACACGGGCGAAACTTCGGGTCACCGTAGCCTTGGTGCAACACTTCAAGGATGGCCAGACACGTGTCCAATCCAATCAAATCGGCCAAGGCCAGCGGACCGAGCGGGTGGCGCATGCCCAAGGTCAGTACGCGGTCGACGTCGGCTGCCGTCGCTACCCCTTCATACAGGCACCACACCGCTTCGTTCACCAAGGGCATCAGCACGCGGTTGGAGACAAACCCGGGCACATCCCGCACCAGCACAGGCGTTTTCCCTAGGCGCAAAACGAGCGCCCGCGCCTGTTCGTAGACCTCGTCCGCCGTGACCAAACCGCGCACCAGTTCCACCAAGGGCAGCACAGGCACTGGGTTCATAAAGTGCATGCCGATGACTTGCCACGGGCGGCGCGTGGCCGCGGCCAACTGCGTGATGGGCAACGAGGACGTGTTGCTGGCCAGCACAGCATCCGCTGGCAGGTACGTGTCGAGCTGCTGGAACACGTCCTTCTTGACCGTCAGGTCCTCCGGCACGGCTTCAATCGCCAACTGGCAGCCTGCCGCAGCCGCAAGGTCGGCCACCGGCTCAATTCGCGCCAGCGCTGCGGCAGCCGCGTCAGGGGTAAGCTTGCCGCGCGCCACCGCACGCTGCCACTGGTCAGCGATCAACGCCCGCCCGCGTTCTGCCAGCGCCTGTGAAGTGTCACACAAGACCACGGCATAGCCAGCTTCGGCCAACACCTGGGCGATGCCCCGTCCCATTTGCCCAGCTCCCGCCACCAGCACCCGCTCCATGTCCACGCCACCCGCCTCCTTACGCACCGTCCCTGCTCTCTTCCGGCGGCAGTACCTCCAGGAGCATGGCGTCGCCCTGTGCTCCACCACTGCACAGTGCCACCACGCCCAACCCGCCGCCGCGCCGGCGCAGCTCGTGGACCAGGGTGACCACCAGCCGTGCCCCGCTGGCGCCCAGCGGGTGGCCCAGCGCAATGGCCCCACCGTTCACGTTCACGCTCTCTTCCGAACACCCCAGCAGGCGCAAACAGGTGAGCACCACCGCGGCAAACGCCTCGTTGATCTCCAACAGCCGGATGTCAGACAGGCGCACCCCGGTCTTCTTGAGCAGCCGCTGCACCGCCAAGGCGGGCATGGTGGCGAGGGAAGACGCCTCGGCACCCGCTTCGGCGTAGCCGCGTACGTACGCCAACGGGGTGCACCCGTACGCACGCGCAGTTTCCTCGGCCATCAACACCACGGCAGCAGCCCCATCATTCAACCCCGGTGCGTTGCCCGCGGTGATGGTACCGTCTGGTGTAAACGCCGGCGGCAACTGGGCCAGACGCGCCAGCGAGGTGTCTGCACGCGGTCCTTCATCCCAGTCCACCCTTGTCGGCGTGCGTCCCGGCACCTCCACCGGGGTGATTTCCTCCGCCCACCAGCCGGCCGCCTGTGCCGCCAAGGCGCGTTGGTGGCTGCGTAGAGCCCAGCGGTCTTGCTCTTCCCGGGAGATGCTTAACTCTTGGGCAGCCTGGCCGCCGTGCACCCCCATGTGCACCCCGTGGAACGCGCAGCGCAAGCCGTCATGCAGCAGCAAGTCAACCGCGGCTGCATCGCCCAAGCGCTGGCCGCGGCGCAGTTCAGGCAAGGCGAAAGGGGCGTTTGACATGCTTTCCATCCCCCCTGCCACCGCCACGCGCACGTCCCCTGCGCGAATCCATGCGTCAGCCAAAGCAATGGCATGCAATCCAGAGGCACAGACCTTGTTGACCGTGGTGCTCGCCGTCTCCCAAGGCAAACCCGCCAGACGCGCTGCTTGCCTGGCCGGCGCTTGACCAGCTCCAGCCTGCAGAACCATGCCCAGCCATACCTGTTCCACCGCGGCTGGCGGTACCGCCGCCCGCGCCACAGCTGCTTGGACGGCAGCGCCACCGAGGGCCACGGCCGGCAGGGGGGCCAATGCCCCTTGAAAGCGCCCAATGGGCGTTCTGACAGCGCTTACAAGCACCGTACGCGACAACGCCACTCCCTCCTCCCCGTCCGGTTGCGCTCTCGCACCCCCTGCTTGCAGCTGTCCCGGCCTCCACCGCCGCGCTGGGGCTCACCCGGCGTCGGCCACCGCGGCCGCCAGCAGTTCAATGACGTCATACGTCTGCAAGCGGTCTTCCGCCCCGTGCGCCTTGGTTCCGTCCAGCAGCATGGTCATACAGTACGGACAAGCCGTGCTGACCACCTCAGCACCCGTCGCCAGGGCTTGGCTGGCGCGCAACACGTTGATTCGCTGGCGTCCGCCTTCCTCTTTGAACATCCCGCCACCTCCCGCACCGCAGCACATGCTGTGGTTGCGGCTGCGTTCCATCTCCACCAATTCCACGCCGGGGATGGACCGCAAGATCTCACGCGGTGCGTCGTACATGCCGTTGTATCTGCCCAAATAACACGAGTCGTGGTAAGTGACTCGCCGCCGCAGCGGTTGGCGCGGCCGCAACCTCCCCTCGCGCAGCAACTTGGCGGCAAACTCTGTGCTGTGCCACACTTCATCTGCCTGATAGCCAAAGTCAGGGTACTCGTTTTTGAAGGTGTTGTAGGCGTGCGGGTCAGTCGTCAAGATTTTGCGCACCCCATAGCGCGCAAACAAGGCAATGTTGCGCTGCACAAACTCCTGGTACAAAAACTCGTTGCCCAGGCGGCGGGCGGAATCGCCGTCGCTCTCTTCCTCAACGCCAAGAATCGCAAAATCGACACCAGCAGCAAGCAAAAGCTTAGCAAACGCCTGCGCGATTTTCTGGTTGCGTGCATCGAAGGAGGCTGCAGAGCCCACGTAAAACAGGTACTCCGCCCGCCCCGCTTCAGCCAGCGTACGCACCGGCAAGCCTTGCGCCCAAGCTGCGCGATCGCGCCGGTTCAGCCCCCACTCGTTGGACTGGCGTTCCAGGTTGGCAAACACCTTGTGCACTTCGGGAGCCGCCTTGCCCTCGGTCAACACGAGATAGCGGCGCATATCGACAATCGCTTGCACGTGTTCATTGGCCACTGGACAGGCCTCTTCACAAGCCCGGCAGGTGGTGCATGCCCATATCTCTTCCTCGCTGAACATGCGCGCAAACAACGGCTCTGTGGCCGTTTCTGCCCCAGCCGCCTGCGCCAGCAGCGATGGTCCCTGCGCCACCAGGTGGTCTTTCATTTTCAGCATGACATACTTAGGCGACAGTGGCTTGCCGGTCAGGGTTGCGGGGCACTGAATGTGACAGCGGCCGCACTCGGTGCAAGCAAACCCGTCGAGCAGCTGTTTCCAGGTAAACTGTTCAATGTGTCCGGCGCCAAACGACTCCGCTTGCTCGTCGTCCAAGTCGAGCTTGCGCAGACGGCCAGGCGGGTCGAGCCGGCGGAAGTACCAGTTGCACATGGCGGCCAACATGTGAGCGTGTTTGCTGCGTGGAATGAGCACCAAGAAGGCGCAGATACACAACACGTGCAACCAAAACGCGGTCAGCGACAGTGCGAGCAAGGCGCGCCCCGGCCAACCCTGCAGCAACCGCGCCAGACCACTGGCCACCGGCGCCTCCCAACCAGGTAACCAGCCGGCGCGAACCGCGTCAGCCGCGTTCGCCGTATAATAGGTGAGCACAATCAACGCAATCAGAGCCAAAATTAGACCTGCTTCAGCCGAAGCCTCGAGGCGCATCGGCCGCAGGCCGTAGCGGCGCCATAAGCCAGCCAGCACCGCCACCAAGACAAGCGCAGAAAACAACTCCTGGACAAACGCGTACACGGGGGAGAGCGCCCACGGCAGGTGCCAACCCGACAGGTGATAGCCGATAAAATCGAGGTCCCCCCAGACGAGCACAAGAAACCCCCAGAAAATCAACACGTGCAGCATACCGGACGGTTCTGCCAGCACTTTGCGTTGACCCAGGACATAGACAACAAAACTGCGCCATCGCTCCTTGGGGTGTCCTTGCCGCGTCGGGTCTGGAGCTGCCGCTCGCAGGAAGCGGATGCGGTCGCGTACCGCCTGATAGAACAGTCCGAATGCCGCAGCAAACACCCCAAGAAACACCAGTGCTTGCACGCCGTAAGCAGTCGACGACAAGCCAGTCCCTCCTCTGCCGGACAGCCGCTGCACACAAGCCTTGCAACTACAACATAGCACGAACCCAGGTTGGCTGAAAACGGCTCAATGCCGGGAGGAGCGGACCATGGCCCAGACCAACCAGACTGCCAACGCCGCGCCTGCACCCAAACCAGCGTCTGCGAGCGGGACGTTCCACAGATACGACGGCGATTTGGCCAGCGCGGAGGCAATCAGGCAGCCTGCGAGAAAAACCGACAAGCTGAGCAACATCAGGCTGAATGACAGACGGTTCACCGTACGTTCCAGACGTTTGACTGAGGCGTTGAGATCAGGGACGTCAACTTGCAGGCGAAAGCGCTGGCGGCGCACCCCGCCCAACAGGGCACGCAAGGCGCGCGGGGCTTCGGCGGCCAACTCCGCCCACTCGCCAGCGGTGGCCGCCCCGCGCCGCAACAACGCCCCCGGGTCAAACCGCTCACGTAACAACCGCCGTCCGAACGGCTCGGCCGCGTCGAGGATACGAAACTCTGGATCGAGGTCTTCCACCACCCCTTCCAGCGTCAACAGGGTTTTCCCTACCAACGCTAGGTCAGGCGGGATTTGAATGCGGTGACGGTACGCCACAGAGAAGATGTCGAGCACCGCTTCCCCCAGGTGGATCTGCCGCAGGGGGACTTCGTAGTATTTGTCGCGCAGCGCTTCCACGTCGCGGTGCAGCAGTTGCTCGTCGACCTCCGCCGGGACCACGCCCATGCGATAGAGAACGCGCACGACGGCCCCGGCATCGCGCCGCAGCAAGCCGAGGACCAATCCTGCCAGATGGCCCTTGAGGGCTGGCGAAAGCCTGCCTACCATGCCGAAGTCTAGAAACAGCAAGCGCCCCCCCGGCAGGGCACAAAGGTTGCCCGGGTGCGGGTCAGCGTGGAACAGGCCATGCACAAACACCTGGGTGAACACCGCCTCGGCGACATCTGCGGCCAACCGGCGCCGGTCAATGCCGAGAGCCGCCAACTTGTGGTGTTGGTTGAGTTTCACGCCTTCCACGTACTCCATGACGAGCAACCGTGGACTCGTCCACTCCCAGTACACCTGCGGAATCCGCACCTTGCTGTGGTTGCGCCACAGCTCACCGATGCGCTCTGCGTTGCGCGCCTCCACCGTATAATCGAGTTCATCGGTCAGCACCCGCCGCAGCTCGGCGACGACTTCGCGCACCTGGTACAACCGGGCCCACTCGAAACGGCGCTCGGCCATCCGCGCCAGGTCGGCCAAGACCTCGAGGTCAGCTTGCACGACCGCCGCAATGCCTGGACGCTGCACCTTGACGGCGACCACCTCGCCGCTGTGCAGGACGGCCCGGTGCACTTGGCCGATAGACGCAGACCCGACGGGCTGTTCGTCGAAAGTTTTAAACACTTCCGGCCAAGCAGTCCCGAGTTCTTGTTCCAGTTGAGCCTGCACCTGCGGCCACGGTACTGGCGGCACTTCGTCCTGCAGCTTGCTTAACTGACGTACCCACTCAGCGGGCAGCAGGTCTGCGCGCAGGCTGGCCAACTGACCTAGCTTGACAAAGGCGGGACCAAGTTCTTCAATCATGTGCCGTACGCGCTCTGCCAGACTCGCGGTTGATCTCGCGGCGTCGCCGTTGGCGCGGCGGGGCAAAGGCACCCAGTCCGCCTGGCCGAGCTCGTCCAAGAACCAGCCGAAACCGTGGCGAATCAACACCGCAGCGATTTCCCGGTAGCGTTTAAAGTGCCGGGTACGGCGGAATGCGTATGCTTGCGCCATGGCGCGTCCTCTCCCACGCCCGCTACGGGCGCCACCAGATCTCCAGAGCCACCGCTTGTGGCACTGGGTGCTTCGGCCGGCCTAAACGCATCTGGTATGTACAGCGCAAGCGGCCGCCGTCCGGGTGGACATCGAGCTCAAGCTGCTCCGTCAGAATCTCCACTTCAAGCAGCGCTTTGCCGGTACGCAGAGCAGTCGTCACCCGTTCGGCCGGCCGAAAGGTATGGGACCAACTGACCTCGCCCGTACGCGTCAGCGAGACCTCATCCGGGCGTAAACACAGGGTGGTGTGGTCACGACGGAGATGTCCGGCCAACGTCTGCACCACCCCCTGGGTATGCTCCGGATCGGCGTATGTCAAGTAATGAATGCCCGCCCGTTGCTCCCAGACGCCGTCAGCCACCGAAAAGCGTTCCACATCCGGTGGCACAGGTCGGCCGGGGCCTTTGACCTCCAAAGATAGGGTGAACAGTTCGCGCCGCCACTGGATGTGCACGCGCCGGCGAAAGTCTGCCGCAGCCTGCCAATACTCAGGGCTCACGCGCTCCTCCCCCTTCGCGGACAAACGCCAGCAGCGCCTCGCGCACCAACTTGGCCGCTAAAATTTGCGACAGCTCACTAGGGTCGATGGCCGGTGCAACTTCCACCAAGTCAAATCCCACCACCTGCAACTGACTGAGCGTTTGGATGGCGGCAAACGCCTCCTGCGGGCTGATGCCGCCGTGTTCCGCCGTGCCTGTTCCGGGTGCGAAAGCGGGATCGAACACGTCGATATCCCACGTGACGTACACCGGGTACCCAGCTAATTCAGGCAGGACGCGCCGCAGAGGGTCAGCCACGGCGAACGGGTAGAAGTGCGTGTGCTGGCGGGCCCACTGGAATTCAGCACGCGTTCCGGAGCGAATACCGAACTGGTATACGCGGTCTGGCCCTATGGCATCACACACCTTGCGGATCACTGTGGCGTGCGAATACGGTTCACCTTCGTAGTGCTCGCGCAGGTCGGTGTGTGCATCGATGTGCACGACGCGCAGGTCTGGGAATGTTTCCCACGCAGCCTGCAGGGGCCCGAGCGCTGCCAGGTGCTCGCCGCCTAAGCCCAGCGGGAATTTGCCAGCTGCAAACAGGCCGCGTACGAAGTGGTAGATCAACTGAACGCTTTGCTGCGGATTGCCAAACGGCAACGCCAAGTCACCGGCGTCATGGTAACGCAACTCTGACAGATCGCGGTCCAGGTACGGGCTGTACTCTTCCAGCCCGACCGACACCTCACGGATGCGCGCCGGGCCTAGGCGCGCCCCACTGCGAAAAGACACGGTCCAATCCATCGGCATGCCATACAACACGGCCTGCGCCGAGGCAAAGTCTGACTGTGCGCCAATGAACACCTCGCCGCTGTACGCCCGGTCTTGCAGACCTGCAGGGACACCGGGGGTGCTCACGGCTGCACCAACTCGGCGACAAACCGCGGCAAGGCAAAGGCGGCTCTGTGCACGTCGGCCGTGTAATAGCGCGTATCCTGGATACGCAGCGGCTGCTGGTCACGCAACGGGTGGTAGCGTTTGCTGCCCAGAGTGAAGCTCCACATACCTGTGGGGTACGTGGGCACGTACGCCAGGTACAGCTCGGTGACTGGGAACACCGCGCGGACGTCAGCCCAAACCGAGCGAATCAAGTCTTGGTTGACGAACGGCGACTCGGTCTGAGCGACAAACACACCGTCGTCTGTTAAGGCACGGAACACCGCTTCGTAGAAAGGACGTGCAAACAAGCCGACGGCCGGGCCCACCGGATCGGTTGAGTCTACCAAAATAATGTCGTACTCCCCCGGGTGTTCCTGGACATGGCGGATGCCGTCGGTTACCTCCACTCGCACCCGCGGGTCCGACAGGCCGCTGGCGATGTGCGGGAAGAACTGCTGCGAGGCGGCAATCACGCGGCCATCAATCTCAGCCAAGACCGCTTGTTCCACCGAAGGGTGTTTGACGACCTCGCGGATGGCCCCGCCGTCCCCGCCGCCAACAACCAGCACCTTGCGCGGATGCGGATGGGTGTGCAGAGCCACGTGGGCAATCATTTCATGATAGACAAACTCGTCGCGCTCGGTGGTCATGATGCAACCGTCGAGGACAAGCATGTTTCCGTACTGTACCGTCTGGACCACGTCCAGCGACTGATAGGGCGTTTCTTCAGAATGCAAGACCCGCTCTATGCGCAGGCCGATGGATAAATGATCGTTTTGCCGTTCGGTAAACCACAGTTCCGACTTGGCCACGCCGGACACCTCCATCTGCTAGCCACACAACAGTGGGAGTATTATACCAAACCCCCCTGGCACGTACACCCTTTCCTGCCGGACGTCACCCACCTTTTGGCATAGTTTTCCGGGGATTGCAAAGACTAAAGCTCACTCCGCCGGAAGACCTGTGATCCGGTAAGTGGTGAAGGAGGGTGTTATGCAGGCTCATCCACGCTCGACCCTGGCACGCGCCAGCCGCCGCCGGCACCGCTGGCACACGCGCTGGCGGTATCTGCCGCGCTGGCAGCGGTGCCTGGTGCTGCCTTGGTGCTGCGGGTTTGTGGGCACCACTGTGCTGTTGCTCGCCCTGCGCGCCGCACCGCTGCCTGACCCGAGCCTGGTCTATCCTACCCATATTGACGCCAGTGACGGTTCGCGCCTGGCGGAGTGGACGCGCAAAGGTACACGTGCCGAACACGTCCCGTTGGCACAGATTCCGCCAGCGTTGCAAGCTGCCACGTTAGCGGTGGAGGATGCACGTTTTTACCAACACGGGGCGTTTCACTGGACCTCCTTGGCACGCGCCAGTTGGGTGGATCTGATGCACGGCAGCATTGTCCAAGGCGGGTCAACCATCAGCCAACAGTTGGCGAAAAACTTGTACTTAAACCAACACCGCACGCTAGGACGCAAGCTGCGCGAGGCGTTGTACGCCCTCCAGCTGGAACTGCACGAAAGCAAACCGGAGATTTTGGAACAGTACTTGAATACGGTTTACTACGGCCACGGTGCCTACGGTGTGGGAGCGGCCGCGCAGCTGTACTTCGGCAAGCCAGTCAGCGATTTATCCCTGGCTGAGTGTGCCCTGCTGGCCGGTTTGCCTAAAGGGCCCAGTTTGTACTCGCCTCTGCTGCACCCCGACGCTGCACGCGCGCGCCAGCGCACCGTGCTGCAGCGCATGGTGCAAGCAGGCTTCCTGTCCCAGTCCGCGGCGGACGCCGCCCTGCACACGCCGCTGCAGTTCGCCGCGCTGTCCGCTCCGTCCCTGGCCGCCCCTTACTTTACGGATATGGCCGTCCATGAAGCGGAACGACGCTTCCACCTCTCGGCAGACGACCTGGACCGCGGCGACCTACGTATTGTGACCACGCTCGATCCGGTGTTGCAAGCGGCGGCTGAGCGTGCCATTGCCAGCACCCTGCCCGCCGGCAGTGGGCTGCAGGCGGCGTTGGTGGCGCTGGACCCGCAGACGGGAGCTGTCCTGGCCCTGGTGGGCGGGCGCGACTACGTACACAGCCCGTACAACCGCGCGCTGGCGGAGCGGCAACCGGGATCGACCTTCAAAGCGGTGGTGTACGCCGCTGCCCTCAGTCACGGTTGGACACCGGACCGGCAGGTATTAAGCGAACCCACGTCGTTTATGTACGACCGCAACAAGCTGTACACCGTGCACGACTACGGCGATTTTTACGCGCACCGGCCCATTACCCTGCGCGAAGCGTTGGCCCGTTCGGACAACGTGTACGCGGTGACCGCTAACCTGGAAGTAGGCCCGCAGCAGGTGGTCGAGACCGCCCGGCAACTCGGTTTCAAAGGATTGTTACGGCCGTACCCGTCATTGGCCCTGGGGGTCTTTCCCACCAGTCCGCTGCAGTTGGCAACTGCCTATGCGGCACTGGCCAACGGCGGCAAGCACGTCTTGCCGTACGCTGTGCAAGCCCTCGACGACCCGCGCAGCGGCCGCCATTGGACCACACTGCCCGCATCGCAACAGGCGTTGGACCCGGCAGTGGCGTTTCAACTTACCGACCTGCTGCGCAGCGTACTGGAACCCGGCGGAACGGGATATGCTGCCCGGACATACCTGCACGGACCTGCCGCCGCCAAGACAGGAACAACCAACACTGACGCCTGGATGGTTGGGTATACACCGCGCGTGGTCTGCGCGGTGTGGGTCGGTTACGACGACAACCGGCCGTTGACCGTGCAAGAAGCGCACATGGCTGCGCCCATCTGGGGAAAGTTCATGGGCACCGCCCAGCAGCGCCGGCCCGGAGACTGGTTTACCCCGCCGCCCAACCTGGTCCCCGTCACCCTCGACCCGGTCACCGGGCAACTCGCCACACCGGCGTGCGGCAGCACAGAAACGGATTACTTTGTAGCAGGAACAGCCCCTGTCGAGACTTGCACCTTGCACAGCAGTACCGTGCCGCCCGCCCCCGCCCCGGCGGCACGGCCCTGGTGGCGCCGCTGGTGGCCGTAAGCGGCCCTGCATGGCCGGGCTGCCGCGGGCTGTGGCTTTGCGGAAACGCACAAGGCAAGGGCCGGTATGGTACAATGGCCACAGCATGAGAGAGGAGCGTGGCACATGGAACATCGGCTGTCGAGTCGCGTACGGGCCATTGCGCCGTCGGCGACGATGAGTGTCGACGCGAAGACCAAGGCTCTGCTTGACGCTGGGCGTCCGGTCATCAACATGAGCGTCGGCGAGCCGGACTTCGACACGCCCGTGCCAGCGGCGTACGCGGGCATTCGCGCCATCACCCACGGGCAGACCAAGTACACCGCTGCCGCAGGCACGGTTGCACTGCGGCGAGCCATTGCGAAAAAACTGCAGGAAGAAAACGGGTTGACGTACACGCCGGAACAGATTGTCGTGTCCTGTGGGGCAAAACACTCGCTGTTCAACGTGTTCATGACGCTCTGCGACCCGGGTGACGAGGTGATTATTCCAGCGCCGTACTGGGTGACGTACCCGGAGCAGGTGCGGTTGGTTGGTGCCGTGCCCGTGATTGTCCAGTGCGACGAGTCGACCGGTTTTAAAATGACCCCCGCCCAGTTAGAACAGGCTTTCACCGAGCGAACCCGCGTGGTGTTGTTGAATTCGCCGTGCAATCCTACCGGAGCGGTCTATTCGCGCTCCGAGTTGCTGGCCTTGGCAGAGGTGCTGGTGCGTCATGATGCCTATATCCTGGCGGACGAGATCTACGAGCGTCTCGTGTACGGCGTCGAGCACCTTAGCATAGCTGCGCTCAAGCCGGAGCTGATGCCACGCACGGTGGTGGTCAACGGCTTTTCCAAGGCGTTCGCCATGACGGGTTGGCGCCTCGGTTACGCCGCTGCGGAACTGCCCATCGCCAAGGCGATGGCCAGCCTGCAGAGCCACGGGGCGGGGAGCCCCTCTACCATTTCCCAAGCTGCTGGCGTCGCTGCATTGGACGCGTTTGACCCGGCGATGGTGGCGGAGTTCAAACGCCGGCGCGATGTGTTGGTGGAAGGCTTGCAGTCTCTGCCAGGTGTGCAGTGCCTGATGCCAGACGGAGCGTTTTACGTCTTCCCGAACATTGGCCAGCTGTTGCAGCGGCGCTGGCGCGGCGAGGTGATAGGAACCGCCACCCGCTTCTGCGAGCTGCTGTTGGAACACGAGCTGGTTGCGGCTGTTCCAGGGGAGGCGTTTGGCGCACCCCACAACATCCGCCTGTCGTACGCCACCCACTATGACAATGTCGTGCAAGCGGTGGAGCGGATCCGCCGGTTCGTCGAACAACTCGACTGACGGAACCTGTGGGCCGGACCCGCAGACCCGCAGGTTTTCCGCACTCGATGCCTGCGCCGGCCGATGTTCTTGCCGCAGCAAGTGCCGGCCCTTGCTCCTCCGCTTTTGCCTATTCGCTGCACCTCCCCGCTAGCTCGCCCATATCATGGAGCAGCATTGATGCGAGGAGGTGCAGCAGCGGTGCCGCTCCCCCCTGTAACGGCCGCCACCCACCCACTGCGCCATTTGCAGCAGCTCAAACGCCAGATGCGCCGTCTGGACGAGATGAGTCCCGCCGCTGCGCGGGACGCACTGCGCCGTGACATCCAATGGGCTAAAAGCCAACTGCGGCGCCGCCCGACGCGTTCAGGTACAGCCAACGCAGCAGGGCGCCAAAGCCAGCGCAGCCCGCGCCGGACAACCGCCGCCCTGCCAGCCCCGCGCCGCCACCGCCCAGCGGCTGCCTCCCCGCCTGCTGCTAAGTCTAGCCAGCCGGGTACCGGGTTGTCCAAGCTCCTCAATCCAAAAAACCTGCAGGACTCTCTAAAAGCCGTCAACAATCTGCGCACCACGGTCAAACACTGGCTGGGCTATCTGCAACAGGCGGACCAGTTGCTCGACACCCTCCATTCCACGACGCAACAGCTGCGCGAAACCGGCGTGTTGGAAAAGTTGGTCAAACACCGCGGCAAGAACCTGACCACCGAAGATTACACCAACCTGTTGGTGGCTCTGATGAATTCGCCGCTGGGCAGCCAGTTTATGAAGTCGTTGCACGGGTCCCATCCTGATCAACCTCCGGCCGAGGGTTCAACTTCCCCAGCCGCGGGTCGCCGCTGACCCGTGCAAGCGTACAGCAGCCCCAGGGAGGACTCCCCTGGGGCTGCATTGCTTTCCGCCAGTTTATGCCCGGGTCTTTGGCACAAACTTCTTAATCTCATTCAAAGTTTTGTCATCCACGTTGGGACCGTACTTCTTGACGAGTTCGTCCACATCAGCGTTTGGTCCGTTTTTAGTTGCGTCTTTGTAGGCTGCGACAAACTGTTTGATCCGCTGCTCGGGTACGGCCAAGCCGAGTTTGTTGGCAAAGTCTTTGGCCAATTGTTCCACTTGTTCCGGGTCGCGCCACTGCTCGGGTTTGACCTTTTTCACCTCGTCGAGAATCTCAAAAATCGCTTTGCGCTTGCCCGCAAGGTTTTGCTTTAACACGTTCAGGGCCGACCCTCCGCTCGCCGGAGCCGTCGCCGGCGGTTGCACCACAGCCTGTTCAGACACCGCCTCGGGTGCTGGCCTGGCCGCCCGCGGCCGTTTGCCGGAACTGGATTTGGCCGTCTTTTTACGCACAATTGCACCCTCCTCGCACCGGGATTTGCTCCGCGGCGAGGCCTTTCGGAGCCTCTCCATACTCTATGGCCATCGTCCCGCAGATGTCCCCGACGGTGCTGAAATCGGGCGCTTGGCCAGCCCCCCTTGCCGGTTCGCAACCACCGTTTGACAAGGCTCGGGTCCGGCTTGCCATGGGTCTGGGCAACCTCTCATGTCGGACGGTAGCAAAAGATGTCGGAACATGGTAACCTTTTTGCTAGGTTTTGCTTACGGCACCGGTTGTTTGCCAAGTTGGACAAGCAGCCCCAGTCCTTGCTACGGCGTCTGCAAAGAGAGGGAGAAAGCGCGTGAAAAAGCTACGGTTGACCATTCGCACCAAAATCATTCTGAGTTACGTGCTGCTCGTGTTGATTCTCGCAGCGAGTGGCGTGTCCAGTTACCTGGCGTTTACCAACATGAAAAACCAGACCGACAGCATCGTGCAGGACGCCATCTCGGTTCGTACCGCGGCAGACCACTTAACCGTCGACTTGCTGAATGAGGAGACGGGTGTGCGCGGTTACGTCTTAACCGTGAACGAGTCTTTCTTGCAGCCGTACCAAACCGGCCAGCAACAACTGTTGCAAGACCTGGCCGTGTTGCACAAACACGAAGCCGCCCACCCGACCATCAAACACCTGGTGGAAGATGTGGCCATGCCGCAAATTACCCAATTGCAGCAGTTTTTCCAGTCTGAAATCGACTTGGTGCAAAAAATGCAGTTTGACAACGCGCGCAACCGCATCGACGCCGGTAAACAGTACATGGACGCATTCCGGCAAACAGCCGACCAGATTGACCAATACACCAACTCGCTCACCAACAACGCTTGGGACGCGGCTAACCAAGCCGCACGCCGCGGCCAGTGGGTGGTGGCTGGCAGCATTGCCTTGAGCATCTTCGTTGCCATCGTTGCCGCCGTTCTCCTGATTCGCAACATCGTGGGTCCACTCTCAGCCATCAACCGGCAACTGCGCGAGATTGCCGAGGGAGAGGGCGATTTAACGCGCAGCTTAAGCGTCCGCAGCAACGACGAGGTGGCCGACCTAGCAGCCTCTTTCAACGCCATGACCGCTAAGCTGCGCAGCCTTGTCCGGCAGGTGGGCGAAGGTGCCGAACAAGTTGCTGCAGCCGCGCAGCAAGTGTCCGCCAGTGCTGAGCAAACCAGTGCGGCTACCCAATACATCGCCAATACCCTGCAGGCCATCGCCACCGGCTCGGAAAACCAGGTCCGGCATATGCAGTCAAGCGGCGAGGTGATTACACTCGTCAACAGCGACGCACAGCATGCTGCGGAAAGCGCACAAACGGTCGCGGCCACCGCTGTCCAGGCGGCCCAACGCGCCAGTTCTGGCATTCAATCAGTGGATACGGCTGTCGAGCAAATGCGCCGCATCCGTTCTGCCATTCAGACCCTGTCCGAGACGGTTCAACAACTAGGCACCAGTTCCCAGCAAATCAGCGAGATTTCCGAAACCATCACCAACATCGCCGCCCAGACCAACCTGCTTTCACTGAACGCCGCCATAGAGGCAGCGCGCGCGGGCGAACACGGACGCGGTTTCGCCGTGGTGGCAGAAGAGATTCGCCGCCTGGCTGACCAGTCCGGCCGGTCCAGCCAGGAGATTGCAAATATTATTCAATCCATCCAGCAAGACATCGAACGCGCGGTGGCGTCCATGGACGACAGCCACCGCGAGGTCCAAGCAGGCGCCTCGGCGGTCGATGCGGCAGGCGAAGCTTTCCAAGAAATTGCGGCGCACGTCCAAGAAGTGAGCGCTCAGATACAGCAGGTTTCCGCAGCTGTTAAAAAGATTGCCGAAGGAGCTGCGCAAGTCGATCACGCGATGCGCGAAATCAGCGCCATCGCCGAGTCGTCAGCTGCAGAAGTCGAAACAGCTTCTGCCTCCGCCGAGGAGCAGTTGGCTTCCATGGAAGAGGTGACCGCCTCCACCCGTGAGCTCGCAAAACTCGCCGAACAGCAGCTTGAGCTGGTGAGCCGCTTCAAGGTTTAAGAGCCCTCTTTGCATCCCGTGAATGCTAACAGGCTGCCCTACGGACCAGGGCAGCCTGTTGCACAGTTCATGGGTCCCCTCCCTGCTTACGACTCACCCCGTTTGTCCCCCTGCTGCGGCTTGAGCAGGCGTACGCAGGGCGTAGCGAGTCAAATGGACCGTGAGGTCATAGCGCAAGAACGGGGTGACCAAGTAGACTCCGCGGAAACACGCGAGTGCCTCGTCAAGCAGCTCCTCGGCAATTCGCAGTCCTTCCTCGTTGGCTTGTTCCGGTGAGGCTTGCAGCATCCGCTCCAGGATGTCCTCGGGGATACGGATGCCTGGTACCTCATTGTGCAGGAAGCGCGCGTTGCGTGCACTCGTCAGCGGCATAATCCCGACAAACACCGGCGCGTGAAACTCCTCTGCCGCGCGGGCGATGCGATCGAACATACGCGGGTCAAACAACGGCTGCGTCATCACATAATCAGCGCCCGCGTCCAACTTGCGGCGCAATCGGTCAATCGCCTTGTCAAAGTGCAAAACGTTTGGGTTAAACGCCGTCCCCACCACGAACCGCGCCGGTTGGCGCAGGGGTTGTCCCGAAAAAGCAATTCCTTGGTTCAACTGCCGCACCAGCCGGGCCAACTGGGTGGACGACACGTCGTACACAGACGTGGCCCCCGGTAAATCGCCAAAGCGCGAAGGGTCCCCTGTCACCAACAAAAGGTGATGGATGCCAAGGACGTGCAAGCCCATAAGGTGTGACTGCTGGCCGATTAAATTACGGTCCCGGCAAGCCACGTGCACCAACGGCTCAATCCCCATCTGCTTGAGCAAAGCCGCGAGCGCCATGTTGCTGACGCGCACAGTCCCCAGGGAGTTGTCGGCCAAGGTAATCGCGTGTGCACCCGCTTGCTGCAGGGCCACAGCTCCCTGCAAAAAGCGAGTGATATCGAGCGTGCGCGGCGGGTCGAGCTCTACCACGACGGTGCGCTGGTGGCGCGCCCGGTCCGCGAGCGATCCCGCCGGCGGCCACGGAACGTCCAGCCGCTTGTCTGCTCCATCCACCTGCTGCAATGCATAATTGCCAATTACCTCCAGACGCCGATCGCCTGGAGCGGCAGCCTCCCCCGGGTCATCTGTCCCTCGCCCGGGCACCAGACTGGCTCCTAAACAGGCAGGCTGAGATTCGGCAGCTTCCCGCCCGAGTTGTGGCAGCGTTGGCAGCACCAGTTGAGACAGGCGTTCGCGCAAACGCCGGATGTGCGCTGGTGTGGTGCCGCAACAGCCTGCAAGTATCCGGACACCGCGTTTGGCCAGCTCCACCCCTGTCTCTGCAAAGTAATCCGGTCCGCCGCTGTACGCGTAATCCCCTTCAACCCAGTACAAGGTCCCCGCATTGGGCGCTGCCGAATACACATGCCCCGGCGTCAACACCAACCCTTCATAACTGCGCAAGACGCCAGCCGGCCCTAGCCGGCAGTTGAGTCCCACCACGTCTGCCCCAGCTGCCGTCAGTCGGGCAAACGCCTCTGCCAGCGGCACCCCGTCTCGCGTGACCCCCACGGCGTCAGGCGACAGGTGCGCCAAGACCGGCAACGTTGTCATGGCCCGCACCACCCGCAGCGCTACGAGCAATTCAGAGAGCAGCGGAAACGTCTCCAACAACAAACCATCCACGCCTTCAGCCAGCAAGGCCTCCGCTTGCTCAGCAAACACCCGTGCCCAATCGTCAGCTCCCAGTTCAACGTCATACGGACGGCGGACGTCCACGGTTGATCCGATGGTTCCCAACACCAACGCCCGGCCGTTGGCAGCCGTCCGCGCCACGCGGGCCGCCGCGCGGTTGATGGCGGTCACCTGGTGACCAAGCCCGTACCTCTCCAAACCCAGCCGGTTGCCGCTGAAGGTGTTGGTCTGTACCCAGTCGGCGCCCGCCTCGACGTAAGCACGGTGTACGCGCTCTACCCACTCGGGATGGGTCACGCACAGCTCTTCAAAACAGGTCCGGATGGGCACCCCTGTTTGGTGCAGCAGGGTGGCCATCGCCCCATCTCCGACCACCACACCCTTGCGGGCCCGCTCTAAGAGCGATCCCACCGGTTTTTCCGAGCTCGCCACCGCCCTGCCCCCTTCCTCTTCGTCCTGGCTTTAGCCCGCTTCACGGATCCACCCTACTCGACGTTAAAGTACCGCGCCTCTGGATGAGAGAAGACCATCGCCGAGACGCTCGCTTCCGGTTCCATCATGTAACCATCCGTCAACTGGACCCCAATGTCCTCTGGTTGTAACAACCGGAATAGCAGCGCTTGGTTCTCCAGGTCAGGGCACGCAGGGTAGCCAAACGACACACGAATCCCTTGGTAGCGCGCCACAAACCGCTCGCGCATCGTCATACCAGGCGGGTCCGGAAACCCCCAACGGTCGCGCAGCATATGGTGCAACCGCTCAGCAAACGCTTCTGCCAACTCCAACGCCAGCGCCTGAAGCGCATGGCTGCGCAGGTAATCCCCCTGTTCCTTCCACTGCTCCGCCAACTCGCGTACCCCGCGCCCCGCCGTCACGACGAACATCGCCACGTAGTCCATGACGCCGCTTGTGCGCGGCTTAAGGAAGTCAGACAAACAGAGATAGGGCGGCTTGGCTTGGCGGGGAAAAGGAAACACCGCCAGTGCTTCGGACAGGTTGTCCGGGTTGTAGATGACAATCTGATCCCCGTCTGCTTGTGCTGGAAAGAACTGATATACTGCATGAGCCTGCAACCGTCCAGCCTGTGCACACTCCTCCAACAAGCCGTCCACCAAGTCGCGCAGGGCGACCGCTTTTTCATCCCCTTCTGCCAGCCGTTTTTCGACGTTACCAGGCAAACCAAGGTGTTTGCCCAACAGCATCTGCAGATTGACATAAGGTCGGATGTGCGTCAGCGGGTAGTGGCGCAGCACATGCCGCCGACAGTCCGGAGGGACAAACACCGGGTGATCACGGCGTACTCCGGACGCCTTTCCCGCTGCCTCGGCAACAGGCGCCTGCTCCGCCGGCCGGTCCGCCAAGTCCTGCTGCAGCTTGGCCAGCTCCCTCGCCACCTGTTGCCGGCCGGTTTCGCCAGACATCAGACGGTTGGCATAATCCAATCCTTCCATGGCGTCTTTGGCGTAGACCACCAAACTCCCATAGCTGGGTTGGATGCGGTGGTACGTGAACTTGCGCGTTAAGGCCGCGCCTCCTACTAACAAGGGCGCCTGTACCCCGGCGTGACGCAGGTCTTCCGCGGTGACTACCATCTGCTGCGCCGACTTGACCAACAACCCGGAGAGGCCAATCAGGTCGGGTTGTACCTCTCGGTACGCTTGGATCAGCTGTTCCGGCGGGACTTTGATGCCGAGGTTGACCACGCGGTACCCGTTGTTGGCAAAAATGATTTCCACCAGGTTTTTACCAATATCGTGCACGTCCCCCTTGACCGTGGCCAGCAGCAGCGTCCCTTTGTTGGCCGCCTCCGCTTTTTCCATATGCGGCTCCAGATAGGCCACAGCTGCTTTCATCACTTCCGCGCTCTGCAACACTTCCGCGACAATCAACTCGTTGTTGTTGAACAGCCGCCCAACCTCGTTCATCCCGTCCATCAGCGGTCCGTTGATGATGTCAAGCGGCTTGTAGCGTTCCAATGCAGCGTCCAGGTCGGTGTACAGGCCTTCCTTGCTGCCGTCAATCACATAGCGGGCAAGCCGCTGTTCTAAGGGCAGATCTGCCGTAGCCGGCCGCTCGGACACCTTTTTGCTGCGGTAGAACGCCGTAAACTCTGCCACCACCTCATCGCTGGTGGCAAACAGCAGCCGTTCACACAACGCCCGTTCCGTTTCCGGAATGTTGGCGTAGCGCTCGAGGCGCTCCGTGTTTACGATGGCATAGCCCAGCCCCGCCTTGGTACACTCGTATAGAAACACCGAGTTCAAGACTTCCCGGCCAGCCGCGGGCAGGCCAAACGATACGTTGCTGATGCCGAGGATGGTAGGACACTCTGGCAGCCGTTCGCGCAACAGACGGATCCCTTCCACTGTCTCGCGCGCCGAGCCTAGGTATTTTTCGTCGCCTGTCCCCACGGGGAACGTCAACGGATCGATTAAAATATCCCGTGCCGGCAGGCCGTACTTGCCCGTCAACAGGTTGAGCGCCCGCTCTGCCACCGCCAATTTGCGATCCCGCGTGACCGCCATCCCTTGTTCATCTATCGTACCGACCACCAACGCGGCGCCGTACGTGCGTGCAAGTTCGGCAAAACGCGCCAAACGCGGTTCGCCGTCCTCCAGGTTGGTCGAGTTGATAATCGCTTTCCCTTGCGAAAACCGCAAAGCCGTTTCAATGACGGCAGGATCGGTTGAATCTAGCATCAGCGGCACTTTGACCTTGCGCACCACATGCGGTAAAAACCGCTCCATGTCCGCGCGTTCATCGCGGTCCGGGTCAGCCAGACAAATGTCTATCACCTGTGCCCCAGCCTTCACCTGAACGCGCGCCATTTCAGCTGCCGCCTCATACTCCCCGGCTGCAATAAGCTGGCGAAACTTGCGCGACCCAATTACATTGGTACGCTCGCCGACCAGCACAGGCCGGTTGTCTTCCTCCAGAAACACCGCGTCCAAACCTGACACGGCATGCCCGTGCGGTGGCGCCAGAGGGCGCGGCGGAAGCCCGGCCAAGGCGGCGCGCAGCGCCCGGATGTGGTCCGGTGTCGTCCCACAGCAGCCACCTGCGATGTTGAGCCACCCCTGTTCGGCAAAACCGGCCATTTTGAGGGCAAAACTTTCAGGCAGCTCATGGTAGTGACCATCCTCGTCTGGCAAGCCTGCGTTCGGGTAACAACTGACCGCACACTGGCTCAAGCGCGCCAAGGCGCGCACGTGATCACGCATAAACTCAGGGCCTGTGGCGCAGTTCAAACCTACTGCCAGCGGCTGCAAATGCTCTACGGCCAGGTACAGGGCCTCAATGGTCTGGCCCGCAAGGGTGGTGCCCATCGGCTCAATCGTTCCCGAAATCATCAGCGGCACGGAGCGGCCTACCTCGGCAAACGCTTGGCGGATGCCCAGACTTGCCGCCTTGACGTTGAGCAGGTCTTGCGCTGTCTCGAGGAGCAGCAGGTCTACTCCGCCTTCCAGCAAACCCAACGCTTGGATGCGGTAGGCTTCCTGCAACTCAGCGAAGGTTGCCCCGCCGGTCACGCTCAAGCTCTTAGTGGTAGGGCCCATGGCACCAGCCACAAAGCGTGGCCAGCCGTCGGCGGCTGCCTCCTCCGCCGCTTGCCGCGCCAGTTCTGCCGCGCGCCGGTTCAGGGCGCGCGCTTGGTCCGCCAGGCCGTATTCCGCCAGCACCAGCGGCGTACCGCCAAAGGAGTTGGTTTCAATGATGTCAGCCCCAGCCGCTACGTAAGCACGGTGGATAGACAGGATGAGGTCCGGCCTTGTGATGCACAGCCACTCGTTGCAACCGTCGTATTGCTTGCCTCCGAAATCCGCTTCGGTCAGGGATTGTTGCTGCAACATCGTTCCCATCGCGCCGTCTAGCAACAGAATCCGTTCACGCAGTGCCTGTTGGATGTCGTGTCGCATGCTCGTCCCCCAGTTCTTGCTGTCCACAACGACCCAGGCTAGTGGAAGACTATACCCGTTCAGCCAGGTCATGACTCTCCGCCGTTTCTATAGAGAAAGCCCTTCTCCCGTGCGAGGGAAGGGCCACATGGACACGTCAAACTTGCAATTAGCATAACAGAATCGCCAGGGTTGTCAACGCAGCACCCTGCAACCTCTGCGCTTGCCTTTCGGGTCACGCAGGCTATCCCAGGTTTCACCCTTCTCATTTTTAGTGTACCGTCAGACACGTCATCCGCCCTCATGTCGTTCCGTAAAGTGAAACACGAAACGTTCAAAGCTCCCCACCACTTTACAAAGACTCCATCTTCCCTTTCGGCAGGCGCATGCTGAAGGCCAAGGCGAGGGCGGCACACACTCCTAAGATGCAGGCCAACAGCTGCAGTTTGCCAGTGCTGGGCGCGGCCCCAAAAACCACGCCCAACAACAAGGAGGAACCAATGGTACCGAGGTAGCGAGAGGTCATATACAACCCGGAAGCCGTGCCCATCACGTTGCGCGGGGCGGTCAACAGCAAGGCAGTCTGCAGGGCAACGCCATTGAAGCCATTGCCCATGCCAAGGATAAACAGGACCGTGACCACCCACCAAGACGGGGATGCCGGGTGGAAGGTGGTCATCAGCAAAGCTCCGGTCACCGCAATCAACCCGGACAGCAACAGGGGAGGACGGGGTCCAGACCGGTCAATCCACCGCCCGGCTGGAGGCGATACCACAATGCCAGAGACCGCCATCGCCAGCATCCACAAACCGGTCACGCGTTCATCAAAGTGACGGACCTCTTGCAAATAGGTAGGCACCGCAAAAAATACTGCGTAAAAGTACAGATTGACGAGAATCGTGACCCCGTGCACATAGGAGAGGGCTGGCGTGTGCACAAACAAGCGCAGATCGACAAACGGTTGAGGCGCGCGCAGTTCACGCCAGACGAACAATACCAGCGCTGCCACCGCCAGTGCCAACGCCGGCCACAGCGGATGCAGCCGCAACGACAATAAAAAAGCCAGTCCGCCTAAGATGGTCAGGGAAAACCAAACGATGCCCAACCCGTCAATGTCTGTCCAAATTTCCCGCCATGCCCTGAAACCGCCGTGTCCAGCAGCAGGGGAAGCAGATTGCCCCTGTCGCGGAACTTCCCCGGGCAATACCCATAGTGCCAAGCAAAAACCTGCTAGCAACAACGGGAAATTCACGAGGAACAAGGCTGGCCAGTCATGCCAGCTGATGAGCAGCCCCCCTAAAGTAGGGCCAAAGGCTGCAGAGGTTTGATTGAAAATCGACAACACCGCAAGTGCTTGCGCTTGCCGGTCGCGGATCAAGGCCCGCACAATGCCCATGCCAGACGGGTAAATCGCGCTTGTGCCAATTGACTGGATCACGCGAAACGCCAACAGCCAGAAAAACCCCGGAGCAAACGGGGCCAAGCCGGACGACAACCCTACCAGCACCAAACCCGCAAGAAACACGCGTTTATGCCCAAACCGGTCTGCTAATTTCCCAAGCACCGGTTGAGCAATCGCACTTGCCAAGTAATACGTGGAAATAATCCACGATACCTGGTCAAAATCTAACCGGAAGACGGTCTGGAAGCGCGCGATGGCCACGGCAATCATCGACGAGTTTAACGGATTCAACAGGGTTCCCAGGGCAATGGTGACCAGCAACAGCGAACGCCTTGGCAACCTGTCTCACCTCCCAGGCGGACTGTGCCAAAACAACCGCGTATAGGATAACCTGGATCCGGCCACCCTGTACATGAGGTGAATGGCATGGAAAGCAACTTCTCGTCTCCCGCCGGTTACCGGCCAGCTGCCCTGCGCCCGGAACAAGTTGCACAGCTGCAAGAGTGGGAGCGACAACTGCGCGCGCAAACACAGCAGCAGGACCTGGTCTTGGTCGCTTACGATCCCGCGGGGCACCACGCAGTGCCTCAGCCGGAGGCATAACAAGCGGCCTGCTCCGTGTAAGACGCAGTCTTACGGCGCTGCTTAGATAGACCCCTAGACCCTGCGTTCGGGCGCTGGCAGACCAGCGCCCGGTCTGCTGGACGGGTTAGAGGTGGTACGGCTCGCCGGCTAATAGGCGGCATGCCCGGTACACCTGTTCTAAGACCACAACCCGCGCCAAGGCGTGCGGAAACGTGCAAGGTCCTAAGCTCCAGCGCAACACGGCGCGCTGCAGCAAGCGATCGTGCAGCCCCAATGAGCCGCCAATCACCAACACCACCCGGCCGAACCCTGCTGCCTGCAGCTTGGCAAACTGTTGACTCCATTCCACGGAGGACCAAGCCCTCCCTTGCCGGTCCAACACCACCAAACCATCGCGTGCACGCAGCAGACGTTCTACACGTTCCGCTTCCTTGCTCAGAACCTGTTCCGCTTGCGCTGCGCTGAGCGAGGCTGGCAACGGTTCATCCGCAACCTCAGCCAGCTCCAGGCGAATGTACGCAGACAAGCGTTTGGCGTATTCCGCCACGGCCTCGCGCCAAAACCGTTCCCGCAGCTTTCCGACGCCAATCAGCAGTACCTGCACGCCCCGTCCCCTTTCAGCTACAAGCCGCCCTGCGGCTGGGGATTACTCTCCTAAACCGTCTGCGCCGGCAAACGGGTTCAGTGCATCGTCCGTTCCTGCTGCGCCAGGGACGTTGTTGCTGTTGCGCAACACGGGCATTTCCCCTAGCTTGACGCTGCATTCTAACACTTGACTGCCGCGGTAGACGCGCAGTTTGACGATGTCACCAGGCTTTTTCTGGAACAAGTAGGTGCGCAGGTCAGCCATGGTCCGTACCGGGGTTGTATCGATGGCTACAATCACGTCCTGGGGTTTTAACCCGGATGCGCGAGCCGCAGCTGAATCCACAGACCGTACAAATACCCCGTAGTCAACCGGGACGTCGGGCCACCACTGTTGTGGAATGGAGGACAGGGAATAGCCGCTGATGCCTAGTGCCGGGTGCAAAGCCCGCCCGTTGTGCAGGATTTCGTCCGCAATGGTGCGTACCTGGTTCGAAGGGATAGCAAACCCCATCCCTTCAAAGTTCGGGGCAACAATCTTGCTGCTGTTGATGCCAATGACTTCACCACGGATATTCAGCAGTGGGCCACCGCTGTTGCCGGGGTTGATGGCTGCATCCGTTTGAATAACGGCCTGATAAGCCAATGTGATGTTGGGACGCTCCGGGTCTTGTACAGGCATGATGCGCTTTTTGGCACTCACGATACCAGCGGTGACCGTGTCTGCAAAGTCCAGCCCAAGAGGGGTGCCAATGGCGATGGCCGGCTCGCCTACTTGGATTTGGTCAGAATTGGCGAACACAGCGGGTTTGACCTGAGCGACCGCCGCCAACGGAACGCGCAACACGGCTAAATCGGTATAAGGGTCTGTCCCGACAACAGTCGCTTGCACGTGCTTGCCCGAATCGAGCACCACTTCCACTTTGGCGGCACCTTCGACCACGTGGTTGTTGGTGACAACATAACCGGCTTGCTGGTCTTTCGCGAACAGCACACCCGTTCCGACACCCGTGGCCTCCAGTTTTGAGGTCTGTGTAAAAAAGTCGGAGACGCGCGCGTAATTGACGACGCCCATCACCGCCGGCTCTACCTGCTTGACCGCCTGGGTAATCCCATCGGTCACCGAGACATTCACAGTATGGAGCGGGCTGGGCTCACTGCGGCTGTTGTCCGACAAGCTAAACGCTGGAACACTGGCGCTCCCGCTATGGCGCTGCCACAAAGGTCCGGCCGCTAGCGCTGCCCCTGCACCGACCAACGCAGACAGCACGGCTGTCACCCACCACTTGCCTGCACGCCATAACGAGCGGCGGTTGCCAGCGACTTCTTCGTGAAACTCTCGGAAATCCGGCATGAGCCCATCAACCGTCCTTTCTCCTACAGACAGTTTGGCCCGCCCGCGGCTGTGGTATGCTGACCGCCTAGCAGGACATGGCGCGGAGTGGGCTGAGTGCGATGTGTTCGGTACAAACGGACTGCTGACGCAGCAGTTGGCTGACACTCCTGCAGAACCGAGGTAAACGTCAGCTCGGCCAAATCTGGGTGGTTGTTTTCTTCGCTCAAGTGCGCCAAATAGACAGCCACAGGTGCTCCATCCAGCAGGTCTGCCAACGCCACCGCAGCGTCTTCATTCGACAAGTGTCCTTTGTCCCCTAGGATACGGCGCTTCACATGCCAAGGGTAACGCCCGGATCGCAGCATGGCAGGGTCGTGATTGGCTTCCCATATGTACGCCGTGCAACCGCGTACCACAGCCTTGATGCGGTCACTGACGTAGCCCAAGTCGGTGAGAACCGTCAATGCCGCATCGCCGCAGTCAAAGCGGTAAGCGACAGGCTCTTCTGCGTCATGGGAGACTGAAAAAGGTGTCACCCGCAGGTCTCCAAGCGTCCATGGCGTCCCCGCCTGCACCGGGGTCCATGCCACCGCGTCGGCTGACTCCCAAGTGTGTGTGGTGGCGTACCAGGTGCCCGCTGTCGCGTAGACCCGGCAGGACGGATGGCGTTTGAGGGCCTGCTTTAGACCGCGTATGTGGTCCACGTGTTCATGCGTCAACAGCAAAGCATCCAAATCGGTCAGCGACCTGCCCGTCGCCGTTTGCAACCGTTTTTCCAACTGCGCTGCACTGATGCCTGCGTCCACCAAGATCTCTGTCCCCGGACTGCGGATCCACACGGCGTTCCCGCTGCTCCCGCTCGCCAGTACGCTAAATTCTAGCAATCCGCCGCCTCCTTCGGTCCGGTTATCTAGACCCCCTGCTTGTACGGCCCGCTTACGAGCTGCCGTTTGTATTCAAGTCTACCTCGCCGGTATAGGCATTGACAAAGTAGATGTGCGCATCCGTAACCACCCGCCACACGGGAAACCAGTACTGGCCGCCCGTCTGCCCTTGGCCTGTTGTGGCTTGCGGCAACTTGTGAACATACCCTAAAGCAAGTGAGCGAATCACCTCACGATGCGTTCCCCCGACCCCCTCCGTCCCGGTCGCCCCAGTGGCGGTTTCCTGGTATGGCCCCGTTTCCGTGTCAGGTTCTACGGCACCCGCCAAGTCGTTGAGTGCGTCCAAAGCGGAGAGGGTCGGCCGAGCGTCCCCACTGGCAGTCAGGTTTTGTACCATGGTTTGCACATATCCGACCAGCCGACCTGCTGCGTAATCGGCCACCACTGCTGCATCAAACACCGGCAACCCAGCAAAGTGTTGAACAAATACGCGGCGCTGTGGCGTTTCGGGGGCGGTCAGGTCCTCTGTGTACTGAGCGCCCTGCCATACCCCGGGCGGAACTCCATCGCTGGCAGCAGGCAACGTCAACGGCGGGACATAACTCACCTGCCAATGGCCCGGACCCAACAGTTTGAGCGTCCCTGCGCCAGCGTGCGCTGACTGTTCCGCACGATCCAAAGTTACCGGGCCGTTGTTGGCAAACACCGCTTGTGCTAGCGCGGCCAACGGCGGCTGCGCCCAGTCGGCTTGCAGCAGCGGCAAGTCCGGGTGGTCTGCCGGTACTTGTGCCTTTAAAATGAGACCGTGTTCCGACAAGATGGTTTTGGTGTTTGCTAAGAGGTCATTGTACGATCCAATGTATCCCGCCATGGTTCGGCGGCTTTCCACAATCTGCCAGGCTAAAAACAAATCGAGACACAGAAACGCTGCAATCAGCCAGTTTTTTGCATACTCCCAGTTCACGCGTCCATCTCCCCCGCCAAGCGGGCCCCTGTATGGCCGTCTAATGCACCGGCCAGCACCCCGTTGTTGAAGATGAAATACGCCGGGCGCAGTTGTGGTGTACTTTGACTTGGCGAGTGCACCACGGCATAGCCCAGTTCAACGTGCAGATTGCGCAGGGATTGGCCTGGAAATGCAGCTTGGACGGCTGCCCGCAGAGCCTCAGATCCTAAGACCTGTTCACTACCGGTGACTTGCAGGGACCCCAAATCAGACAGGGGACAGCGAAACTGCGTCACCCGCCCTCCTTGCGTCTCGACACGATAGAGTGCGTCTGTACTGTAGACCGGGAAGCCGTCAGCGAGCGGAGTCAGTGTCCAATTGTAACCACGCGCGTCCTGTTCCACGCTCGTTAAACACACCTGTTGCGGCGTCCCTCCGTGGTTGCGCAAAAACTGAACGATGGTGGTCACATCGTCCGCTTGCCCGGAGGGGTGCGCCAAGGTGTTGGGGTCGGCGAAGGTTAAAGTATCGCGCCGTTTATCCCACCACACGACGCGGCTGCCGTCTGTCCAGAGCACGGTATACGCGTTTTCATCCAAGCGTGTGAGCGCTTGTGGACTCACAAAAAAGGAGTGAACCAGCGGGGTCAGTGCTTTGCCGGTCCATGAAGCTGTGTAAACCGGCATCAATACCCCTTGTTGGGGTACCCAACTGTCCGTCTGCCCAGGAGTCCAGGCCACCCAGGTTGGCCCTCGCAGCGCGGTACTGACCTCCGTTTTCCATGTGGGCAAAGACCAGTCCGTATCTGCCGCGTACACCTGGCCGCCGCTCCCCGCCAATAGCAGTTGCACGCGGCGATTGTCCGGGCTAGGACAGAGGGTGACGGTCTGGCAACCGTGCAACCCTGCCTGTGCAGACAAGCTCGGCAGCCAAGCCGCGAGTTGCGCAGGGGTCAGGGGCAGCGGGAACTGCACCGTCACCGATGGTCCCGCGGTCGGTGGTGTGACCGCCAGCAACCGTAGGTTGGTCACCTCCATCCCCGCCAGCCGCTGCAACCACTGCAGGTAGAGTGAAGAGCCTGGCGGCAGGACAACCGTCCGCCCGCCGCCTTGTACCCATAACCAGCGTGGCGCCGTCAGCTGTTGTTCGTCCGGCCAACGTGCTGCCGGAAGTGCCGCGCGATCGGTATACGTCAACTCACTGGGTTGTTGCCACTGCCCACTCCACAAGGCGTAACTCAGGACCACACTGACAAGCACCAGCACTGCCAGCAGTGTGTCTTTCAAACGGCCCAGCGACTGAGTTCGGATGAACTTCACACGGTCACCTCCTCAGCCAGTGGCAACACTACGGTCACCGTGGTGCCTTCATTGAGCCGGCTGGTGAGGCTGATGGTGCCGCCGTGCCGTTCGGTAATCTCGCGCGCCAACGCCAACCCTAGCCCTGTTCCGCCGCGACGCCTCGATCGCGCTTTATCGACGCGGTAAAAGCGCTCAAACACGTGCGGTACATCCTCTTCTGGGATCCCCATGCCTGTATCGGCAACCACGACGCGGACGCTGTCGACACCAGCCGGCTCTGCCCGGATCTCGACGCGGCCGCCGCTGGCTGTAAACTTTAAGGCATTGCTGACGAGGTTGTCGATTAACCGGTCAAGCCAATCGGGATCGCCTCGTAAGCGCGCATTCGTCTGGCATTTGAGCTGGAACGTGACGCCTTGCGCTTGGGCGGTTAACCGGAATCTTTCCCACGCCCGCAGGAGCCACTCGTCGACCTTGACAAGCGTCTCGGCAAAGCGAATATTCCCAGATTCCAGGCCAGACAGCTGTAACAACTCCCGTGTTAAACGCACCATGCGGTCAGTTTCCTGGGCAATCACGCGCAAAAACTTTTCCCGTGTCGGCTCGTCGTATCCCCCTTCTTGAAGGGCCTCTACGTAGGTCTTTACACTGGTTAAAGGGGTTCGCAGCTCATGCGAAACGTTGGCTACAAAGTCGCGCCGAAACGCCTGCAATCGCTCCTGTTCCGTCACGTCGCGCAGGGTGGCGACGTAACCCTCCACCTCGCCGCGTTTGCGGATGGCTGTGACGTGGACATGCACCAAGGCGTCCCCCAACGGTTGAACAAACGCTCGCTCCCCGGCGGCTTGCAGATCGGAGATGGACAACCCTAAGACAGCCGCGGGGTCATCCGTCTGCACATCGGCTTTGGCTAGCAGTTGCTTGGCTGCTGCATTGCGGAACTGCGGCCGCAGCTGCCCGTCAAAGGCGATGACCCCATCTCCCATGGAGCGCAACACCGCACGTAAGCGCTCGCGCTCACGCGCGCCCGTGGCCAGTGCCTGTTCCAGCTTATGGGTTAAGTCGTTCACCGCGCAGGCCAGGTCGCCTATCTCGTCGTCACTCTGTACAGGCACGCGTTGCGTGAAGTCACCAGATGCC
>JAILZF010000069.1 GCA_023512635.1 Alicyclobacillus sp. | reverse complement strand
CCAGCGACAGGAATCGAACCTGCGACCTACTGATTACAAGTCAGTTGCTCTGCCTGCTGAGCTACGCTGGCGCCGCGACAAGTCGTAATTTAGCACATCGATGGATTCGTTGTCAATGCCCTGTTCACTACTTGTCCGTTTGAAAAAACTGGGCCGCTTCGCCCGGGTCACGATTCTTCGACGGGTGCCTCGCTGAAATTGAGTGTTACGTTGCGCATCGGTGTAAACGTAGAGATGGCATGCTTATAGATCATCTGTTGCTTGCCGTCCGACTCCAGGACAATGGTAAAGTTATCGAACGCCCGCACAGTGCCGCGAATTTGAAAACCGTTAATCAAATAGACAATGACAGGGATCTTTTCTTTGCGTATTTGGTTTAAGAACGTGTCTTGTATGTTGATTTGTTTGCCCATGCCTGCCCGCTCCCCCGCTCGCAGTCTGTAAAACCAGCTCATTCTGGTCTATTCTCGCCTGGTGTGAGAAATTCCTGCAGCCCATGCCTGCGCCTGGGCGAAAACCGCCGCCAACAGCTCGTCCGGCCACGGTGCGTCCGGGTTTTCCCGGGGCAACCAGATCACCCGCGGATCGCGCCGAAACCACGACAACTGACGTTTGACAAAGCGCCGCGTCGCCCGCTTGATCTGTTCCACGGCCGCCGACAACGTGATTTCCCCAGCCAGACAGGCGGCCAGTTCTTTATACCCGATAGCCTGCATCGCCGGCAAGTGACGTCCATACCCCTTGGCCAACAATCCAGCCACCTCATTGTACAGTCCGGCAGCCATCATTTGGTCCACTCGAGCGTTGACCCGCGCGTACAACCGCGGCCTGGGTACGTCCAGGGCCCATTGCAATACCTGATAGCGGCCATTTCGGGGGTGCCAGTCGTAACCGGCAGACAAAGGCTCAGGCCCCGTTTCCGCAACCTCCAAGGCGCGTATGACGCGCTTGACATCGTGCGGGTGCAAACGTGCGGCCGACCCTGGATCCAGACGGCGCAGTTGCAAAAACAGCGCCTCCGCACCGTGGTCTTGGTAAAAGCGGCGCCACTTCTCCCGAATCCCAGGCGATCCGGTGGCCCCCCCGAAATCGAGGTCGTCCACCAGGGCCTTGATATACAACCCCGTGCCGCCCACCACCACAGGCAGCACACCTGCAGCGTGCAGCCGAGCCACCACCCGTTCCGCGGCCCGTTTCCAATCCGCTACCGTAAACGGCTGGTCTGGATCGACCACGTTGATCAGGTGATGAGGGACCCCTTGCATCTCTTCCGGCGTCAACTTCGCTGTGCCAATGTCCATGCCGCGGTACACCTGCATGGAGTCAGCTGAAATGACCTCCCCGCCCACCTCCCGGGCCACCAGGACGGCGAGTTCACTTTTCCCCGTGGCGGTTGGCCCGACAATACACAGGACGGGGGATTTCTCCCTTGCTGTCTCCGTCTGCGTTACAGACCTGCTGGTGCCGGTCTGTTGCACGCCGCCGCCCCCTCCTTCCACCAAACGCCGAGCGCCACCTTCGCATGCGGTTTATCAGGTTGCAGGGCAAAGCGGGCAAACTCGCCTGAACGCGGACGCTCTTTGAAGACAACACAACGCCGCGCCACCCGCTGCGCCTGTTGCCAGGCTTCGGTACTCAACGCAGCCGGGGATGCCCAAGCGCGCACAGCCTCCACACGGTTGGCAGGCGCATGCAGCGGCTGGCGAAACATCGGATCGAAAAACACGACGTCGACACTGTCATCCGGCAGGGCAGCCAGCCAAGCCGTGTGATCCCCTATGTGTACCTGGATACGCGGCAACAGCTCTGCAATGTCGCGGTAGCCGTGACCGTGACAGCGCTGTGCGTACTGAAAAACGCGCGCCAGCACCCAAGAAGACTCCAGCGCCCATACCTGGCCCGAACGACCGACGCCGTACGCCAAAACAAGTGCATCCACGCCTGCACCCAGTGTAGCGTCCACCACCACATCCCCGGAGCGAATGCGGGCCGCTTGCAGCAGCCGGTCCACCCCGCCGCGGCGCAAGACGCGCAGACGCTGGCAAGCCAGCCCAGGGTGAAAGAACAACGGCTGGGTTGGGGCTAACCGGTGGTATAGGCGCGGTGGCTCGTCCGCCACCACCAGCGCATCTGCTCCTTCTGTTGCGAACAACGCTTCGATATTGCGCTGCCGTCGTGGGACCAGGCGGGCTTGAAACCATTCTGCCAACACGGCGGCCCGCTGCCAGGCTGCCGCCGTGGCGTGCCATGGCGTGGTACAGATCAACCGCTGAGCCGGCCCGGCCCAGAGGGATGCAGCAGCAGGACTGAACCGCAAGGAACAAGGCCTGTCAGACAATTCGCCGAAACCCCTTTTCCAAATCGCGCTGGCTGAGGCGCAGCAAAACCGGCCGGCCGTGCGGACAGTGAAAAGGGTCGTCGGCCTCTGCTAAGGCGCTGCAGAGCGCTTCCAACTCAGGCAGGGACAGCCGCTGGTTAGCCTTAACCGCCGCTTTGCACGCCTGCAATGCCAGCTGCGGCTGGAGTGCCGTCACCACACCGGCGGAGCGGTCTGCCGCCAATTGCCGTAAGACATCTTCCGCTAAGCGGTGGAGATCCAACCCTTCCCAAATGTCAGGCACAGACCGGACCACCACGTCGCTGCCGCCAAACGGCTCCACCTCTAAACCACAGGTTTGCAACTCAGCCTGACGCTCACACACCGCCGCGTATTCACCCGGGGTCAACACCAGGGGTAGCGGGGTCAAAAGCGGCAACGGCCGTACATGGCGCGACTGTAGACGCTTTAAAAAACGTTCATACAGGACCCGCTCGTGAGCCGCATGTTGATCAATGATGTACAAGTGTTCCCCATCTTCTGCTAAGATGTACAGCCCTAAGGCCTGGCCAACGAGGCGCAAGGCAGGCAGCCGGCCAGCATCATGGCTCGCTGTGCCAGTTGCGACAGGTTCTGGGTGTTCGTTAACTTGCTCAGCGGGCACGGGTTGGCCAGGCCACGCCGCAACGGCCGACTCCGCCCGGGCCGGGGCCAAAGCGGCCAACACATCGTCCGTCTGCGGCCGAGAACGGGTAGACGGCAAGGGCAATCCGGTTTGCTGAGCGTACATCACGGAGCCAGAGGGCCAACCTGCCGTTTGCCCCCGGCCTTTGCTGAGGGGAAGACCCAAGTGCGGCGTCGAGGGCGGCGCTGTCCGCCCATGCTCAGCCACTTGCCGGGGATTCGGTCCAGACGGGACCAACTGTGCCTGTGCCAGTGCCGCGGCCACCTGCGCTTGTACAAACGACGCCAAATCCCGTTCTTCACTCAAACGCACCTCGGTCTTGTGCGGGTGGACATTGACGTCCACCAGGCCAGGGTCCAAAGTCAAATACAGGGCAAACAGGGGATAACGGCCGACCATCAGCCGCTGGCCGTATCCGGCCGTTACCGCTTGTTGCAAAGCTACGTTGCGAATCGGGCGGGTATTGAGAAAGAGATAGCCATGCTGGCGGCTGGACTTGGCTTGCGCCGGCCGCCCGAGCCAAGCGTGCAAGGTGAAATCGCGGTCAGACGCAGACCAGGAGAGCAGTTGCCCGGCCTCCCCCGGGCCGTAAAGTGCTGCCAAGACCGACAGGGGTTGCCCGTCGCCTGGCGTACGAAACGTCACATGACCGTTCACGACGCATTGAAAAGCCACGTCTGGCCGGGCCAGCGCCGCCCGCTGCAATACTTCTAAGCAGCGAGCCTGCTCTGTTTGCACGGATCGCAAATACTTCAGGCGGGCGGGCGTGTTATAAAACAGCTCGCGTACCTCCACCCTTGTGCCCGGCGGCATCCCGATGGGGGCTGGTCCAGACACGAGCTGGCCGCCGGCCCACGTCAACACCTGCCCTGCCGCACTAGCGGGCGGCCGGGAAGCGAGCGTCACATGCGCCACAGCGGCAATGGCAGCCAAGGCCTCGCCGCGAAAGCCCAGCGTCTGTACGCGGTACAAGTCGCGTGCCTGACGAATCTTGCTGGTGGCATGGCGCGCACAAGCCAGCAGCAAATCGTCGCGGTCCATCCCTTCCCCGTCATCTTGCACAACAATCCGGGCAATGCCCCCTTCTTCCAACTCGACGCGAATCTGCCGCGCTCCTGCATCCAGGCTGTTTTCTACCAGTTCTTTCACACACGAGGCTGGCCGTTCCACGACCTCCCCCGCAGCAATCTGGTTGGCCAACGGCTCTGGCATCACTTGGATGCGGCCCATGCCAACACCTCCCGGACCCTGTCGACCCAAGTGTGCAAAACATTCAAGGCCTGCAGGGGGGTGATTTGGTTGACGTCCACAGCAGCACACTCAGCCAGCAGAGACAAAATGGCTGACCAAGCTGCAGGGGGAACTTCTGACGTGGTCGCGTCCGCTGTGAGACCTGGGGCAGGCAGGGGGCCAGGTGGTGTAACCACAGAGCAACACGCCTTGGACGGGAGACCCGCAGACGACTCGTCACGGCTGCCGGCAGCGGTGGTTGCCACCTGTGCGCCGGCTGCGGCTGCCTGTTCTCGCGCGTTTAACAGTGCCAGCGCCCGTGCAATCACAGGTTCCGGCAAGCCAGCCAAACGCGCCACCTGAATGCCGTAACTGCGGTCTGCCGGGCGGTCCACCACGGTGTGCAGAAACACAATTCCCTCCCCGGTTTCCTCGACAGCCACCGAGCAGTTGGCTGCGCCTGGCAAGGCCCGGGCTTTGTCGGTCAGCTCATGGTAATGGGTCGCAAACAGCGTCAATGGCGCGCGGCCTGGCGTTTGCAGCGCCTCCATCACCGCCTCAGCAATACTCATTCCGTCGTACGTACTCGTGCCGCGGCCTATTTCGTCCAGCAACACCAAGCTGCGTGGTGTCGCGTGGCGGAGAATGTGCGCCAACTCCACCATTTCCACCATGAACGTGCTTTGCCCGGCACCCAAGTCGTCAGAGGCTCCGATGCGTGTAAAGATTCTATCCACCAAGCCAATCCGCGCTTCTGCGGCAGGGACAAAACAACCGATATGGGCGAGCAATACAATCAAAGCAGTCTGGCGCATATACGTGCTTTTGCCCGCCATATTCGGACCGGTGATCAACAACATCTCGCGGCCCTCACCCAGCACCAGGTCGTTGGGGACAAACTGCCCAGGGTGCATGGCTTCAACCACCGGATGACGACCTTGGCGGATCCACAGCCCGCGCTCCTTTTGCACCAGCGGGCGGACATAGCCGTGAACAGCTGAGACCTCTGCCAGAGCGGCCAAGGCGTCTGTCTCGGCCAGCACTTCAGCCGCTTGCTGGACCTCGTTCAGCGACGCGAATACACGCTCACACAAGCCGCGGAACAGTTCGTACTCACGCGCCACCGCCCGTTCTTCCGCGGTCAAGATATCCGCTTCGCGCTGTTTCAATTCGGGAAGGGTGTAACGTTCTGCCGCGGAAAGCGTTTGCCGTCGTTCGTACTCTGGCGGCACGAGTGCTGCGTTGGCCTTCGACACCTCGATGTAATAACCAAATACTTTGTTATAACCGATTTTCAAAGACTTGATACCGGTACGCGTACGCTCGCGCTGTTCCAAGTCGGCCAGCCACGACTTTCCTTCATGGCTCAAGGCGCGCAGCCGGTCCAACTCGGCGTCGGCCCCCGCCCGAATCAGCCCTCCCTCCCGTACACCGTGCGGCGGTTGGTCGGTCAGGGTACGGGTGATCTCGGCTGCCAATGCGCTGAGGTCTGGTACGGCCGCAGCCAACCGCTCCAGTTCCCGTTCCCCCCCGTGTGCCAACAGGGACTGCAACGACGGGAGGACCTGCAAGGACTGCGCCAATTGAAGCAGATCACGGCCGTTGGCCGAGCCGAACGACAGCTTCCCTAAAAGCCGTTCCAAATCGTACACGTGGGTCAATGCTGACCGCAACTGGGCACGCAAGAGGGGATTGGCAACCAACGCCGCCACGCCATTCTGTCGTGCCATGATGGCGGCGACATCCAGCAGCGGCCGCTCTAGCCAGCGTCGCAAGCGACGCGAACCGAGTGCGGTACAACACACGTCGAGCAACCCCCAAAGGGATCCTCTGCGCTGCCGGCCGCGCAACGTTTCGAACAACTCCAGGTTGCGGCGTGCTGTCGCGTCCACAACCAGGTACCCCTCCTGCGCCAACCGCTTTGGTTGGCGCAGGTGAGGCAAAAGCTGTTGTTGGGTCTCTTCGACATAAGCGATGGCTGCTGCCAATGCCGCAGCCGCAAGAGGGACGTCATCTAAATCAAGCGCCCCCACATGCGCCACGCCGTATTGGGCACAAAGGCGCTGTTCGGGGTTTCGTTGGGCTAGCCGCGGCGGACGCCGCCAGGTCAGGCACACCCCCGCCGCTTCTGCCCAGGGTGTCAACCAAGCCCAGGCAGCTTGTGTCCGCACCAACTCAGGCAACAACAACTCCCGCGGTTGCCAGAGTTGCAAGGGCTCTTGTAGTTCAGCGGCCGAGCTGTATTCGCCGCACCATACCTCTCCTGTAGAAACGTCCACAAACGCCACACCAGTCGCCTGCTTGTCCACCGCGATGGCAGCCAAAAACTGGGCAGATTGTTCGTCCGTCCGCAGGTAGGTCCCTGGCGTGACCACCCGGACAACGTCTCGTTTCACCAATCCCTTGGCGGTTTTTGGGTCTTCGAGTTGTTCACAGATGGCTACGCTGAACCCTTGGTCGATCAACTTCCGGAGGTAGGTGTCTGCTGCATGGTAAGGAACGCCACACATCGGCACGGGGTCAGCATGGGATTTATCGCGGGTGGTCAACGCGATATCGAGGATGGGAGCGGCTTTGCAGGCATCATCGCCGAACATCTCATAGAAATCGCCCATCCGAAACAGCAAGATGGCGT
>JAILZF010000068.1 GCA_023512635.1 Alicyclobacillus sp. | reverse complement strand
GTTCGAAGCAATGGATGAGATTGCAGGCCAGGCCGCGCGGATGCGTTTTCGAACAAACGGACGGTATCACTGCCCGTTGGTGATCCGTGCACCGTTCGGGGGTGGGGTCAAAACGCCGGAAATGCACTCCGACAGCCTGGAGGGACTGTTTGTACAAACCCCGGGTATCCGTGTGGTGGTTCCCTCCAACCCGTACGATGCCAAGGGTTTGTTGATCTCGGCCATCCGCGATGACGACCCGGTCATTTTCCTCGAACACATGAAGCTTTATCGCTCCTTTCGGATGGAAGTCCCGGACGAGGCTTACACCGTCCCACTGGATCAGGCAAAAGTCGTGCGTGAGGGCAGCGATCTTACCGTCATTGCTTACGGAGCCATGGTCCATACCGCCCTCCAAGCGGCCGAACAGCTTGCCACCCAGAAAGGCGTTCAGGCGGAAGTGATTGACCTGCGCAGCATCAACCCCATTGATACGGAGACGCTCGTCAAGTCCGTGAAAAAAACCCACCGTGCGATCGTCGTGCAAGAGGCACAACGGTCAGCCGGGGTCGCGGCGGAGGTGATTGCGCAGATCAACGAGCATGCCATTTACTATCTGGAGGGTCCGGTCTTGCGTATAACGCCGCCAGATACGGTTTACCCGTTCGCCTTAATAGAAGATGAGTGGATTCCTACGCCTGCACGCGTCCTGGCAGGCATGGACAAGGTGTTGACCATCTGAACGCACGGAGGTGAGCACGGGTGGGTGTGTATGAGTTTAGACTTCCGGAACTCGGCGAAGGCCTGCACGAGGGCCGGATTGAAAAATGGCTGGTAAAACCAGGAGACCACGTACAAGAAGACGACGTCCTGGCCGAGGTCGAAAACGACAAAGCCATGGTAGAGTTGCCGAGTCCCGTGTCCGGCAAGGTGTTAAACATCCTTGTGGAGGCTGGGGCTACGGCCACGGTCGGGGATGTCTTGATCACCTTTGAAGTGGCCGGTACCGGCAACGTCAGTTCACCACCGGCGGAAGACGTTAAAACAGCCGCGGTGGATCAGGCCGGTCTAGAACCGGCCACAGCGCATGTGGACACCGCCCGTGTTGCCACCCCGGTGGCCAGCCCTGCTGCGAAGGGGGCTGCCCCTGCGGCTGCTACACCGGCCACTCCCTCTGCCCCGGCAGCCAACGCTCCTGTCATGCCGGCCCAGACTGCTCAGCCGGCAGGAACAGGACGAGACGTGTTGGCCACCCCGGGAGTACGCAAACTCGCACGCGAATGGGGCATTGATTTAAGTCAAGTTCCAGGGACCGGTCCTAATGGCAAGGTCACGCGTGCCGACGTGGAAGCCTTCCGGCAGGGCACGGCCGCACCAACCGCCGCGACGCCCGCGGCCGAATTGACAGAGACGGCTTCTCCGACAACGCAGCCCCTTGCTGCAGCCGAGCCGGAAGAACGGGTGCCTTTGTCACAGATCCGCAAGATCATCGCGGCTGCGATGGCCCGCTCGGCGTACACTGCCCCACACGTCACCGTGATGGACGAAGTGGACGTCAGCGAATTGGTGACACTGCGCCAAGCGGTCAAACCGCTGGCCGCGGAACGTGGTGTCCACGTGACGTACCTGCCGTTCATCATCAAGGCGACGGTAGCGGCTTTAAAGCAGTTCCCCGTGCTGAACGCTACGTACGACGAAGAACGTCAGGAATTGGTGTTGAAGCGTTATTACCATATCGGAATTGCCACCGACACCGAACGCGGCCTGCTGGTCCCTGTTATCCGCCATGCAGACCAGAAAAACATGTGGGCATTGGCCCACGAAATTGCAGACCTGGCTGGACGGGCGCGCACCAATAAACTTGGTCCTGCAGAATTAAAAGGCAGCACCTTCTCCATCACCAACATCGGTTCAGCGGGCGGTTTGTTCTTCACCCCCATCATTAATTACCCTGAGTTAGCCATCTTAGGGGTGGGCCGCATCACCGAACGCCCTGTGATGCGCCAGGGTCAAGTGACCGGCGCGCAGATGATGGCCCTGTCCTTAAGCTTTGACCACCGCATGATTGACGGAGCGACTGCTCAACGGTTTGTCAATGAGGTCAAACGGTTGTTGGAGAATCCGCGGTTGCTGCTGATGGAGGTGTAAGCCCATGGTCGTGGGAGAGTTTACTGAAGACGTCGACGTCCTGGTGATTGGAGCGGGGCCGGGCGGTTACGTCGCCGCCATCCGCGCGGCCCAGTTGGGCCGGTCGGTGACGGTGGTGGAGAAGGCGGAGTTGGGCGGGGTGTGTTTGAACCGCGGCTGTATTCCTTCGAAGGCGTTGATCAGCGCGGCACACCACTACGAGGCGGCGCGCGAGCAGCCGTTCCCCGGCATCTCCACCACCGCGGCACTCGACTTCGCCCAGGTTCAGGCGTGGAAGCAGTCGGTGGTGGACAAGATGACCGGCGGCGTCAAGACGCTGCTCAAAGGCAATAAGGTGCGGGTGGTGCAGGGGGAGGCGTTTTTCACCGGTGCCAACGAGGTGCACGTGGCCAGCGAGCATGAGGGCCAGCGCTTCCGCTTCCAGCACTGCATCCTGGCCACCGGCTCGCGCCCGGTGGAGTTGAAGGCGGTGCCGTTTGGTCCGCGGGTGCTGTCCTCGACAGAAGCCCTGGCCCTGGACCATGTCCCCAAGAGCCTGGTGGTAGTGGGCGGCGGCTACATTGGCGTGGAGCTGGGCCAGACGTTTGCCAAGTTTGGCGCCAAGGTCACCATCGTCGAGGGACTGGACAACCTCTTGCCGACGTTTGACCCGCAGCTGACGCGGCTGGTGGTGCGCAACCTGAAAAAGTATCAGGTGGACATTTACACGCAGGCGCTGGCGCAAGGCGTCGAGGAGACGGACGACGGGGTGACCCTGGTGTTCACCGCTGGCGGTCAGGAACACCGGGTGACGGCCGAATACGTGCTGGTGACGGTGGGGCGGCGGCCGAACACCGACGAGCTGGGCCTGGAGGCGGCTGGCGTGCAGCTGAACGAGCGCGGGCTGGTGGTGGTGGACTCCCAGGGCCGCAGCAGTGCGCCGTCCATCTTTGCCATCGGCGATATCGTGCCCGGGCCGGCCTTGGCGCACAAAGCCTCTTACGAAGGCAAGGTGGCGGCCGAGGCGATAGCCGGCCAAGCCAGTGCCATCGACTACCGGTGTATCCCTGCCGTGGTCTTCTCTGACCCGGAGATTGCCAGTGTGGGCCTCAGTGAGGCGGAGGCCAAGGCCCAGGCCGGGGAGTTGGCGATTGGCCGCTTCCCCTATGCGGCCAACGGCCGGGCGGTGGCGCTGTCGGCCGACGCCGGTTACGTCAAACTGATAGCCGACAAGCAGAGCGGGGTGCTGTTGGGCGCCCAGGTGATTGGCGTGGAAGCGTCCAACCTGATTGCTGAACTGGGCTTAGCCATTGAGATGGGGGCAACGCTGGAGGACCTGGCCCTGACCATTCATGCCCACCCGACCCTGGGGGAGATGGTGATGGAAGCGGCCGAGGTCGGCCTAGGGACACCCATCCATATTGTCAAGTAACCTATCCTGAACACGGACCATCCATCAGGGTGTCACGAGCGGGGCGAGACCAGACTCCCTCCCCCGCTCGCCGGCTGCCCGGACAGACCCTTGACCAGACAGCTCCTTCAAGCATTCAAGCAAGCTCTGGCAACGCCTGAACCCAAGCCAGGGCATCCGCCAGGCTTCCCTGATACGTAAACTCCACACGATCCCCGCCGTGGTCAATCATCCCGTCTATGACCAGATACGTCTGCATGCCCAGTTTGCCAGCCGCCCCGTCCTCCTGCACGTCGTTGCCAAACATCACACACGCTGTGGGCGGTACCTGCAACCGCTCTGCAATTTCTTGGTAATACTTTGGGTTCGGCTTGCAAAAATGCATCTGTTCCATCGTGGTGATCAGGGCAAACGAGATATCGTCAATGCCTGCCCACGCCATGCGGTGGCGAATCGCCGCCTCCGGAAAAATCGGATTGGTCGCCAGCACCAAGGAATACCCTTTAGCCTGCGCCGTTCGACAAATTTCCCGGGCAATCGGGGTAGGTTCTGTCAATGCTTGCAAAGATATGAAAGTTCTCTCGTAAAACCGTTCAAACAAGGGCCAAATGTCCGCTTCGCGCAACCCCGTGATTTGGAAAAAGCGTTGTTTAAACACCTCGAGGTTGGTCAGGTACGGGTCTTCGTTGGAGACCATGTACTCGGTTGCTTGCAGGATTTGCTGGACGATGCGATCCCGCTCGACCAGCGCCGCGATTTCCGGAATGAGGGCTTGAAAATACCCTTGCATAAACCGCTGGTGATTAAACGGTAACAAGGTGCCATCCAGATCGAACAACAAAGCTCGAACGCACACGGCCACTCCCCCTCTGACGGTCATCAGGTTGACCTGTATGCAGACCATCCGTTTGACAGAAGACCATCGGGAGACCATCCGTCTCCCCGAGGTACGTATCACGGCTGTGCCGAGCGCACCAATCCTGAAAAACCCTGCTGGCGCAAAGCCTCAAAGACGACAATCGCCACCGCATTCGACAAATTAAGGGATCGCGCCCCAGCGCGGATGGGGATGCGCAAAACCCGATCTAGATTTCGTTGCAAGACCTCATCCGGGAGACCCCGGGTTTCCTTGCCGAACACTAGAAAATCTCCTGGCTGAAAAGCAACGTCCGTATAACAGATGGTGCCTTTGGTCTCCGTGTAAAAAAACCGCCCCTGAGGATGCTTGTCCCAAAGCTCTTGTAATGAGTCGTGGTAGCGAACGTCCAGCAGGTGCCAATAATCCAAACCTGCCCGCTTGAGTTGCTTGTCGTCCGTGGAAAAACCGAGTGGACGCACCAAATGCAGTACACAGCCAGTGGCTGCACACGTCCGCGCGATGTTGCCCGTATTGGCAGGGATTTCAGGTTCTACCAAGACAATATGAAACAAACCTTTCCCCTCTTTTCCCTTGCTCGCCCGGCCCAATGGCGGTTTTTCTGCCCGTAGTGTAACACAATCTACTGGCCAGGCAGACGGATGCGCAGGCCACGCTGCGCCCGTCTGTCCTGGGGTTGTCAAATGACGAGGGTCAAGGGATACGGTCGGGCACATGGACAAACCTGTACCGGGTTTGTGGAGTCCAGGCACGGCTGTCAAGGTAACGGTAGTGACGGCGGTAACTCGCTACTGTGTGTGCGTTGACCAGCGGATCGCCCGCATAATCAAAATCAGTCACCACGGTGGTGTGATGGAGCCGACCAGTGCCGTCCCAATCGTAAAACACCAAATCGCCGATGCGCAGTTCGCGTGCGTCTGCTTTTTCTTCTGCCCCCGCACGCAACGTCAGATACATAAAAAGCGCATGTGCGGTGGTCCAGCTGTAACTCCAATCAGGCGGTTGCCGGCCTTGACCCCAACGGTACCACCAGCCAACAGCGCGAGAAGGGTGCAAGGACATCGGCATCTGACCCGCCCACAGACACTGCGACGCAAAGTTGGTGCAGTCATCCGCCAAAAAGACAAACCCCGGGTGTGCGCGGTTCCACCATAAGTCAGCATAGCGCAAGGCACGTATGCGGTCGTACTGGAGCCTGGGCACGGACCTGCTGCGCTCTGTAAGCGTGTCTGTCGGGCCCGACGAAAGATGGTGCTCAGACAGAACGGGTTCTTGACCCACGGGCAGGGGTGTTTGCTCATCCGCCTCCCACGCGTCCGCCAAATGCCACCGTCCGCGTTGCTGCACCCACTGTTGCAGGTGCCGGATCACGCGGCTCTCTACGGCGAAGTCGGGGCCGTCTGGATACACCCACAAGACCGTTTCTTCCGCACAAATTCGAGCCTGAACGCCGCCTGCGTCCAGCACGGGCGGGTCTACACGTAGCACGGTGTGCGCCCGCACAATCCGCTGTTGTCTGGCCTTTAACGCACGCTGTTTGCAGGCAAACGTCTGCCAGGTACGCTCCCACCAACGCGCCCCTGCCGCCGCCATGCGCTGCAAGGGCGCAGGGTCACCGTGGACCCAAAGTCGATTGCGCTCCTCGAAGTACAACCGAACTGCCTCCAAGCAGTCGGACATCATCCCACCCCCGTGCCGGCACATCACGATAGCGTATGAGGGCGGTGGGAAACACTGTGAGAAAGATCCCCCCTGTGGTAAACTACTCCTTTGTGAGGAGGGGTTGCGTTGTCCAGTCCAACCATTGTTGTCATGGAAGGTGACCAGACCGGTCAAGAGTTGTTGGCGGAAGCGTTGCGCGTCCTTGATCCCAGTGTCATTGGCAGCCCTTTGGAGCTGTTGCACTTTGACTTGAGTCTGGAGAACCGGCGTAAGACAAACAACGAAGTGGTGTATGAAGCGGCCCAAGCCATGACGGAGTACCGTTACGGGTTAAAAGCTGCCACCATCACACCGGAGAGCAAAGATGATGTGGGCAGTCCCAACGCCATTTTACGCAAAGAGATCAACGGGACCGTGATTGTGCGGACAGGCCGGCGTATCCCCGGCATAGCCCCGCCGGTGGGCGTATTTGCCCCTATCTCGGTAGTCCGGATGGCAGTGGACGACGCTTACGGCGCCAAGGAATGGCGGGAATCGGCGGATGGAGATGAATGGGCGTTTCGTACCGAGCGAGTATCTCGTAAGGTATGCCGGGGGGTTGCAGAATACGCGTTCCAGCTGGCCCAACGTATGGGGGCCAAGGTGTTTGGCGGGCCTAAGTTTACCGTCAGTCCGGTGTACGAAGGGATGTTCAAAGAGGAATTAGACGCTGCCGCCGGGCGGTATCCGCAGGTCGCTTACGAACCGCAGCTGATTGATGCGACGTACGCTCTTTTGTTAGTACGGGCAGGAGAGCCGTTGGTGATCCCGGCGCTCAACCGCGACGGTGACTGTTTGTCGGATTTGGTCTTACAGATGTTCGGTTCCATTGCTGGATCAGAGTCGATTCTGCTGGCGCTCGACGAGCACTCCCAGCC
>JAILZF010000067.1 GCA_023512635.1 Alicyclobacillus sp. | reverse complement strand
GGATTGGTCTGTACCGTGGCCAGCCAAGCAGCAAAATCGGCGGCCGCTTCAACCTCGCCAAACCAACAACCAAAATGCGCGGCACCGCCACGTGGTCCGCTGACTTCTACTTCTGCCCCAAGCACCACCACCAAGGGCGGGCGATCCGGGTGTTGGGGGTCTGGCGGTACGGCATAACCCCCTCCCGATACGGCGGCCCAACGGCCGTCGCGGACGCGTTCTTGCACTTCTGCTAAGACGGGCGGGCAAACGCCGTCAATGACCGTGACCAGATGCAGACCTTTTTGGTTTTGGGCGTGAGCCACCAAGGCGTCGAGCGTCAATGACGCGGCAGCTGCCATTTTTACGGGCCGCCCTTGCGACCGCCCAACATGGATGTGAAAATCGCCATAAAACAAGCGCATCATGCGTTTTTCTG
Organism: Alicyclobacillus sp.; assembly: GCA_023512635.1. GTDB lineage: Bacteria > Bacillota > Bacilli > Alicyclobacillales > Alicyclobacillaceae > JAILZF01. The sequence goes on along the minus strand of JAILZF010000067.1, from coordinate 6,567 downwards.
TGGCTGGGCCAACCACCATAAAAGGGCAACCAATGTCTTGGCATCGGTGATGTCCCCTGCTGCCACAGCCGCAGCGGCCTGCTCCCGCGTCAGGGTCATAACTTCGACAAACTCGTCTGCGTCCGGCTGGGCGGTTCCCGGTGTCAGCCCTGTGGCATAAAACAAGGTAATCCGCTCATCGGCAAACCCCGGGCTGGTGTAAAACGAATACAACGCCTGCCATGAATCCGCCTGGTAGCCGGTTTCTTCAGCCAGTTCCCGGCGTGCGCACTGCTCTGGCGGCTCACCAGGTTCTAATTTTCCCGCAGGAATTTCCAACAGCCACTGTTCTGTGGCTGGCCGAAATTGCTTCACACAAAGCACGCTTCCTGGAACAGGTTCAGCCAGGATAGCGACGGCTCCCGGATGCCGGACAATGTCGCGGTCTGCCTGACGGCCGTCAGGCAACTGGACGGTCCAGCGCTCTAATCGCAAAAAACCGCCTTGATAGACCGTTTCCCTGGACGTTATCCGCTCACGTGCGGTATCCCCTGCCTGGTTACTCCAAGGCTGTACAGGGTTTGTGGACGATGGTGCAGCAGGTCCATTCACTCCTCCGGCCTCCTCTCTGCTGGTTCACCCTGCCGGCGTACGCGTCGTAACCCTGCATAGGCCATCACCACCACGGCGGTCATGGCAGCCGCGGCGTACAAGCCTACACGCTGGTCGTGGTCTGTCGCTGCAAACGCCGCCAATGCGACAATCCCAGCCATCGCTAGGTAGGTCGAGATGGGCTGGCCAAACGCCAAGCGTGACACAAACGCGCCTGGGACGGCCCGCCGCCGCCATGCTAAAAACGCACAGAGTAAGATGAACCAGTTCAAAAAGGTAAAGAAACTGGAAGCAGATATCAAGACATTATACACATTGGCCGGTAACCAGGCGGATAACCATAATGCAGCCAAAATGGCACACGTTGAGACCAGCAAGGCACGGCGCGGGGTCCCCGCAGCCGTGCGTCGCCCTAACCAAGCCGGTGCGTGCCCGTCACCAGCTAAACCTGCTAAGGTCTCGTCGGCGGAGTAAAGCGCTCCAGCCATGACACTAAACGCTGCGACCAGAATCGCACCGTTTAGTGTCTGGGCCAACCAACCTGTTCCCGCTTGCTGTAGAGCATAGACGAACGGGCTGGTCTGGGTGGACACCTGCTGCCACGGAACCAACCGCAGGAGCAGACCAACAGAGACCATATACAAGCCGGCGAGCAAGCCGACCGTCCACCAGGCGGCGCGGTCGATCATACGCGGGGAGCGTACACGCCCGGCAGCAGAAGCAAACACGCCAATGCCCGCGTATGCAAACACCACAATCAACATACTCCGTAACACACCACCGGCTCCGGTAGGGAACCAGCCTCCCGTACTGCCCGGTGTTCCCGCGACCCCCTGCGGCCTGCTCGCTGGCGCGGTCACGACATGGTGCCACCAACCGGCCCAGGCCCCCGCAGCAAACGCGATAAAGGTCAACAGGGCTGCGATTTTCACCGCGCTCATGACGGTTTCAATCCGTGCAAAGCTGCGCATCCCTAAGGCATTGATGATGATAATCACGCCAGCAAACACGGTGGCCGCTACGTGCAAAGGCAACGCAGGCCACCACACGCGCACAAACAACGCCATGGCCACCGCTTCGCTGGCAATGGTCAAGATACTGGTCAAGTAATACGTCCACCCTTGCACAAAACCGGCCCATCGCCCTAAGAACAATTGTGGATAGAGCTCATAACCTCCCACTTCCGGGTGATGCACTGCCATGGTGGCTAAGGCTCCGACGACCTGCGCTGTCAGCAGGGCACCAGCGAAAAACGCCAGCAACACCCCAGGCCCAGCCAAGTGAATCGGTTGTCCGCTTCCCAGGAAAAACCCGGCCCCAATAATGCCCCCTACACCCATCAGCGTCAAACTCGCTGTGCTTAGTTCACCAGCTTGCTTCCGACGTGCCTGCGAGGGCGTCGGCTGTCCGGCCCCCGTGGTGGCAGAAGACTGGGATAAGCCCCCAGACCACCGCACCCCAGCCTGTTTGACCGTTGCCTTTTTATGTCCATCGTGTAGCCTTGCCATGCTGCCTAGCCTCCCCACTCTTTTACGGCTATGCAGCGGCAGACCCTCCGTTGGACCCGCCCGCTGCTGTCGGTGACGACGGTTCACCTCTTCGCTAGTCTGCAACAGCAGCGGCAGCGCGATGCAGTGTGATGCACACGCCCCATGGTCCGTCAATGCAGCAACCAGGTCAGGGGAAGTCCACGGGATTAACCCAGTCCGCCAGGAAGATACCAGGCTGCATCTGTACAAAAGTGCACCACGGCATGGGTACAGGCGGCGACGTCCGCTAAGTGAACGGTCTCACGGCTGGTATGCATGTGTTGACAACCCACCGCCAAGTTCACGCAGGGAATGCCGTACCCGGCAAACACGTTGGCATCACACCCCGCCTCTGCACGCGCCCAGCGCGGTGTTAATCCGGCAGACTGTACGGCGGAGGCCACCGTCCGGCACAGCATGTGGTTGGTGGGCAGGTCATAAGCGGGACATAAGCATTGCCACTGCCACTTGCACTGCCAGCGGCCAGCCGCCACTGCGGCAAACGCTGCCACCGCGGCCGCCCGTGCCTGCTCTAGCAAAAAGTCACTGCGGCAACGCAGCTCCCCCGAAACCCGCAACCGCTCCCCATCGCCTGCAAATTCGTGCGTTGCCAAGACACAGTCTGCCGGCAGGCGCTTGCGCCACTCGGTCAACCCTTGGGCGGCTAGGCGCGCTGCACTGGTAGGCGTCGCCGTCCCCCAGACTGCACGGGGTTGCAAGGAGAGCTGCCAAGCGGTATGGCTCGGTCCGCTCGTGACCAGCGTTCCCGCCGGGCCTGGGGCATCCAACACCAAGCCTGCTCGAGCCTGCAGCAGGCTGCGGTCCAGGTAGCGGGCTCCCAGCATACCCAGTTCTTCGGCAACCGTCAACACCACCTGCAAGGTGCCCATCTTTCCTCGCCTGTGAGCGAGGCGGCGAGCAGCCAACAGCACAACGGCTACCCCAGCCTTGTCGTCAGCACCTAGGGGCTGGCCATTGCCGCTATAAACCCTTCCGTCGTCAGTCAGGGTTGGAATACTCGCCGCGGCAGCGGCCACCGTATCGAGATGTGCTGACAGCAGCAACGGGGGCCGGTCGGGGCGTCCAGGCAGGGTGGCCACCAGGTTCCCTGTTTCGCCCTTCAGGTGCTGCCCGGCCCCGTCACGTACCACGCGAAATCCGCACGCTGCCAACTCCTGCTCACAACGGGCGGCAAGGGCCGCTTCGCGCCGGGACGGACTTGGGATGGCTAGCAAGTCGAGCAGCAGTGCGCGTACCTCCGCCCAAGAAACCAGGGGTGTCACTGCGGGGGATTGCCGTGCTTACGCGCCGGCCGTTGCACCTGTTTGCCGCTTAGCCAGGCAAGCGCTTCCGCAAGCACGCGGCGAGTGTCGCGCGGGTCAATGACGTCATCAACCATCCCGGCAGCAGCCGCTACATACGGGTTGGCAAACCGCTCACGGTATTCCGCAATCCGCTGTTGTCGCACCTGCTCCGGATGGGCACTGCGCGCAATGTCCTTGGCGTAGATCACGTTAGCTGCTCCTTCAGGTCCCATGACGGCGATTTCGGCAATCGGCCAAGCGTACACCAGGTCGGCACCGATGGCTTTGCTGTTCATGGCGACGTAGGCGCCGCCGTACGCCTTGCGCAAAATCACCGTGATGCGCGGGACGGTGGCTTCTGAATAAGCATACAACAGTTTCGCGCCGTGGCGAATGATGCCGCCGTGCTCCTGTTTGACCCCTGGAATAAAACCTGTCACGTCGACAAGCGTGATCAGCGGGATCTGAAAAGCGTCACAAAAGCGGATAAAGCGCGCCATTTTATCTGAAGCGTCAATGTCTAAGCCACCGGCCAGCACCTTGGGTTGGTTGGCCACCACCCCGCACACACGCCCGCCCAAACGGCCAAAGCCGATCACCGCGTTCCGAGCGAAGTCTGCATGCACTTCCAAGAAGTCGCCATCGTCCAAGAGCCGGTGAATGACCTCTTTGACATCGTACACACGGCTACCGTCAGCCGGGACAAGCGTCAACAGCGCCTCGTCTGGCGTCGTTGGCAAGGGTCTCTGCCAGTGCGGAGGGGTTTCGCGGTTGGACCCAGGCAAAAAACTGAGCAGACGGCGTACCAACGCCAACGCCTCTTCCTCTGAACTTACTGCAAACTGTGCCACGCCGCTGACGCTAGCGTGTATACGCGCCCCGCCGAGACCTTCCTGATCCATCCGCTCGCCTGTAACCGATTCGATGACCTTCGGGCCGGTGATAAACATCTGGCTGGTGCCCTCTACCATCACTGTAAAATCAGTCAGGGCCGGCGAGTACACCGCTCCGCCTGCACACGGTCCGAGAATGACCGAAATTTGCGGGATCACACCCGAGTAGACTGCATTGCGGTAAAAGACGTGGCCATACCCGTCCAACGCGACGACGCCTTCCTGAATCCGTGCCCCGCCAGAGTCGTTCAACCCCACCAGCGGCGCCCCGGTTTGCGCGGCCAAGTCCATCACCCGCGCGATTTTCTGTGCATGCACCTCGCCCAGAGCACCACCAAAGACGGTAAAGTCTTGAGCAAACACAAACACCCTGCGCCCGTCCACCGCGCCGTAGCCAGTGACCACTCCTTCTCCCGGTGCCTCCAACAGGTCACGTTCAGACCCGTGGCGTGTTTGGGCGAACGCATGAAGCTCCCGAAACGACCCCGGATCGAGCAGCAGTTCCAGGCGTTCCCGCGCCGTCAATTTGCCGCGTTCGTGCTGCTGCAAGATGCGCTGATCCCCCCCGCCCAGTTCAACGCGGCGGCGGCGGTCTTGCAACTCAAACAGCTTGCGGTCTAGGGCCTGCGAATCCTTCATTGTGGTGCCCCCTCCAACCGTCCTGTTCCCGGCGAGGGTTCATCCGGGTGTTGCACCAACTCGGTTAAAACGCCCTGCGCCGCACTCGGATGAAGAAAGGCAATCCACTTGCCGCGTGCCCCGCGCCGCGGTTGTTCATCAAGCAACGGTACCCCTGCTGCCTGTAACCCAGCCAAAGCATTGGCGATGTTGTCGACTGCATAAGCCACGTGGTGCAACCCGGGACCCCGCTTTTGCAAAAACTGCGCCACTGGCGTGTCAGGTCGCAATGGCTCCAGCAATTCCAGTTCGATGTCACCCGCCTGCAAAAAGACCAGGCGTATCCCTTGCGCAGCGAGCTCCTCCTCTGCTATGACTGGCAGCCCCAGCAACTGGTTGTAAAACGGCAGCACCGACGCGACACTAGGGACCGCAATCCCAATGTGATCGAGCCGTTGGACCAGCTTTTGCCACAGCGGTTGCGGACGTGCACGGCGCGATTGCAGTTGTTGGCGAATGAACTCAGCGACCTCTGTAATCTGCGTGCCGGGGGTGAAGACACGTGCCACGCCCGCCGCATGCAGGGCTGGGATATCCTCTTCGGGAATGATGCCGCCGCCAATCACAAGGATGTCGTCGGCCTGCCGTTCACGTAGCAAACGCACCACTTCAGGAAACAACTCTAAGTGCGCACCTGACAAACTCGACAAGCCAATACATGAGACGTCTTCCTGAAGAGCGGTCTGGACAATCTGCTCTGGCGTCTGCCGGAGACCGCTATAGACCACCTCCATTCCACAATCGCGCAGGCCTTGCGCAATCACCAGTGCCCCACGGTCATGGCCGTCCAACCCTGGTTTGGCAATCAGGACGCGAATTCGTTCCACGCACTGCCCCTCCCCGCATCTCTACCGAATCGCGCCAGCAGCGGCGCCATTACGGCCTGTACTCGCCAAACACACTGCGCAGCGTGTCGCAGATCTCCCCCAACGTGGCGTACACGCGGACCGCTTGCAGGATATACGGCATCAGGTTGACAGACGGGTCTTCTGCCGCTGTACGCAGCTCAGCCAACGCGGCAGCCACTGGCGCTCCTGCACGTTGGCTTCGCAACTGTGCCAAGCGCATGGCCTGACGGCGGCCGAGCTCCGGGTCAACCCGTAACAGCGGCGGCGGAGGCTCCCGCTCCTCGCTGCAAAAGCGGTTGACCCCGACCACCACCTTGTCACCGCACTCGATGGCACGCTGCGTCGCGTAGGCAGCCCGCTGTATCTCCCGCTGCATGTAACCCTGTTCCACAGCCGCCACCGCCCCGCCCATGCGGTCAATCTCCTGCAGGTACTGCCAGGCGCGCGCCTCGATGGCGTCGGTCAGCGCCTCAACGTAGTAACTTCCGGCCATCGGATCAACCGTTTCCGTCAGACCACATTCGTACGCCAGGACCTGTTGCGTGCGCAAAGCCAGCCGTGCCGCCGCCGCGGTAGGCAAGGCGAGGGCTTCGTCGCGGGCATTGGTGTGCAGGCTTTGTGTGCCGCCGAGGATGGCCGCCATCGCCTGTACCGTGACGCGTACCACGTTGTTTTCCGGCTGCTGGGCGGTCAACGTACTGCCTGTCTCTTATACACCCCTCCG